>JAHQVU010000048.1 GCA_019634145.1 Micavibrio sp. | reverse complement strand
GTCATTAACGGTCCGATCTATCACACAACAACACGCGGCGAAAGCACAGCCCTTAACGGCGATAGCACAGTGCGCATCGTTTCAGGTCTTGCAGATGAAACCGACCCAACAACACTTCGCATCGGTTTCGAAGACCTGCCGAAAAAAGTCAGCGATCAAGACTATAACGACCTCATCTTCGATGTTCAGATCCAGCCTGTGGCTGACTGCATTATGGATGAGTTCGGCTATGTTCTGCAAGACGGTGACGGTGACCAGTCAAACGCTGTTCTCGAGCTTTGCGGCAAGGACATGACAGACGATACGCCAATCATCATCAAAACCGAGAAATTGGTGACAGATGAAACCGATATGGCTCCGGTTGATACCGACAGCGGCGTTGTGACAGCGAACTTCTTTGGTGATGGCCCCGGAACATTCAACGTAACAAGCCCATCCAGCGTCACATTTGAAGGCGCCAAGAACAATGCCCTGACATCACATGGTGTTCCAGTTGTATTATCTATTGTTGGAAACTCATATGTCGGAACAGCAAACGGCGCGGAAATCTTCCGCCTCGACCTGAACAAGACAACAGGCCAATATGACTTTACTCTGGTTGGTGTGCTTGATCATGCAGATGCAAGCAATCCTGACGACATTATCACTCTGAAATTCGGCGTGAGCGTTTTGGATAGCGATGATGACTCTGCGACAGGCACAATCACCGTTGATGTAAAAGATGACGGGCCGGTTGCCAATGATGATTACGCCAAGTTCGATAAAGGCGATAAATCACACAGCGGTGATGTAACATCCAATGACGAAGATTCAATGGATATTCCAAACAAGGTTACAAAAGTAACGTTCGGCGGAAACTCTGTGGATGTCCCGACAACTGGCGAAGCAGCGATAAAAGGTGACTTCGGTACACTGACCTTAAAAGCAGACGGTTCATACAATTATGTTCTGGATGCGGCAATCGTGAACGCGACAGCAGGGTCTAAGACATATACCCTGGACCCGAATGCGCACGATGTTGCAGGTTGGAGCAAAACGCTGGATAAAAACGGCTTTGTTATTAAAGGTACAAACAGCACCAATAACGATCTGACATGGTATAGCCAGGACGGTTCAGGCATTGGTATCGAAGGCGGTAGCGATAAGGTCTATCCTTATGGTGAAAAACTGGATGTCGACTTTAAAGAGGACGCACAAACAGTAAAATTCACAATCGCTGATATTGGCCCCAATGACTATAACAAAGGCCTGGATTTCATTTTGCACTTCTCAGATGGTTCGCAGCAGAATTACGAGTTTAACATCGGAGCTACAGTCATCACAGACGGCAAGATCGTAGTTGAATTCGACGCAGCGGACTTCGGTGGTAAATTGTTCGATCAGATTGATATTACCTCAGTGCATAACTCGCACCTGAACGAAACATCCTTCCTCCTCAACAATGTTGAATACACAACACCGGAAGGCATTTGTGAAACCAAAGATCAGTTTGAATATACCTATAAGGACTTCGACGGTGATCTGGACACAGCTGTTTTGACACTGGAAACTGAGTGTGAGCTTCTCCCTCCAGAAGGTAAATGTATTGTTGGTACATGCTATAACGATGTATTGATCGGCACAGACGGCGCAGACAAGATCTATGGCCTACAAGGCAAAGATGTAATCTATGGCGGCGCTGGCGATGACCTTCTATATGGTGGTAGCGGCAGAGACACATTTGTATTCAAGGAAACAACAGATGGCGTAGATACAATCGGTGACTTTAACAAGTATTATGAGCACATCGATGTATCAGCTCTGCTTGATGGCTATGACGCTCTTCAAGACAGCATTGACGACTTCGTATTCGCAACAGAGAAAGATGGCAACACCCATATTTCTGTTGATGCTGATGGCGCAGGTACAAGCTCAAGTGCAGTTGAAATTGCTATTCTTCGGCACGTAACAGGTCTCGATATCGAAGACATCACCAATAACGGTGAAAAAGTCCTCTAAGGTAGAGCTATAAATTATAAGACAGCCTCACTTTTAAAGTGGGGCTGTTTTAATGAATCGATGCAAGTGATATATAAGTTACTGGCTTAAAATTATTATAAAAAAGTTATGCAAAGACCTTGCATCCCGAATCAAAAAAAGGCATAACAAGAAACGTATATCTTGGATTATTAAGTCTATATACAGATAATATGACGGACACATAAGTATTAGAGTTGTGAGTTATTAAAAAAGGATTTTCACCCGTGAACACAAATAAATCATTCCGCAAGCTGGCATTAACAGTTTCAACGCTGGCCCTCATCGGAGCAGGCGCTATGACAGCCCAAGCCCAAGACGAAAGACTTCATGAATCATTGAGCATTTCAATGAAAGAAGCCGTTGCAACAGGCCTGGCCACAAACCCGGAATATGGCGTTGTCGCCGCCAGCCGCCGCGCAACCGATGAAGAATTAGAGCAAGGTAAAGCCCTTTACCTGCCTTCCATCGATATGCGTACAGATGCAGGCTTTGAACACAGCGATGACCCAGCCACACGTTCAGGCCTTGGCAGCGATACTGAAAATCTATGGCGCTATGATGCAAGCTTGACACTCACACAGATGCTCTTCGATGGTTTTGAAACCAAGTATGAAGTTGCCCGTCAACAAGCCCGCATCGCCTCTGCCGCCAACCGCGTGCGCGAAACTGCCGAACTCGTTGGCCTTTCTATAATTGAGGCTTATCTAGAAGTGCTTCGTCAGCGTCAATTGCTGGTGATTGCCCGCCTCAACGTTGAAGATCACATCTCTATTCTAGACCAAATCGCGCAAGGCGTAACCGGTGGCCGTTCTACACAAGCCGACAGCGAGCAAGCGAAAGCCCGTCTGGCTGCTGCGAAAGCAACAGAATCCAACACACGCCAAGCCCTCCGCGTTGCAGAATCTCAATATCGCCGTGAAACAGGTGATGAGCCGGGCCAATTGTCTATGCCAGTTATCCCTTTTGATTCTCTATCTGCCGATGTAAATGCGGAAGTTGAAAAAACGCTGGCTTACTCGCCGACTTTGGATATCCATGAAGCCGATATCGAAGTGGCCTATGCAGAAGCACAGCAAACAAAATCAACAATGTATCCGCAAGTTGATTTTCAGGTTAATGGCCGTACAGGTAAAGATTTGAACGGCGTGCATGATGTTGATAAAAGCGCATCTGCACTTGTTGTGATGAACTGGAACCTATACCGCGGTGGCGCCGACATGGCCCGCGCGCGCGAGTTTATTCACCGTCACCAGCAAGCAAAAGAATCCCGCGCCGATGTATCCCGCAGCGTTGAAAACGATGTACGCCAGACTTGGGCATCCATGATTTCAGCAGGCGAGCGTGCACGCGAATTTGCAGCGCAAGCTGATGCAAACACCGAAGTGGTAAAAGCCTATAAAGACCAGTTCAGCCTTGATCGTCGTACACTTCTCGACGTTCTCGATGCACAAAATGAGCTATTCGTTTCACGCTCCAACACGATTAACGCAGAGTTTCTTGAAATCTTTGCTGTTTATCGTCTTTTAGCACTGAAAGGTTCCTTGCTTCCTGCCCTAGAACTCGAGTATCCTAGAGAGAGCAAAATTGCCTCTGATGAGCTCTGGTCTACAGACGAGAAGATGGAAGCCCGTTAATTCCCGGGCTTTTCTATCCTCGATCCCCCTCTTCATGGTGATTTGAGAGAATTGAAAGGTCGAATTTACGGTGAGCAAAAAGAAATCGGACACACCGCCCCCCTCTGGCGCAAAAAATCCAAATACAAAACAAGCCGTAGCGGGCGTTGATCAATCCGCTGCCGCAACCGCGCAAAACCTTCCAGCAGAAGATCATGTTGACGGATGGCCACTGCAAGCCGACCGCCTTTCGATCAAAATGCCATTGGTCGCGAGCCTTTGCCAACTGGCCGGATATTATGGTCGCCGCACCAGCACCGATGCCCTCACCGCTGGTCTACCTATCCCCAAAGATGGCATAACACCATCCCTATTCATCCGCGCGGCAGAGCGCGCCGATTTGACCGCCAGCTTAACCGAGCGCAACGTTGAATCACTCATCATCGCGCCCAACTTGCCGTGCATAGCCGCCCTCAACGAAACACAATCCTGCATCGTCTGGGCCGTTGAAAATGAAAAAGAAAACGCTTTCTTTATCGTTCAATTCCCCGAAACGCCGGACGAAAAAATCCGGCTGCCCCGCGAAGAATTTGAAAAAATTTATGCCGGGTATGCCTTCTTCCTGCGCCCCATCGCGCGCAGTGATGACCGCGCCGGCCCTGCCGAAATCGATACAGGCCGCAATTGGTTCTGGGCACAATTCTGGAAGAATAAAACGCTCTACTCCGAAGTCGTGGTTGCCGCCATCATCGTCAATTTATTCGGCGTTGCAGGCTCGATATTTATCATGAACGTCTATGACCGGGTTGTGCCCAACGGCGAAGCCGCACTCGATACGCTTTGGGTGCTGTTCGGCGGCATCTTGGTTGTTTATTTCTTCGACTTTATGCTGCGAAATTTACGCGCACACTTCCTTGATTATGCAGGAAAAAAAGCCGATATCGCTATATCGGCGCAGCTCTTCGAGCAAATCCTCGGCATGACAATGACCGATCGTCCGCCAAGTGCAGGCGTGCTAGCCTCGAACATGAAAGAATTCGAAACACTGCGTGATTTCTTCACCTCGGCCACGATGGTCGCTCTCATCGACCTGCCGTTCGTACTACTCTACATCCTGTTTATCGCCATATTGGCAGGACCACTCGCATTTGTGCCAATTGCTGCAATCCCACTTATCGTGGGCATGGGCTTCTTGTTGCAGGGCCCATTGCGCAAGGTTATCAAGCAATCCCTAAACGAGAGCGCACTGAAAAACGCCCTTCTCTTCGAGACCATCATCGGCCTCGAAACCGTAAAGGTTCAAGCCGCCGAAGGCCACACACAGCGCCGATGGGAAGAGCTGACCGAAAAAGCCTCCAAAACATCCGTAAAATCGCGCCAGATCGCATCTTTTGCCTCAAACTGGGCGATGTTCATCCAGCAATTAGTCAGCGCCGTTATCGTAGTGGTCGGCGTACATTTGATTATCGCAGGTGAGCTGACCATGGGGGGCTTGATCGCATCCGTTATCCTCTCAGGGCGGGCCATGGGCCCACTCGCGCAAGTAGCAGGCCTAATGACCCGCCTCAGCCAATCCCGCGAAGCCCTTGCCCAGCTTGATGATTTGATGAAGAAAAATGTCGAGCGCCCAAAGGGTAAGCATTTCATCACACAACAACACGTCACAGGTCGCGTTGAATTCCGCGAGGTGGTCTTTAACTATCCCGGCCAGCAAACGCCAGCCGTCAATGGCCTGAATTTCACAATCGAGCCCGGTGAAAAAGTCGGCGTCATTGGCGCAGTCGGTTCAGGGAAAACCACCCTTGAGCGCTTACTCATCAACCTTTACGAGCCGACATCAGGCTCTGTCCAAATTGACGGCACGGACGTTCGCCAGATCGACCCCGGTGACCTACGCCGCAATATCGGCGCTGTCCAACAAAGCCCGCAGCTCTTCTTCGGCTCGGTACGCGATAATATCACAATGGGGCACGAAACCGCGCCTGACCGCGCTGTCGTCAAAGCCGCTGAGCTTTCTGGCGTGATGGAATTCCTGCGCGATTCATCTGCCGGTCTTGACACACAAGTCGGTGAGCGCGGCGAAAATCTCTCCGGCGGTCAGCGTCAAGCTGTGGCGATTGCCCGCGCCCTGCTCTATGATCCCCCAATTCTAGTTTTGGACGAGCCGACCGCATCGATGGACCCGGCCTCAGAAAACCGCCTGAAGAAGCGTCTGGACACATTGTGCGAGAATAAGACGACCATTCTCATCACGCACAAAGGCGCAATGCTGAGCCTTGTTGATAAATTGATCCTCATTGATCGTGGCCGCCTTATCGCCTATGGGCCGAAAGATGAAGTCATCCGCAAGCTACAAGCCCGCGAATTTGGTACAGCCGCAGAAAATACGGAAGTTTAAGCCATGAGTAAAAAAGAAAAAATCGGCAAAATAGCGACTGAAAAAGTCACGCCCGAGGAGCTGGCCGAGCGCCGCAAAAAAACTGCCGAAGAAACCAATAATAAAGATAAAAATAAAACCATCAACGACACCGAAGAATGGAACAAGGTGCAGGAAAACTGGGCAAAAGAACAAGTAGGCCGCATTCATGCTCATGCCCTTTCCAAATTCGACGTTGATGATGAAATGAAGCTGTCCCAGCATTTCCTCCTGATGGCGATCGCCTCGTTCATTGTGATTTTCATCGTATGGGCAAACTTCGCAAAACTCGATGAAGTCACACGCGGCGAGGGAAAAATCATCCCCTCTTCTGAAGTACAAGCCCTACAAAGCCTTGACGCCGGAACAGTTGAAGAATTCTTAGTCCGTGAAGGCGATGAAGTGAAGGCCGGACAAGTGCTGGTGCGTCTGAACGCGACCGAAGCCTCCTCCGACCTCGGCGCAAACCGCGCCCGCTACTGGGGTTTGATGGCCTCAATCACCCGCCTACAAGCCGAGGCGGAAGGGAAAAGCACAGTCGAATTCCCCGAAGAAGTCATCAAAGGTGCGCCCTCATCCGTCACCGAAGAAATGAATGCTTTTCGTGCAAACCAACAATCCATTCAAGGACAGATTAATGTTCTTGATCAACAACTTAGCCAGAGAGAGCAAGAAGTGCGCGAGCTCAATACCCGCATTTCCGACACACGCGGCGTAATCGCCCTGCAAAGGCAAGAAGCATCGATGATCCGTCCGCTGGTCGAGCGTGGATCTGCACCCAGGCTCGAATTACTACAACTAGAGCGCTCGATCAAAGAAAAAAGTGCCGAACTTAACAGCTATACCTCGTCCCTACCGCGTGTAAAATCCTCAATACAAGAAGCCAAAGCACGCCTGAACGAGGTACAATCCAGCGCCAAAGCACAGGCACAGGCCGAGCTCTCAACCAAACTCATCGAGATGAACGAGATTAAAGAGCGCTTGAACGCCCTACGCGCCCGTGAAGGCCGGACAGAGCTAAAATCCCCTGTTGATGGGACGATTCAGGACATCACCATCAACACCGTCGGCGGCGTTGTGCGCCCGGGTGAGGATTTGATCAAAATCGTTCCTAAAGACGACCAGCTTATCGTAGAGGCAAAAGTTCGCCCTTCCGATCGCGCCTTTATTTTCCCCGGCCAACAGGCTGTAATAAAGATCAGCGCCTATGATTTTTCAATCTATGGCGGCCTTGAAGGCGAGCTGATCGATATTTCAGCCGATACGGTCGAAGATGAAGAAGGCAACAGCTTCTATCGCGTACGCCTCAGAACCTATGAAAGTGAGCTAAAGAGAAAAGGCGAGGTCCTTCCGATTACAATCGGTATGGTTGCAACAGCCGATATTTTGACAGGTGAAAAAACCGTCATGCAATATCTTCTTAAGCCGTTTGTCAAAACGGTCAGTAACGCTATGCATGAGCGCTAAGAAAAAAGAGCAGTCACTCCAACACGAACATCAAAGCAAATTCAAATGATGGAAAAATCGCACTTGCCGCATTAAAAGCTTGCGATACCGCCATGATGGTCACCGATAATAACGACATAATTATCCTTACCAACGAAGCCATGGACTCATTTCTTAACCGCCATAAAAACGCATTTAAAAATGAAGACCAATCCTTTTCTGCTGCCAGCGTGATAGACAAAAACATATTCCAAATACACAAAACCTTGCAGCAAGAAAAAAAACACATAGCATCCCGTAATCAAAAGAATAGCTTTGCATTAAATATTGGAAATCTTGCACTAACCCTAAAAGTAACGCCACTATTTAACACCAAAAACCAGAATATAGGCGCAACCTATACATGGATTGACGACGAAAAAATCAAAGATAATGAAGCCCTTGTCGCCGCCATCAATCGCTCATAAGCAGTCATTAAATTCAATATGGACGGAACAATCATCGACGCCAATAAAAATTTCTTGAGCGTAATGGGATATTCTCTCGACGAAGTAAAAGGTAGGCATCACAGCATGTTCGCAGAGCCTGAATTCGCGAAAAGTCAGGAATATAAAGACTTTTGGAAAACCCTTAACACCGGTAAATTCCTCGCCGCACAATACAAGCGCCTTGGAAAAGGCGGCAAAGAAATCTGGATCGAGGCTTCTTACAACCCCATATTCGATGAAAACGGCAAGCCTTATATGGTGACAAAATTCGCCACAGACCTTACCCCGCGTAAGGAAGAAAACAAGCTGCTCGCTAATGATTTTGAACAAAATGTCTCCGGCTTGGTAAGCGTCGTTGTCAAATCCGCCACTGATATGCAAGGCACCGCACAAACACTATCCGCCGCCGCAGAGGAAACCAGCGTGCAATCCAACACCGTATCGGCCGCGACAGAAGAGCTTTCCACATCGGTTAATAACATTTCCGAGCAGATTAATCATTCATCAACCATAATATCGAATGCCGTGATGGAAGCTCAACGCTCAGAAACACTGGTTTTCAGCCTTATAGAAGCCGCAACAAAAATCGGCGAGGTTACATCTCTGATCTCTGACATTGCCGACCAAACCAACCTCCTCTCGCTAAACGCCACAATGGAGGCCGCACGCGCAGGTGAAGCGGGCAAAGGATTTGCGATAGTGGCCGCCGAGGTAAAATCATTGGCAGCCGAGACCAGCAAAGCCACCGAAGAAATCACATCCCAAATCAAAAACATTCAAGATGTGAGTAAATCAACGGCTTCTGCGATCAAACAAATCTCAGAAGTCATCGTCAACGTTAACGAGATCAGCACGTCAATATCAAATGCCGTCCAGGAACAATCCGCAGCCACACAGGAGGTTTCCGTTAACATTATTGGTGTTCAAACAGCCGCGAAAGAAACCGGTGTATCCTCGCAAACGATGCTGGATACTGCTCTTGATTTAACTGGAAATTCGCAGGGCCTGCAACAACGCGTCGATGAGTTCTTAATCAAAATGCGCTCAATATAATTTTCGCTATATTATCTCTTGGCATGGGGCCAAATCTATTGTTAATTAACCTGCCATGATAAATGCAGAAATTAAGAATATGATCCAAGAAAACGTAGAGAAGATTACAATCACCCTTCCAGACGGCGCAACGCGTGAATATGCGGCTGGCGTAACAGGTTTAGAAATCGCCGAGAGCATCGCCAAATCTTTGGCCAAAGCATCGATTGCGGTGAAGGTAAATGGCGAGCAGCGCGATTTATGCGACCCGATCACCCAAGATTCACAATTCTCCATCATCAAGCTTGACAGCGATGAAGGCCTTGAGATCATGCGCCACACAGTGACAGCGCAGCTTCTGGCACGCGCGGTAAAAAACCTGTATCCGGACGCCAAGCTGGCCATCGGCCCCACAATCGAAAACGGCTTTTACTATGATGTTGAATTTAAAGAGCCGCTTTCTGAAGATGATCTGGCCAAGATCGAAAAGGAAATGCGCAAGCTCAAAGAAACAAATGCGCCGATTAATAAAAGCCTGAATTCTAAGGCTGATACGATTGCAGCCTTCGAAAAACGCGGTGAGCCTTATAAGGTCGACATCGTCAACCGCGCTGACCAAGAAGACGGCTTCCAGCTCTACACGCAAGGCGATAGCGATTTTATCGATTTATGTCGCGGCCCTCACTTACCCTCCCTTAAGCATGTCGGCGTTTTCAAGCTGATGAAAGTGGCGGGCGCATATTGGCGCGGCGATAGCAACAACGCCATGCTCACCCGTATATATGGGACTGCTTGGAGAAATGATAAAGAGCTCAAGGAATATCTCACTCAGCTTAAAGAGGCCGAAAAACGTGACCACCGTAAAATCGGCGCAGAAATGGATCTCTTCCACTTCCAAAGTGAGGCTCAAGGTTCTGTTTTCTGGCACGCCAAAGGCTACACGATCTGGCAACAGCTGGAGCAATATATCCGCCGCCGCATCACCGATGATGGCTATGTCGAGGTAAAAACCCCGCAATTGATGGATCAAAAAATGTGGGAAGCCAGTGGCCACTGGGGAAAATTCCGCGAAAATATGTTTGTTGTGCCCGATGTTGTGCCCAACACAGACGAAGACGGCCCCGTCTTTAAGGAAGAGCCAAAAGAATTTATGGCACTTAAACCCATGAATTGCCCCGCCCACGTCCAGATTTTCAAGCAAGGGCTAAAATCCTACCGTGATCTGCCTATCCGCATGGCCGAGATGGGATGCTGTCACAGAAACGAAGCACACGGCGCTCTGCACGGCCTGATGCGTGTACGCCAAATGACGCAGGATGATGCGCATGTGTTCTGTCGTGAAGATCAAATTTTGTCAGAAGTAAAACGCTTTATCGAGCTGTTTTATGCGGTTTACAAGGATTTCGGCTTTACCGATTTGAAGGTTCTACTCGCCACCCGTCCGGAGCTGCGCGCAGGAAATGACGAGACATGGGACCGCGCCGAAAACGCAATGGCCGAGGCGCTTAACACCCTAGGCATTGAGTTCGAATATGCCCCGGGCGAAGGCGCATTCTATGGCCCGAAATACGAATTTCACCTGCGCGATGCAATTGGCCGCTCATGGCAAATGGGCACATGTCAGCTCGATTTCGTTCTTCCAGAACGCCTTGATGCCAGCTATATCGGAGAGGACGGAGATAAGCACCGCCCCGTGATGATTCACCGAGCCATCTTCGGCACATTCGAGCGCTTTATCGGCCTCTTGATCGAGAGCTTCGCAGGACGCTTCCCCCTATGGCTGGCGCCTGTACAATGTGTGGTCGCCACCATTACAGGCAGCGCCGATGAATACGCCACACAAGTGTATGAAAAGCTCCGTGCCGCAGGCATACGCGCCCATCTCGATATTCGTAACGAGAAGATCAATTACAAAGTACGCGAGCATTCAGCCGTAGGAAAAGTGCCGGTACTTTATGCCATCGGCGCACGCGAAGCCGAGGAACAAACAGTTGCCATCAGGCGTTTGGGCTCACAAGCACAGAGTGTAGAAAGCTTGGATAGCGCAATAGAAGCTCTTGCAAAAGAGTGTAAAGCGCCGTATTAATTAGCTTATAACACGTGAAGTGCGCTATAATATTAAACTGGATTAACAGCACATAGGAGACGACCATCGCAAGACCAATGAGACCACCGCAACGTAAGGATGACGGGCCGAGCATTAATGAAGACATTAAATCGGATGAGGTTCGCGTAATAAATGAGAATGGCGATATGCTAGGTGTCATGCCGACAACCACAGCCATTAAACTCGCAGAGGACGCAGGTCTTGATCTGGTAGAGGTTTCTCCTGGTGCAGCACCCCCAGTATGTAAAATTCTTGACTACGGCAAATACAAATACGAACAACAGAAAAAAGCCGCCGAAGCCCGTAAAAATCAAAAGACCGTAGATGTTAAGGAAGTCAAAATCCGCCCGGGTATTGAAGAACACGACTATAATGTTAAAATGAGAAACGCAAGAAAATTCCTACAAAACGGCGACAAAGTTAAAGTAACCATGCGATTCCGTGGCCGTGAAATGGCTCACCAGGATATCGGTTTAGATCTTCTCAAACGTATGAAAGAAGAGCTTTCCGACATCTCTAAAACAGATCTCGAGCCTAAACTAGAAGGACGCCAGATGATCATGGTACTGTCCTCTGAAATTAGCAAATAATGATAAAATCGCTCTTCCGCCAAATGATTGATACGCCTTTAGGCGAAATGGTTGCTTTGGCGGATGAAACCGCTCTATTTCTGCTGGAATTCAGAGATCGTAAAAATTTCGATAAACAAATAGCGCGCATTCTCCAACATAACAATGCGCAAATCTTAGACCAACGCGTTGAAGTCCATAACCATATTGAGCAAGAGCTCAGCGCCTATTTTAAGGGCAAACTTCACGAATTCACCGTGCCCATAAAACTCTGCGGCACGCTCTTCCAGCAAAGCGCGTTAAAAGCCCTGCAAACCATCCCCTATGGCGAAACACGCTCATATACAGAGCAAGCCGAAATGCTCACCGAGCCCACTGCAGTACGCGCCGTAGCAGGGGCAAACGCCTCTAACCATCTGGCTATTATCATTCCATGCCACCGTGTCATTGGTAAGAATAGCAAGCTAACAGGTTATGCCGGCGGAATAGAGCGCAAAGAAGCTTTGCTCAAAATAGAAACCACAAAATAGAAAGCCGCGAATGAAACATCAATCGCGACTTACAAAAATATAAAATTAAAATAGGTTTAGCGTTTAAAGCTTGCCTTCAACCCACTCAGATAATTGAGATTTAGGCATTCCTCCAACGCGGGTGTCCACCAACTCACCGCCTTTGAAGATCATCAATGTCGGAATACCGCGCACGCCATATTTTGTCGGTGCCTCAGGGGCTTCATCAATATTAACTTTAACGACCTTGACCTTGCCTTTCAGCTCATCCGCCAATTCATCAACCACAGGCGAAAGCTGCTTACATGGCCCGCACCACTCTGCCCAAAAATCAACCAAAACAGGCTGATCGGATTTTAAAACTTCGCTTTCAAATTCTGCATCATTTACAGCTACGCTAGACATTTACGCCCCTTTTCTAAAAAATATTATTGAACCCTATGCTACATACAATATGAGGTCGAATCCGTTTACGTCAAGGCTTGTGGTGTAAATCAATCTCTGTAATTCGTGGACTATCGGTCCAAAGCAATGCGCCCCGTATATTACGCTCCGGATAGAGCCGTGCCAATACGTCGCCATAAGCTTGAATTTGCAGGATATAAGCGGGTGCAATATCTGCCGGATCAAGCGGCGATGGACGGTTGGTTTTATAATCAACAAAAAAAACTTCATCATTACTGATAAACAGGCGATCAATTTGACCACTAATGATGCCCTTACCCTCAACACGCGCGCTAATCGGGACTTCGGCGCGGCTGTTTGGTCCGAAAAGGCGACCGAAATCAGGATTATTCAGGATCGCAGATATCTCTTCGAATATATTCTCGCGCACATCCTCTGATAGGTCGGCTCCGTAATGCCTAAGATATGAGCGCATCGCGTCTTCATGCTTGTCCTTGGCCATATCCGGCAGCAACTGCAACAACTTATGCGTTAGGTTACCACGTAAGAAACGCTTGGCCTTACCCCCTTCACGCGGCGATATCGCAACCTCGGCCAGCTTGGATGGCGCAAGATAATCTTGCGATAATGGATTCTCTTCGGGCAGTGGAGCATGCACCCAATCAGGTATTTCGTATATCTCTTTCTCACCTTGCTGCGCCTTATCGGGTCTGTCAGGTGCAACATTCGCAGCCATAGGCACATCCAAAATCAATCTCCCATCTTCATGCTCGACCACATCGGGCGCATCCGCAAGCCCGTCTTTGACCATATTGTACCAAGAGTTCTTATCAATTGCGTTCTTGCCTTGCGCTCCACAGATATATAATCGATCCTCGGCCCGCGTCATTGCAACATAAAGCAAACGGCGCCTCTCCTGATCCTGTGTGGCATCAAATTCACCAGCCGCATTCGTGAAGAAAGAATTGTTGAAATTCGAATTGGGTTTCCAAAAAGGAAGATCGAGCTTAGCCAGCTTATTAGGCCACAACAAACGCGCCTCAGCTTTGGAATTCGCACCACGCCCGGCGCTAGTGGTGTCCGGCAGAAATACAATCGGCGCCTCCAACCCCTTCGAACCGTGAACGGTCAGAATACGCACCTGATTTTGCCCTTCATCCATTTCACGCTTTATTTCAGTGCCCACGCGCTCTTGTTCAAACACAAATTGTTGCAAGGAAATAGCACCCATTTGTTGCGCCTGAAGTGCAGAGTTCAAAAATTCATCCAGCGCATCATGACTATCAACACCCAAACGCCTGATCATTGCCTGACGACCGCTCACCGCACTTCCTGGACATGATTTTTGCAACAGGAAACTGAAAAAAGCGTAAATATCATTGCCCTTTGCAAGGGCGATAATCTGTTCCAAATAGCGCACAATTTCAACATCTCCTTGCGCGCGCAAAGCCTCCCACAGGCTTCCTTTTCGTCCATAAGAAATATCAAAAATCGATTGCTCATCGAGACCGATAATCGGGGATTTAAGGAAGCAGGCAAATGTAAGATCATCTCCAGTAAATTGCGCGAATTTTGCAGCCGCCAACAAATCTTGCACAGCCAATTGTTGTGCAGGGACAAGGCGATCAAGGCCACTGACAGGAACGTCCGCATTCTTCAACGCCTTGGATATTTGCGCAACCAATGCACCGCGACGACGCACCAAAATCATAATATCTTTAGGTTCTATCGCACGCCCGCGCGATGGTAAAATTTCTCTACCATGCACCATTTCCGAAATGCGTTCTGCAATGACCTTAGCCAACTTTTGCCCGCCACTTTGCTGCGATGCTTCGGTTGTAATTGGCGACCATAAATCACTTTCATCATCATTTTTATCTGTAACATAAAGCGGCCAAAGCTCTACACGTCCGGCCTGTTGAGCGCGATGCGGCACATGAATAATCGGCTCTTTCGACACACCTTCTTGCATTTCAGGCCTAGAAAATACTGCATCCACACTGCGCAAAACTGCCGATGTAGTGCGGAAAGATGTATTAAGATGTACTGGCGTCCATACCTTTCCGGCCTCAACAACCTTGTTTGAAAAATTATCATACATTTCATGAAAATCAGCCGGTGATGCGCGCTGGAACGAGTAGATAGATTGCTTTTCATCCCCCACCACAAAAATTGTGCGGTTTATATTGCGCGCGCCATCACCTGAGAAAAATTCATCGCTAAGGCTCTCTATAATGCTCCACTGTTCAGGGTTCGTATCTTGCGCTTCATCAACGAGGATATGATCCAAACCTTGGTCGAGCTTATACTGAACCCAACCGATATTGGCCTGACCTTTCGCATTTTTACCGCGCATCAGCTCTAATGTCTTCAAAATGATGTCATCAAAATCCACAACACCGAAATATTTTTTTATACGCGCATATTCCCCAAGCAACACCTCAGCCATGCGGCACAAATCAAGAGTATAATGCACACAGTGAAGACGGTGAACACAATCGCGAACATCGATAAGGCGCTGCGCCTCTTTGGCTAAAACGTCTTTGGCATCGGGATATATTTTGATGATATCAGCTGTTGGGAGTACTCTTGGCGTATTTTTTGAATCTGTGATCAATGATTTATAGTATGCATTAAAATTCGCAGATTTTGCCCTTAATTTTTGGGATAATGCGTACCAAGGCAGCATAACGGTCGCCGCATTAACATCTGTCGGTTTACGGCTTTCTGACATTGCGTCCACAATATTTTTCAGCTCAGGCGTAACGAATTTATCATCACAGGAATCAAGTAAAATATCCTCCGGATTCGTGCCCGCAGGCACATCGGCCATCGCGCACAATGCGGTATACAAACCATCCAGCCCAAAGTTCTTTTCCAGTATCTCTTTAAAAGATCGCTGCTCTGAAATTATTTTGCTAAACAACTTCTCCAGATCATCATCACGCACAACACTCGCCAGCCGCGCAAGAACCGCACTCAACTCTTCATCATCCCTGCACAAATCAAGCGTTTTTCGCAGCGCCTGCTTTTTATAAATAGCGGCCTGCACCTCATCTACAAGACGGAAATTCGGTAACAAACCTGCCTCCAAAGGAAAGCGACCAAGAACGGATTGACAAAAAGAGTGGATGGTCATGATCTTCAAGCCATCACGCATATCGACGATACCGGCAAATAATTTACGCGCCGCCTCAATCTGCTTATCACTCGGCTCAGTGTCCAGTAAATCGGCCAATGTCTGACGCAGCTTTGCCTCATCCTGCACCGCCCATTTGCTCAAGATGCCAGAAATACGGTTAGACATTTCACTCGCGCCGGCTTTGGTAAAAGTCAGGCAGAGAATTTTGTGCGCGTCTGATGCTCCTTGCCCATCTGCATCAGGCAATAGCAACCGCAGCACGCGATCAGTCAAAACCTTGGTCTTACCTGTACCCGCCGATGCCCCAACCCAGACACTACTATAAGGGTTAGAGGCTAAGGATTGACGGCGCGATGCTTCACTTTTTTGCTGCGGCATACTCATTCGTAATCCTCCTGCGCTTCGTCTAACGCAATCCATTCCGCATGACGGGAGAGGTGAAGGTAGTCGTTAAAGCGCGGCACCTTATCCGCACGTGGTAGACTGTAATAAGGCATATCTTCGCGCTCAAAATCTCTTATCAAAGATAATAAACCATCGCGCACAATATCAATCGCACCGCGCACATCATCACCTTCTATTGTTATTTCACTGCCCGCATCTTTCCCGCCACTCATCGCCCAATAAACAAGACGCTCGGTGGGTACAGCGGGCATAGTGAAGCCGCCCTCTTCCAACATCCATGCCTCGATCGGCAATTGTGGCAAATCTCCACTCTTAAATTTCTTCTTGTTCAAATTACCAGCGCTACTCTTATAATCCATGATCGCAGCCTGCCCAATGGCACTCTTATCTATGCGATCAACGCGACCATGCAAAATGAATTCACCCAACTCGGTTTGAAGGCTAATCTGCCCTGCGCCCTCGCGAATATTGTTGGCATACCCATCGTCACGCCAACTTTTTTCTTTTTCGAAAAACCAAGAGAATATACGCTCTAGCCTTGGAATATGCAGCGCCCAAGCACTAATATCCTCCCCCTCCTCCTCAAGTATCTCATAAGTAATCTGCATAAGAATATCTTGAGAATCATAGGGCAAGTTCGTACGATGACGTTCAACAAAACGCTCGAGCACAGCATGCAAAATTTTTCCGCGCAATGCGGCATCGGCATCCTTCTCAAGATCATCTAGTTTTTTAAGACCCAGTATTTTCTTGGCATAAATGGAATATGGATCCTTTAGCCACGTCTCTACCTCCGTTACTGATATGCGACGCGGACGCGCGTGCACAGGCGGTGCCGGCTTTGGTTGCTCAACAGGTTTATACTCTTTTGTATGATCCATATATTTTGCAAGATATGAAATTTCTGTATCTTCAAGATCACTTAATTTACCCAAATCACAGGCCAGAAGAACCGCTTCAAAACGCTGCAGCCAGCGCGAAGGCACACTCGGCGCGTTCGCGTTTTTCAAAGAGCGTGTAATATATATTTTCTTCGCGCAAAAAGCCTGCACAAAGTCATGGGCCGCCAAACCAATAGAGCGCTCAACACCGGGAAGGCCGAATTGGCTGCGCATCGGGCGGGACATCCACGGATCAACCTCAGCCTCAGCAGGCCATATCCCTTCATTCAAACCGCCCATAATAACAATATCAGTTTGCAGCATCCGCGCCTCCAACTGCCCGAGAATTTGCAATCGCGGATGCGTTCCCGCACTTATCCGCACTTGAGCATTTTTCATGAAAATCTCGATAACACGCCCATATTCTTCTAAGCTTAAATTATCGGCATGAGCAGCATTTTCAAGCAAACGCGAGAACAGATCACTCGCACTTTGCCCCGCCGCACCACTCCATAAAATACGGGTATGCTCTTTCCCCTCACTCTCTGACAGCAGTAAATTTTCCGAAGCCAATAAATGCGCATTCACAAATGCATGAAAGCTATGTTTGCCAGATGATAGGGCGCACAAATTCTTGAGGCGCACCTCGATTTCATCCAGGAAATGCAGGGCCTTTTCACGATGGCCTTGCGCCAAGCGTTCATGTGCGCGGATATGACGGCGAAGCCCCTGAAATCCCGATTGCGGGCGACTGCCACGCAATGCGATATCGAGTGCAGACAAACGCTCAGAGAGTATATGAGTATCAAGCGCACGCCCGAATAATGGGTGTCGCACAAGTGATAAAAGCGAAGACGGCGCAACCCCTTCATTCACGCAGCGTATAATCTCGCGCATATAAAGGCCGATATCACTGGCCAAAACATGCGAGGCCGCAGAATCATCAATCACAATATCCCACCGCGCACAGGCCGCTTTCACGCGCTTTGCCAATGCACGATCCGGCGTAATCAGGCACGCAGTTTGCGTTTCATCTTCCAATGCGCGGCGCATAATCAAAGCAATTTGCTGCGCCTCATCGCGTTCGGTATCGCATTGCTGCACATGAATACCTTTAAGCGTGGAGCTTATTTTCTCTACAACCTCTTTTTGCGCCCCCAACGATGCCCAGTTCATAGATGTTGCCTCTGGGCGCATAAGCTCGCGCGCCAGCAATAGGCGCTTATCATGCGGATATGCCTCATAATCCGGCATATTTTGCGGCCATTCGCACACGCTATCACGATCTTGCCCCAACTGATTGAGCAAATGCGAAAAACCATATTGCGGATGCGTTTCGCCGAGCGAAATCCAGCTTTCCTCATCGATTAAATGATCCAGACCTGGCAAAATAATATAGCCTTGCGGAAGATCAACTACGCTGCGCATCAGCTCTGCTGTAGCAGGAATAGAGCCTGTCGTCCCTGCGATAATCACAGGATCTGATGGTGGGTTTTTGCGCCAATATTCCGCCTGCGCCAACATCAAAATATTGCGCCGATCCGCGCGATCCAATCGTCCCTCAGCCTGTAAAATGGTTGGCCAGTTTTCGCTTATGATTTTTAAAAATTCCAGCGTCACCTGCCAATGCTCAGAATATAAATCAGGAACCAGAGTAGCCAGATCTTTTATATCCAGATTTTGCGTATAGATATGATCCATCAAACGCCCGAGCGCTGCTGCCGATTCCAGCATTTGATCATAGCTAAGATCATCGCCTTTCGCTCTGATCGCTTTGGCCAAATATAGCTGGCGTTTTAATGGCGACATTTCAGGCGCGAGCGAAAATTCCATATCCGTCATACCCGACAAGATCGATAGCTCTTCTTCCTCTACATCGCCCAAGGGACTAAGGCGTGGCATAATCAGCGCTTTATCCTCGGCCTGCTCTAACAATGCAGTTTGCAGCATACGACACGCGCGGCGGGTTGGTAGATAAATCTCAACCCCAGCCAGTTGATCAAGGGGGACGATTGCGCCATCAAGCAAAGACTTCGCCAATACATCCAGAAACGGCTTTCCCGGTGCAATAGAATACAGACCTTTTTCAATTTTTTGTGTCATGATCACCCGTTTTGCAGCGATTGATTTACCGCCGTCAAATCCTCAGGCGTTGAAATATGGTGCCAATCACCCTCATAAACCATGCCATATAGACGCCCTTGCTCTTGCGCACGATCTAGAAGCGCGAGGTAGGAAAAAGCTTCGCCAACGGGCGGGGTATTGTCGAAAATCGCTTTAGAATTTATGCGCACCGATGTAAACATATAAGCGCCGCTTTTATCCATACTACGCACCGCGCGCCCCTGCTCATCCAGATCATAATCACCGACACCACGTGTAAGTGTCATACGATCAACAGCTTGCAAAGCAATGAGAATATCCATCTTTTGTGCATCCCATTGTGCAGCTAAATCAGAAAGCATTTTTCCCTTCTCATTATCGAGCCAAAAAGAATCGCCACTGATAATGTAGAAATCATTGTTAAAATGGTGCAGGGCATTCTTCAGCCCGCCACCAGTATCAAGCAATGTCGGCTCGTGCGAAATAATGATTTCGGGCTCAAGCACTTTTGCAAGATGATCACGCAAAACCTCAGCCTTGTAATGCGTATTTACCACGCATCTTTTAACATCGACATCACGTAAATCATGGGTAATATGATCAACCAGAGGTTCGCCCGCAACCACGACCATGGGCTTGGGGATATGGTCGGTTAACGGACGCATCCTTGTACCGAGACCGGCAGCCAGAATGAAGGCTTCATCAGGTTTTGATCGGCTCAATTATTATCTCCCTGAAATTCGCGTCATCACCCGCAGTTATCGTAATCTCATAAGCAGGCTTTTGTTTATACCGCCCCAACCTATCAGGCCATTCAACAATCGTCACCCCGCAATATAGAGCATCCTCCCAAGCAAGCTCAAAAATCTCTTCCTCATCCTCAATACGGTAAAGATCATAATGAAAGACAGGAAAATCCACCCCTTCATATTCTTGTACCAACGTAAAAGTCGGGCTCGGAACATCCATAGCTTCATCATCACAAAGCATGCGAATAAGCGCACGGGCAAAAACGCTTTTACCCATGCCCAGCGTACCATTGAGGTAAATGAGGTCACCCTCTTTCAAGCGAGGTGCAAAAGCGCGGGCGGCTTGTTCAGTTTCATATTCGGATTTAGTTAAATATTGCAACATTCTATCGATTCTCTTATGCCTATATTATTGTGTTTATTTCTAGGTAAAAACCCCTAAATTTGTTATAATTAACTTATGAGAAAAGCTTTAATAGCGTTGATTGCATTTGCCGCACTGCCGCATATAGCTTATGCGCAGGACGCGGATCAATTCAATGCTAAATTAGATATTACTCAAGACCCCATATGCTTTGCAGTAAAAAATGAGGCTGCTTATACAGTCATCGGCAGTATGGATACAGCAAATTATATGCGACCAGATGATAATGTGCTTGCCAGCCACCGCTCCAATTTTCGCTTAAAAACCGGCGAGCAGGAAGAATATTGCTCTTACGGCCCATTCTTCCCGAATCGCTCACTCCGCTTGACTTTACGCACACTTTTCCCCGTATTTGAATGCTACTCACGCGTTGACAGTGGCACAATCACAATCAAAGGCCAGCGCAGAGCAGATGATAGTGGCGTTATAACCTGGGCCGAATGCTATGGCGCTGATGGCACAACCAGCGGCAAACCCGAGGAATAAATCTAGCCTGTTTTCATGATTTTTAAAGGCGTCGCAATTGATGTATGCGGCAAGAATATTGTGACTGTAGTGCCCTGTCCCGGCTCGCTCTCAAGGCTCACTTCACCACCGTGCACTGATATAATATTTTTCACCAAAGCAAGACCTAAACCAGCACCAGATCGTGTTTGACGACCATCTTGCACCCCACCATGTGCGCGTTCGAATGGCTCGAAGATGCGCATTTTATCTTCCTTATCAACGCCAACACCATTATCGATAACAGCAATCTCAATGCCTTCTTTCAGCTTTTTCGCGGCGATCTCGATCTTACCACCCTCAGGGGTGAAATTGATCGCATTGCGAATGACATTGACCAGCGCCTGTTTAAGGCGCTTTTCATCTGCGTTAATCTTGCCAATATTCTTGGCGCACGAGACATGAATTTCGATTGAGCCTTTACGCGCCCACTCGCTCACCAGCTCTTTTACGTCCGTGACAAGTGTATAAATGGATACATCCGCGCGGCTCATATCCATATAACCCGCCTCCAATGTGGCCAAATCAAGAATATCATTGATAAGCCCGAGCAGCTTCTCACTCGCCGCATTCATATCATGCGTATATTCTTTTTGACGCTCGTTTAAAGGGCCGAAAAATTCCTGAGACAATATCTCGTTAAAGCCCATAATAGCATTGAGCGGCGTTCGAAGCTGGTAAGACACATTCGCCAAGAAGTCTAGCTTCAATCGCTCGGCAGCTTCAAGCGCAGCATTCTTCTCACGCAGCGCATTTTCAACGCGCACACTGTCAGTTACATCGATATATGCAATCAAAACCCCACCATCAGGCAGCGGCACAGTCGAATATTCTATATGTGAATTGTCGGCACGCGTTAAACGCCCCTCATTCATTTCGCGGTTAAGCGCTTTGCTAATCATCTTTTCACGGCGATCCATCCACTCAGCCGGATCAAAGAAGGATTTCACCTTATCAACCACCGTCGTGATATGAGGCTCACCCTCCAAATCTTCTGGATTGAGCTTCCACAAACGCGCATAAGCAGGATTCCAGAGCTTTATACGTCCATCCCCGCCAAAAACAGTCACAGCCTCACCGAGGTTATCCAGCGTTTCTTTCTGCACAGCGATCAAGGTGTTGTAAGAGGATTCCAGCTCAAGACGTGAAGTTACATCCTCAAAATTCATCATCAGCCCGCCCATTGAGTGCGGGATAACAAGCATACGCACCGCGCTGCCATCGGGCAAATAAAGCATCTCGTCATATTGATCGATGAGCGTAGTAAACATAGCCAGCCAGCTTTGCTTGAAGCTACGGAAATCAGCTTGCTCGGGCAAGCGGCGTGTCTCGCGCAATTTTTCCATCACGTCACCCAGAGTTGGCTTGGTGTTCAGCCAGCCATCTTCTAAGCTCCAAATTTGTGAAAACGCGCTGTTATAAAACTCTAAGCGCTCATCCGCGCCATAAATTGAAATCGCCGAGCGCAGCTGCCCCAGCAAATCTTTGTTCGAGGCCAGATAGCGCTTGAGCTGCGTCTGCGCCTCTTCCTCGCTCGAAATATCCTCGGCCAGCCCGAGCGCCATATCATATTCCGGCAACGCCACTTCGGTGATTTTCATCAAATAGCGCTGACCATTGGCATTGATGTGAGTTTGGGCAAATTGCGGCTCGCCAGTTTTGATGGCATTGAGTGCTTGCTCCTTACCGACAACGAGCTTCTCTTTCACGGATTTCGGTTTAGAAATACTGCCCGTCAGCTCTTTCTGATCATTGATAATATCTTTAGGGATAAAGCCGAGCAAATCGCTATATCCTTTATTCACCCAGACAAGATTCCCATCTTTATCGCGAAGCCAGCGGGGGGAAAGGATAGAGTTAAACGCACACTCGAACATTTTCGAGCGCACCTCTTTCTCCTCAGCTTTTTTCTCCAGCTTTTCATAAGCTGTACGGGATTCGGTCGCATCTTCTATCCAAAGGATATTAAACTCGTCCAGCCCATGCGGGTCAGAACCACGTGAGCCGGAAATCTTAAAAATAAGATCACCGCTTTGGGAGCGCGCAAAAAGCTCGAATGACAATCCATCATCGCGCAGGCGGCCATAAACCCCTTCCAACGCGGCGGCATCACCAGGTGATAAACGCCCTTGTATATCAGGCAGAGAGCGCACCTTATCAAGGCCAAGCATATCGAGAAATCCTTGGCTGTACGCAACCGTACCATCGGTGCTCCACCCGCAATATTCCCCCGGAAAAGCGGAGAGAAAAGCCTCTAAACGCACCTTTTCACCAGCCAGACGTTTTCCCTTCCCGAATAAAAACAGGAAGCGGTCTTTAAAGTTCTCGGCTGTTTTAGATTTGCTCTTCATCATGAATGGAAGTGATTATAATTCACTATGTACCTGTTACAAGAGTTATCTAATGTGAAAAACGTGATTTAGCGAAGGCCGCCCAAATTTTGATTATCCGGCCATTTGATCTGCCAGCCGAGAGTGACATCCTTTTCACCCTTTGACTCAAGCGCGAACTCCCATCTAAGCAGACCCGTAATTTTATCGGCATCCTTCTTATAGCCAGCAGTGGTTTGATCAGTAAGAACAGAAACCTCGATCTTCTTGTCTTTCGGCGCAGGGATCGTCTCGTCAACCACAAGCGACACCGCCTTATCACGGAGATTCTTTACTTCAGTGGAATAAACGCGTTCTTTTACATTCGAGCCGACAAACATGCCCTTTTCACTGCTCTCGTCTTTCACCGTTTTGCGTATAACCGTGATTCGATCATCAATGCCGAAGGATAGCTCAAGCTCTGCACCGCCTTTAAGCAAATTAATGCGCGTCTGCCCGATAAAGGCATTATCGCGGAAGAGGTTAACCTTACCGGGTAGCATAGTCACATCACCCGCCAATTCGCCATGCGCAACTAAATAGGCTTTATCGCTGAGTTGAGGTTTTACATGAACTTTGAGAGTGGTTTCATTATCAAAACTGCCAATCAAAAGCTTAGCCGCACTGCCATCAGAGAGCACACTCGCAGGGCCCGCGATCTCGTACTCCGCTGTAAATCCACCTGTATTGATGATGGAAGCACGCTGTCGAATTTCTTTTCCCACGGCACGTGGCGGCTCTATCGACACGGGCATAGCGCTCACATCAGCCATTTCCTCTTGAGATGCCGCCACTTTACGCGCCAACGCGCCGCCTGCAATATTCGAAGAAATAGAAGAAAAATTCTTCCTCCTATTCGGATCAAAAAGATTGACCCACATCGAATTTAAATTCGGAACACTCGCTCCACGCTGCGGCTGTGCGGTGGATAGGGTCAACTGGATATCGCTCCAATCCTCACCCGTATTTTGCGACACCGCGCCATATTGGATCAACTCCAGCTTACCGCTTGTCGTATCCAAACGCGCATCATAGACAGGATACCAGCGAGCATTGGGCACTTGATAATCCAGCTCCAGAGATAATTTTCCGCCCGCTTTCGCCTCCACAGGCACCGAAACTTCCAGCGTTGATGTCGCGCCCGTGCGCACCTGCGCCATGTCGTTTTGCAGCTTGGCTTTTTGCTCAGTTATTTGCGTGATCTGTTTATTGATGCTCAAACGTTCACTTTCCAGCGCGGCAATCGCTTCAAAAATCGTCTTTCCGGCAGCAATCCATTTTTCGGTATTAAATTCATAGACCGAGATTTCCTCCTGCGCACTGCGTGCAGATTGCGCCTTCAAGCTCTCGTAGAATTCCTTTTCTAAATTAAGGGTATTCAGGCGCGCGCGCAATTCAGCCAATTGATCATCAAATTTTTCGATCTCGCTTTGCAGCTCTTTTTCCCGCTCATTAACCAATGCCGCTTCATTTACGCGCTTATGTGACAGCGCGCCCAGCTCCATGTCGGCCACTGATACGCCCTTAATACGCAAAGAATTCGGATCAATAGTGATCGGCATATCTTTGAAAATGATCTTATGCTCGCCCGCCGCGAGCGTCGTTTGAGCCTCGCAAGACAGCATCGCGCGATTGGAATAAACGGTGGCAGCTGATAGCGCGCAGGTCGCCTCAACTTCCGCCGCCAATGACGGCATGGACAAAGCAAAACACCCCATAAGCCCTAAAGAAATTACGCCTTTGATCATACTCTGCTCCCACCTCGTTATTAATAGCCGAAAGTAGAATACACGAATTTAAAGAATAATGGTACGCCGCCCGTGCAGGAAAATACGCTGTTCGGCGTAAAGCTCTATCGAGCGGGCGAGCACGCGGGCTTCTATATCACGGCCAATAGCCTGCAATTTTTTAGGGGAAAAGGCATGGTCAATGCGCTTGACGTCCTGTTCGATAATCGGCCCTTCATCCAGATCAGATGTCGCAAAATGCGCCGTCGCACCGATGATCTTAACGCCCCTCTCATACGCCTGATGATAGGGTTTCGCGCCCTTAAATCCAGGCAGGAAAGAGTGGTGAATATTGATAACCTTGCCCTTATAATCCTCGCACATATCTTCGGATAGAACCTGCATATAGCGCGCCAGCACGATCAGCTCTGCGCCTGATTTTTCAATCACATCGCGCACTTTGTGCTCCTGAGCCGCTTTGGTTTCAGCAGTGATCGGCAAATGGTGAAATTCGTACCCACGCGCCTCGACCAGCTCGCGATTGGTATCGTGATTTGAAGCCACACCAACAACCTCAATATTAAGCTGCTTTGTGCGCACACGGTACAAAATATCATTCAGGCAATGGTCGGTTTTAGAAACCATAAGCAGAGTTTTAAGTGGCTGATCTTGAGGACGAATGCCCCAGCGCATTACGAAATCCTCGGCGAGCGCAGCGAAGCGATCTTGAAAGGCTACCTCGGCCCCTTCCGTACAAGGCGAGAATACCACGCGCATAAAAAAACGCCCCGAAAGCGGATCATTAAATTGCGAGGCTTCCTCGAAATTGCAATCCGCGTTCGCAAGGGCAGTCGCCACCGCCGCCACGATACCGGGTTTATCTTCACAATGAAGGCGCAAAACAAACATAAAATTCCCTCCGGCTTTTTCTTATTTTCGGTGCTAGCTTAATAACTATGAGCAAGCTTGTATATAACGAAAAAACAGCGAGATATGAACAGGACTTTGAAAAAAGTTAGGTCTACGCCAATATACGCCATGAGGGGTATGCGGAGATGGTTATTAGCATATAGAAAAAAGGCGCCACATCCGCAGCGCCTTTCGAGATCTATAATCGTCATTGCGAGCGTAGCGCAGCAATCCATTATATCAGTAGATTGCCGCGTCGATGACGCTTCTCGCAATCACTAATATCTATAGGCATCGCCTTTGAATGGGCCTTTAACTTCCACACCAATATAATCGGCTTGCTCTTTCGAAAGCTCAGTTAAAGTCGCGCCAACCTTTTCAAGGTGAAGCGCCGCCACTTTTTCATCCAAATGCTTAGGCAGAACATAAACTTTGTTCTCATAGCTCTCGTAGTTCTTCCAAAGCTCGATCTGCGCCAAGGTCTGGTTTGTGAAAGACGCGCTCATCACAAATGATGGGTGACCTGTTGCACAACCGAGATTTACAAGACGACCTTCTGCCAAAAGTAGAATTTTCTTACCATCAGGGAATTCAATCTGGTCGACCTGAGGCTTGATGTTCACCCATTTCATATTGCGAAGTCCGGCGGTATCAATTTCATTATCGAAGTGACCGATGTTACAAACAATTGCGTTATTCTTCATATCGCGCATGTGGTCAGTCGTAATGATGTCTTTGTTACCGGTTGTTGTCACAAAGATATCAGCGCGAGGCGCCGCCATTTCCATGGTTACAACTTCATACCCTTCCATCGCGGCTTGCAGCGCACAGATCGGGTCAACTTCAGAAACCATAACGCGGCATCCGGCTTTAGCCAGGGACTCTGCAGTTCCCTTACCAACATCACCGAAACCGGCAACCATAGCCACTTTTCCAGCCATCATCACGTCAGTTGCACGACGGATCGCATCCACAGCTGACTCGCGGCAACCATATTTATTGTCAAATTTGGACTTGGTTACAGAATCATTCACATTGATCGCAGGTGCTTTCAATGTACCGTTTTTAGCCATTTCATGCAGACGCAAAACACCAGTTGTTGTCTCTTCGGAAATACCTTTTACAGCGTCCAGAAGATGTGGCGTTTTTTCATGCATACGGATGGTCAAATCACCACCATCATCCAAAATCATGTTCGGAACCCATCCATCTGGCCCTTCGATAGTCATATCAATCGCCCACCAGAATTCTTCGTCATTCATGCCTTTTTTCGCAAAAACAGGAACGCCGCTGGCTGCAATCGCTGCCGCCGCATGGTCTTGTGTTGAGAAAATGTTACAAGATGACCAGCGAACTTCCGCGCCCAGCGCAGTCAAAGTCTCGATCAAAACCGCGGTCTGGATTGTCATGTGCAAACAACCGGCAATACGCGCGCCTTTCAAAGGCTGCTCTTTTGCATACTCTTCGCGCGTGGCCATCAAACCCGGCATCTCGACTTCCGCCAGTTCGATCTCTTTACGACCCCACTCGGCTAAACCAATATCGGTGACCCAATAATCTTGTTCTAATGTTTTTGGCACTGCGCTCATTTCCTATACTCCTAAAGCTTCGTTTATAATTCTGTAGCGACTATCACCCCACAAAGCTTACAAATCAAGTACAAAAAGCGGCTTAACAGGTTTTAAAATCTGGAAAACGCTATTATTCAGTTGCCCATTGCGCAAGCTCTCGCTACCTTAGGTTAGAGCATGTGAGGATGTTTCACATGTATATGTTAAACTTAATTGGAGTAACCATGAAAAAGACTCTTTTGGCTCTAGCAGCTATAATTATTGCCCTACCTACAGCAGCAAAAGCTGGTGAAGTAGGTACTGGCCCTAACCCTTACACTGACTGTGGTATTGGCGCGGCTCTTTTCACAAGCCCCGACTATCACTGGGCAGCTGTCCTATCCAATGTTATCTGGGATTTGGGTACAACAGCGGTCACATCCGCTGTTTCATCTCCTGAAACATGTTCAAAAAGCAAAGTACACACAGCAGCTTTAATTCTTGAGACACTTCCTGAAATGGAAAAAGATGTTGCTATGGGCGAAGGCGAGTATGTTCTTGCTCTGGCTGAGACAATGGGTTGTTCATCAACTGATGGTCTTGCCGCTTCTATGCGTCAAGGTTATGCCGGTGTAGTATCCGATGCTTCATATGATGCTAAAAACGACATCGAGCGCGCAACTGCAATGTATAACGTTGCACGCGATGCAGCTGCTACAAACTCATGTACAGCAGTTCTCTAAGGCAACTTAAGAAACTTAAATTCTCAAAAGGTAGGGCTTTCAAAGCACTGCCTTTTATCTTGTGTGCATTAAGCATTGCTCCTGCTTATGGCCAAAATATACCCTCGCTAGAAGGCGAATTTAAATCGCAATGGTATAACCTCAACCATTATAACGCGCGGGGGACGAGCGGAATTAGAAACGACGATTTCTTTATAGCACCCGATGGACGCGAAAACCCGCGAAGTGAATATGAGCACTTTATCAAGACACTCCTCCACTATAAGCAGGGCAATAAAGACGTAGCCCAAACACTTTGTAATTTCCCTGCCCGCATGACTTTAATGCAAGAAAACCTTAACTGGTTTTCACAAAATGACCGCCCATCTTGCCCAGAATATGAGCAAGCGCAAAAGCCTGACCAAATCAAATCCATATCCCTCATTTTTGCCAGCGGCTATTTTGATAACCCTAGCTCTTATTATGGTCACACACTTCTTCGCTTTAACTATGATGACAGCGTGTTAAACCAAAAAACCCTAAACTCCAGTCTAAATTATGGCGCCAATATTACCGATCAGGATGGAACATTGGTTTATATCCTTAAAGGATTATTCGGTGGTTATTCCGCGCGCTACGTGACAAACAATGATTTCATACATTCCCATCGCTACACCAACGCCCAATTGCGCGACCTTTGGGAGTACGAGCTTAACCTCACCCCCAAACAATTACATTTCGTATCAGAGCATAGCTGGGAGCTAAAGAACGCCGAATTCAAATACTACTTTATGAATGACAATTGCGCACACCGCGTGATAAATATTGTCGAACGCGCCACAGGAGAAGACCTGACCAAATCGCACGGGTTTTGGCTCATGCCGTTACAGGTCTTACAAGAGACCGAAAAAAATGAAGCTAAACTTATTCGCAGTGAAAGTTATAACCCATCCTTAAAAAGCACTTTTTCCGCCCGCTATGATGCATTAAGCGATAATGAACGCCGCCAGTTTTTGAGCTTCCTCTCGGAAGACACCACAGTTCAGCGCAAGCTTGCCCCGCAAATGAGCGAAGATGTACTGTTATTACTAATAGAACAGCTTGATATACAAATCGCCAAACTCTCGATCAAAAAAACAAGCGATCGCAACCTGAAAAACGCATTAAACGCGCAGCGCCGTATTATACTTTTCGAACTCCTAAAGCGCCCCGCTTACAGCGAAAAAGATCGCTTCACTCCTCCAGCCCCTAAAGCATCCGTGCTTGATATGCCCTCTGTCTCGGTATTGCGCACTGGCTACATCAGACGTGCCGATGAAATAGATGCGTTAAATATCCACTATCAGGTCGCTAACAACGATCTTCTCGATCGCAGGCAGCCGGGACAAGAAAAATCCCGCTTTATAATGGGCGCTGTTAATCTGGATATCCGTGAAAGTAATCAAAGTGGAGGTCGCGTGGATGTGCGTGAAGTCACCGTATTCGATATCGCCAATCTCAACACAAATCCTCTACCCATGACGCATACAGGTGAATATTCATGGGGCATAAAATTCGGCTATTCCCACCGTAACGAAATCTGCACCGCCTGCGGCTCTGTAAGCCTTGAAGGAAAAGGCGGAAAAGCCATACGATTTAATGACCATATAATGGCATATAGCTTAAATGGAGTTCGCCTAAACCACCGTAAAACACGCGATTTCGGATACACACAAATCGTGAGCGAAAACGGCCTCGCAATTGATGCGGCGAATGCGCGTTTTGATCTTAGCTTTGATGCGACCTATGACCCGTTCATGGGTGAAGATGAATTTATCGCTGGCGCCGAGGTCGGCTTAGATGTTGGAAAGGGTGTAGAGGCTCGCTTTGGCGCTGCCAAAAATTTTGATGGCGACAACATGATCTCTGCTCGTATCGGCTATCATTTCAATTAACACCCCGCTCTTATATCCCAACTTCACAAGAGATATAATTACATAACACGCATCCCCGGCTTGGATTTGCATTTCCTCCCCCCATTTGCTAGAACTTCTCTATCACAGTAATGTTTAAAAGAGGTACAGACCAATCATTCAGCTCAAAAACACCGACAAAACATATGTTCTCGCAACCGATTTGGACGGAACATTTCTTGAAAGTGAAAACCCGCAAAATGATGCTCTTTATCAGTTTCTGCATAATAACCCCGACATAGTTGTTATTTTTAATACTGGACGAAATATTGAGCTCATCCTGCCGATTCTCGATGAGATGTGCATACCAAATCCGCATTTTATCATCGGCGATGTCGGTGCCTCTGTCCTCCACGGCAAAACACTCGACCCCGTACAACCCATTCAAAGCCAGATTTCCAATCGCTGGATTGATGCGCTGAACTCGATCAAACCTTACCGCGATGAACTCGAAGAAAAGATGGAGCGTCAGGATCAGCCACAGGAGCGCCGCCTTTCTTACTATGTGAAAAATGCAGACGCCCTGCCCCATGATCTGGTTGAAAAACTTAAAGAGTGTGATTGCGATGTCCTGCATTCAAACACCATTTATTTCGACATCCTTGCCAAGGACGTTAACAAAGGATCGAGCTTGAGCCGCCTCATCGAGCAGCTCGAAATCCCCAAGCATAAAGTCATGGTTGCCGGTGATACGATGAATGATTTCGCAATGTATCAATATGGCTTTAACGGGGTTGTTCTACAAAACGCGGAAGATGCAGTGAAAGAGGCCGCAAAAGATCTGCCCAATGCCTATTTCTCGGACAAACCGGGCACTGATGGTATTTTAGAAGCCATGGTTCACTTCGGTATAGCCGACAATATTGACATCCCCAAATCCGCCAACGAGCAATATGGTGATGCTGATTTAGTGATGGTTTATCACCGCCTGCCCTATCAAGAGGTCGAGGAAAACGGCAAAACCGTTCAAAAAAAGCACACTTCACCAAACGGCATCCTTCCAACCCTACTTGGTTTTTTCAGCGATAAGCAAAAAGGCTCTTGGGTTGCATGGTCAAAATGTGACAGCCGCACACCTAAAGACTTTGAAAAGCATGTCGTAGTCGATAAAGAAAAGTATGAAAACCTTAAAGTCTGTCGCGTCCCCCTCACCCCAAATGATGTAAAGATTTTCTACGAGGTCTTCTCTAAAGAAGCCTTCTGGCTGTTGCTGCACTCCTTCCACGAAAAAGCAATCTTTAATCACGAGCATTGGGATCTGTTCTGCGAGGTCAATAAAATCTTCGCTGAAAACGCCGCTGCCGAGGCCGCAAAAGGCGCAACCATATGGATCCACGACTATAACCTCTGGATGGTGCCGAGCTATCTACGCCAGCTTCGTCCTGATGTAAAAATCGCCTTTTATCATCACACACCATTCCCATCGGCTGATATTTTCAACATGCTGCCTTGGCGCCGCGAAATTATAAACTCGCTTCTTAAATGTGATTATGTCGGCTTCCACATTCCGCAATATGTCGATAACTTCGTCAATACAGTACGCTCGAACCACAAATGCGAGGTCGTTGAACGCTTAGAAGCAGCCCCGCATTTTAAGACATATGGATGCGCCATCGGGGTAGATCGTTATGCAACAAAGATCACAACTGATCTGAACACTGTGCGTCTTGGCGCCCACCCTGTCGGAATTAACTGCAATTATATCGAAGAGCTGGCGGGGTCTGAAAGCGTGAATAAACTTCACCAAGAAATCCGTGAAGAAATAGCCGATCGTAAATGCATCGTATCTATCGAGCGTACAGACTACACCAAAGGCCCAGTGCAAAAGCTTAAAGCCTTTGAGCATTTCCTCGAGAAATATCCAGACATGCATGAGGAAGTATTCTTGATTATGGTCTGTACACCACCCGCCAAAGGCATGAAAATCTATGAAGATATCTCGCAAGATATCGCTTATCATGTAGGGCTTATCAATGGTCGTTTCGGTACATATAGCTGGACGCCGATCCGCTTCGTCAGCCGTGTCGTGCCTTTCGAAGATGTGATCGCCTATAACAAAGCCGCCGATATCGGCTGGGTTACACCTTTACGTGATGGTCTCAATCTAGTCGCTAAAGAATATGTGATGACCAAGGTTGCCTCGCAGACACCGGGCGCGCTCGTCCTGTCCGAATTTGCAGGCGCTGCTGTCGAACTTCACGGCGCATTCCTGACAAACCCTTATGATAAGCGCGACATGGCTGACAAGCTTTATCAGGCCCTTCACGCCGCAGAAAACGAGCGTTCCTCTCGCATTCGCCGCATGGGTAATATCATCAAAGATTACGATGTAAACGAATGGGGCCGCGATTTCCTAGATAGCGTAAAAGCCGCCAAAGGCAGCACCAAAGGTCACAACTTCGTTGCTACTGAAAAAGCAAAAATGGACGCAACCTAAAAAAAATTTTCATTATAATTAATATCTCCGGCGTTTTTACGCTTCATTAACCATGCTATGGTTATAGTGACTTGAAAGAGAAACATAAGACTAGCATGGACTTTAACGAAAACACAAAACCGCAATTCATGTATAGGCACAATCCATTGATTGAGCATGCCTATGACATTTTCGAATTCAAAGACAATAAGGGCGAATACGAGCCGGTAGGGGAATATACCCTGCTCGATACATCCGAAAATCCTGAATTAACCGAAAAGAAAGTTATCAATCTTATCAGCATCTTGAATGGCCGGAAACGCTTGATAGACGTCACAAATTTGACGAACACCCGAATTTTGTTTAATATAGTTCCTAAGCAGTCCGAAGATGAGCCGACAAAAATTATCTTCCGCGAACATGACGGAAACGGCACATCAAAAGAGAATGCAATGTTAGTATTAGAGAAAGGTGTATTAAATGACGACACTATCCCCACGTAACCTCGCTTCCCAATTTGCGTACGCGCATGACAATATGACTCAACCCCCTGTAAGCCCTGGCCTTAAAAACGATCCGACTTATGACATCGGCCAACCCGCTTAAATCACACGATTTATGGGCGCACCAGTTTCCTTGTAACTGCGCAAAATTTGAGCAATTTGCTTGAACATCCGCATCCGCGCCTCAACGCTCGCCCATGCACAATGCGGGGTGATAATCAAATTTTCAAGTTCAGGATCAAGCAACGGATTTCCGTCACGCGGCGGTTCTTGGGTCACAACATCAACAACCGCACCCGCAATTATTCTCTCTCGCAAAGCCTTGGCCAGAGCAGCCTCATCAACAATTCCGCCCCGCGCCGTATTCACCAGAATCGCACTATTCTTCATTATAGAAAGCTCTTCAGCGCCAATCATTCCCCGCGTATCGGGAGTTAGTGGGCAATGGAGAGAAATAATATCCGCATCTTTTATCACATCATCAAACGCCACGCGCCCGGTACGGATTTCGCCTGCACTCTTACGCTCAGCGCGGATGACATTCATATCAAAAGCCAATGCGATTTTTTCGACCGCCATCGCAATATCACCATAACCGATTAGCCCAAGCGTCTTACCAGAAAGCTCGATCATGTCGTAATCCAGCAGGCAAAATTTTTGATTTGTCTGCCACGCTCCTGATTTCACCAGCGCATCATACTTGGCAGTAGAGTTCATCAACTCCAAGACACCCGCAAACACATATTGAGCAACAGCTGGTGTGGAATAGCCCACTACATTGCACACCATCACACCGTGATCTTTGGCGGCCGCGAGATCAACATTATCAACACCCGTCGCCCCAACTATTACCAACTTTAAATCTGGCGCGCCCTTAAAAACTTCGCGTGTCATTTTAACTTTGTTAAGGGCACATATTTCCGCCCCTTGAAGCCGCGAAACCAACTCTTCGGGCGCACTCCCGTCATGCAAAACCCAATCATCATGCACATTTTCTAAAATATGCACATGATCAAGATTTTGTTTATAGGTCGCTAAATCCAAAAATACGCATTTCATGAGAGTAACCTTTACTTAAAAAAAATTCGCCAGTACGAGTCGAAAACACCGCCTTTCGAGAACCGGAACCCGAGAAAGGCGGCGTTTACAGACCGTAATAATAGAATTTAAACGCGCAATGGCATCAAAACATACAGAGCACTTGCATCAGAATTATCCTGAATGATCGTTGGAGAGGCCGCATCCGCCAATGTAAAGCGGCACCCTTCACCTTCGATCTGGGATGTAATATCCAGCAGATAACGCGCATTAAAGCCGATCTCGATATCGGTTTCACCGCTCACTTCAACTTCTTCCGTTGCCGAACCTGCATCAGGCGAGCTCGCAGAAATTGTCATCAGCTTGCCATGCATCGCAATTTTCACTGCGCGCGATTTTCCATCTGAAATCGTTGACACTCGGTCAACCGCAGATGTCAGGCTCTTAGCATCTACTTCAACAATCTTGTCATTCCCTTGTGGGATAACACGCTGATAATCAGGGAATGTCCCGTCAATCAACTTTGATGTCAAAATGATATGATCAAATGTGAAACGGATTTTGTTCTCTGACACATCGATTGTGATCGAATCAGCCGCTTCATCTACAAGCTTACGCAACTCGCCGATCAATTTACGAGGAATAATAATCCCGGCTATTCCGGCCGCACCATCAGGCAAAGGCATTTCAAAACGCGCCAAACGGTGACCATCGGTCGCAACCGCGCGCAGAACTTGTACGCCGCCATTTTCCGCTTCGTGCAGATAAATACCATTCAGGTAATAGCGTGTTTCTTCTGTGCTCATTGCAAATTTCGTACGATCAACAAGCGCACGCAAATCAGCCGCAGGAATTTTGAAACTACCAGGAAAGTCTGATGTACCCAATTCAGGAAAATCACCAACCGGTAAGCAGCTCAATTTGAACTTTGAACGACCAGCCTTAACTGTCATTTGCGAACCTTCGCTATTCAGCTCCAGCTCAACATCGGATCCGTCAGGCAATTTACGGACAATATCATGAAGCGTGTGCGCCGGCGCAGTTGTCGCACCGCTTGCCTTTACATTGGCAGCAACAGATTCATTGATCTCCATATCCATATCCGTCGCACTCAAAGACAATACACCGTCTTCGGCCTTCATCCGCACATTCGCGAGAATAGGAATAGTGTTCCGGCGTTCTACAACGCTTTGTACGTGATTTAATGATCTTAATAACGCTGCGCGCTCGATGCTCAATTTCATAGCAAATCTTCCACAAATATTTATCTGAATAAAATCGGATGCTAACACACGGTTTTCGGCCTGCAAAGCCCTAATCACGTGAAATAAAGGGCTTATCCAATAGTAAAAAAAGAGAAAAAAGTATTAAGTTTGAATGAGGAACGAATGACGAAATGGCAAAGATGATACTGGGTATATATTCGGATCAAAAACAACATCCGCGATTCGAACCAAGTCGCCCTAACCATCAAGAGAGGTCATACGGATGTAGGCGCCCAAGCGTTTAAGCGACTTTCTGACGAACGCGCGGCATTTGCTCCGCCTCATCATCGCCCTGATCTACCGCTCTTAAATCGCGCAAGTGATCCAGCGCACGCCAAAGCGAATCATATATCCGCTCCAGCTCATGCATTTCAATACAATAAGGCGGTAGAATATAAACCACATTACCAATTGGGCGCAGAAGCACATTATTAGCCATCATGAAATTATAGATCGGCCCAGCAACATCAGACAGATAGCCCGCTTTCTCATCGCTCACCTCGACAGCAAAGATCGTACCCTTAACGCGCACTTCTTTAACATCTGGGCGCACACCAAACCAGCTAGAAGCTGTGCGATGCGCATTTTCGATATTCTGGATGCGCTCCAGTACAGGCTCATCATCCCAGATTTTAAGTGAAGCCATCGCCGCCGCGCATGACAGGGCATTACCCGTAAATGAAGTGGAGTGAAGAAACATTCCGCCCTTTTCATCACGATAAAACGCTTTGTAAATCTCTTTCGAGGCCAGCGTCGCACCCATCGGCAAAAAGCCGCCCGTCAAACCTTTAGACAGGCACATCAAATCAGGGCTAATCGCGGCCTGCGCACTTGCGAACATTGTCCCTGTGCGACCAAAGCCTGTCATGACCTCATCTGCAATCAACAAAACATCATATTCACGGCACATCTGCGCCATTTTCTGCAAAACCATAGGCGAATACATTCGGAAACCAACCGAACCTTGCACTATTGGCTCGAACACAAAACCCGCCGTTTCCTTACCATGTTTCTTGAGGTAGCGCTCAAGCGCCTGAAATGTTTTGACCTCGTTTCCCTGCTCTGGGAACGGCAAATGCGTCACATCAAACAACATATCCGCCCAATCCTCATTAAAAATGCCGCGGCTGCTTGCAGACATAGCCCCGAAGGTATCGCCGTGATAAGCGCCATCCATTGCCAGAATGCGATTGCGCTTCTGACCGTTGGCCTTAAAATAACCAACAGCCATCTTGATCGCGACTTCAACAGCCGTTGATCCGCTATCGGAATAAAAACAAAATTCTGGCTTACGCCCCTCGCACCCGTCAAACGCTGCGCGCACGGTCGAGAGCAATTTACGTGTCAGCCTCTCCGCCGTATCATGCGTAAAGCCGGCAAAGACAACCTGCTCAAGCTTTCCCGCCTGCCCACGCACCGCTTCAACAATTGTCGGGTGACAGTGACCATGTGTATTCACCCACCATGAAGAAATACCATCGATAATCGAGCGCTCGATGCCATCACCGTCGCGACCGTGCAAATAAATACCTTCCGCGCTTTCAACATTAAAAGCAGGCCCCGCAATTTTATGCTGGGTCATTGGATGCCATACTGGAGAAATCTTGCTCACTGGACAAAATCCCCTTTATTAAATTGTGTTTCGAAAGCTCTAGTTAAACTGCGCACATCGATAGAGTCAAGTTTTGGAAGATGTCCGAGGATTTTAATTTTGGAAAACTCACCTATGGTGCGAATATTGTCCGGGTTCTCCTCCCCGACAAAGATTATACCGTGCACAGGTATCTTACGGCTCCAGAGCGCTTCAAGCGATAACAGCGTGTGATTGATCGTGCCAAGCCCTGTGCGCGCGACCAAAATGATCGGCACACTTTCATCGCGCTGCCAGCTCTTAAAAAGATTAATCAGCAGATTCTCGCGCGTTAATGGCACCATAAGGCCGCCCGCACCCTCAATAATAAGCGGGCCTTCACATTTAGGGATGTTTAACCCCGCAACATCTATTTTCACTTCATCAATCTCGGCACTGCGATGTGGAGATAAAGGCTCAGTCAGCACATATTCCTCTTCAAAGAATCGCTCGGCAGGAAGACGCGTAATTTTCTGCACCGTTTTCGTATCAACCCCACCCTCAATGCCCGATTGTATCGGCTTCCAGTAAGACGCATCGAGCGCCAGCGTCAACATTGCAGAAACAACCGTCTTGCCTATCCCTGTATCAGTACCGCTAATTATAAATTTCTGGCTCATGCCACCTCGCTTTCCAAAACCTCAGATAATGTTTTCGATAAGCCATGCAAGTCCCTTGCCGATATATTCGCATTCAGTGACACGCGTAGCCGCGCTGTCCCTTCCGGCACTGTTGGCGGACGAATAGCGCGAACATCAAAACCCTGTTTTTGTAGTACTGATGCCGCATCCAGCGCCTTTTGATCCGCGCCTATAATGATCGGGATAATCGGCGAGCCAGCCCCTCCGAAAAGCTTTTGCCCCTCAGCACACAATACTTGTAACTGGTGTAAGCGATTCTGCCCCTCCTCACTGGCCAATAACTCCAGAGATTTCTGCACCAGATGCGCTTGCACAGGCATTGGCGCGGTCGAATAAATAAAGGGACGCGCCATATTAATGATGTAATCGATGATCTCTTGAGGCGCGCAAACTAAGCCACCCGCAACGCCCAGCGCCTTCCCGCACGTGTAAACACAAATTAGATTCTCAGGCCAACTATCAGATAACGACGACGCCACTCCCTTGCCTTGATCGCCCATAACACCCAGACCATGCGCTTCATCAACAATCAGGTAAGCATCATATTTCTGGCAGATCTCCAGCAATTCGGCCAGAGGCGCGATATCACCATCCATCGAATAAACCGATTCGACCGCGACAAAGATTTGCCCGCTACTCTCACCCCGCGCCTTCTTCAGAGCCGCCTCATATGCCTCTAAATCATTATGAAATACGCGACTATGCTTGGCGGGGCTGGCCTGTATACCATCACGGCTGCTGGCATGAATGAGCGAATCGAATATGATTGTGTCATGCCGAGAGGGCAGTGCCGTCATCAACGCGTAATTGGCCTGAAACCCGTTTGCGAAAAACAATGCGGCAGGCGCATTAAAATACTCGGCTGCAAACTCCTCCAGCGCGTGATGCGCACTCATCTCGCCACGCAACAGCCGTGAAGCCGCCGCACCGACGCTTGCCCCTTGTTCGAAAAAATCAATCGCTGCTTGTTTTAGAAAGGAATGATGGGCAAACCCCAGATAATCATTCGAGGTCAGATCAAGCCCATTGTTGCTTGGCGAAAGGACGCGTTTGCGCCCCTTATCCTCAAGCTGCTTCAGCTTGGCTTGGAAGTGCATCATCTTTATTCGGCTGACGGGGTTTAATGCCAAGCTCGGCCAACAGCTCATAATCCGCATCCTTTTCAGGATTCGGCGTGGTCAGCAATTTCTCGCCCGTAAAGATCGCATTCGCTCCTGCCATAAAGGCCAGAGCCTGCGCTTCTTTCGAAATTTCCAACCGCCCAGCAGAAAGGCGAATCATCGCCTTTGGCATCAAAATACGCGCAACAGCAATACAACGAATCCATTCGAAAATATCGAGGCGCTTATTGTTCGCCATCGGCGTTCCCTCAACAGGAACCAGCATATTGATCGGTACGCTCTCGGGCTGCGGATCAAGATTGCAAAGCGTATGAAGCAGTGAAATACGATCGGATTCTTTTTCACCCAGACCTAAAATCCCGCCGCAACAAGCCGAAATTCCAGCCTTAGCGACATTTTTCAATGTGTCCAGACGATCATCATAGGATCGCGTTGTAATAACCTTGTCATAAAATTCGCGCGATGTATCCAGATTGTGGTTATAGGCCTTTAGACCTGCCTCGGCCAAACGATTCGCCTGTTCTTCGGTCAACATACCCAGCGTTACACAAGATTCTAATCCCATATCGCTCACGCCCTTGACCATATCGCAAACGCGATCAAATGCGCGTCCATCTAAAACCTTTGGCCAAGCCGCACCCATGCAAAATCGGGTCGAGCCTGATTCTTTCGCTTTGCGCGCCTGCTCCAGCACGTCATCGGTTTTCATCAGGATCTCTTTATCCAAAGGCGCATCATTATGAACCGATTGCGAGCAATAGCCGCAATCTTCTGTACAGCCGCCTGTCTTGATCGACAGCAGCGTACACATCTGCATTTCGTTAGGGGCGTGATTTTCACGTGTTACTTGCGCGGCCTCGAATACGAGGTCGAGCAAAGGGCGCTCGTATAAAGCTTTGACATCTTCTAATTGCATAGTTTTTTTAACCATATTGTTATGAGCTGGTCAATCTCTGAAATACGATTATCCAGCCTCCATTAAATCCTCGACGTAAAATCACCATAATCCGTCTGCTCCCAAAGCTGCTTCGCCAGTAAATCCGCACTTTTTTGGCTATGATCGCCATTAACCACCCACTCAGCAATCGCGGCACCAACATTTGGATATCTGATTTTAACCGCCTTTTTGTTATTCAGCCAATCTGCCACAATTTTGGGATCGAGCGTATCCATTGCACCGCCCCATTTCAAAGCGGTGATCGCCTTGGCATTTGCCATTTGCTCTGGCTGTCCTTTCATGGGTTTGAGCAGCATCGGAACGCCCATCGCCAAAGCTTCGGACGGTGATTCAAATCCTGCATTCGAGATATAGCCCCCCGCCGTTTCAAAATCCGCCATAAAGGCATCACGAGAGGTCGGCGCGAATGTGATATGCACTTCATCAAAAGTCTCATCGACCTGAGGTGAGTAAATCTTGAAATTGTACTGGCTGAAAGGTCTAAACAGTGCGATCAGCTTTTGCGTGCTTTCCACAGGCATATAAACAACGATTTTGCTCTCGTCTTTTGGCTTATCGTCCTTCTGATGGACAAAGGGCGGAGTAATACCTTTCTGCCCGAAATGATGCCAGTGCGTCCCTAGACTCGCTCTCGTAGGGCTCACCAGCGGCATCATCTTCAGTGCCGCGCAATTTCCCGGTACATCGCGACGAAAAGCATATTGATGCCCCAAACCAATTGCCCCCTGCCCTCTAATATTGGCGGCGTGCGCAGTGATCGGTTCAAAATCCGTTATAACGGCGTCATAGTCGCGCGTGTTCGTTTCATACACAGACTTTATAAAATCCAAAGGGCTCGAGCGCAAAATGCTTCCCACCCAATCAACCCCGCCTTCATTTTTAGCGAATGAAATGCCTGTATGAACCTTGTAATCGCCAAACTCAAGCATCGAATCGAATTTACCGCTTGGCCGCCCCGACAAAATACAATCGACATCCGCACCCAGCGCGCTCAAATAAGGCACTGTCAGCAACCCGCGCGTAAGGTGCCCGTTACCGTCCGCGCTCATCCCATAGAGAATTTTAAGGTTTTTCGCGTTCATCGTCTTCCCCGAAACCGTTAATTTATCAACAGTCTTAGACAGAATTCGATTTTGATGCAATGCATAAAACGCCCCTTAAAAGGAGCGCATTGCTATTTAATATAGTGACCAAACAGATTTTTAGCTGGGCTAGGAAAATGAGCCGCCGCGTAGTTTTCACCTACGCAAGATGAAATTTGACGACAGCCCAAATGAAAATATGGAAGATCAGCCCGTGAGTGCGCGGCGAACCACGTCTACATCCTGTGCGATTTGAGAATCTGCTTCGATCAGCTCCTCAACTTTACGCACGGCGTGCATAACAGTTGTGTGATCACGTCCGCCAAACTTACGGCCAATCTCTGGCAATGAACGCGAGGTCAGCATTTTCGCCAAATACATCGCTACCTGACGTGGGCGAGCAACATTACGCGCACGACGAGCAGAGTGCATATCAGCCATTTTCAGATTGTAATGCTCGGCAACTTTACGCTGAATTTCGTCAATCGTGATGCGACGATCATGTGCGCGAAGAAGGTCTTGCAAGACTTCCTGCGTGCTCTCAAGCGTAACTTCAACTTTGGAAACATCCGCATGCGCAACGATTCGGTTCAATGCACCTTCAAGTTCGCGGATATTGCTGGTGACTTTCAGCGCCAAAAATTCAAGAACACTGTCCGGCACATCAGCTTGAAGCTGCGCGCGCTTCGACTGCAAGATACCAAGACGAAGTTCGTATGTTGTCGGGTGAATATCGGCAACCAAACCCCACGCAAGGCGTGAACGCAAACGCTCGTCAATTCCTGTTAGATCACCCGGCGCTTTATCAGCAGAAATAATGATCTGCTTGTTTTGGTCAACCAAAGCATTGAACGTATGGAAAAACTCTTCCTGTGTGCTTTCTTTACCGGCGATGAATTGAATATCGTCGATCATCAAAACATCAACCGAGCGGAACTGCTCTTTAAATGTCATAGTCGAATCAGAGCGGATTGCTTTAACGAACTGATACATAAACTTCTCAGCAGATAGGTACATAACGGTCTTTTCAGGAGATTGTTCCTTAATCATGTGCGCTATCGCATGCATAAGGTGAGTCTTACCAAGGCCAACACCGCCATATACGAAAAGCGGGTTAAAAGGAACAACAGAGCTCTCCACCACACGACGCGCGGCTGCATGAGCCAAAGCATTTGGCTTACCAACAACGAACGTATCAAATGTCAAACGCTCATCTAACGGAGAAGACACCTCGGAAATATCCGGCTTTTTATTCTCGTTGGCTTTTTTCGGCGCCTCATTGCTAGGCATATCATCGATAATCGCATTTTGAACAACAACAATTTGCAAACGCTTAATGTCTTCAGATGTATCTGAACACATGGATAGAATGCGCTCGGCATAGTGGTTCTGAATCCAGTCACGCATAAAACGGGTCGGGACAGACACTTCCATAGTGCCATGATAAAAAGCCTGAAGAGTAAGAGGCTTAAGCCATGAACGGAAAATCGCTTCGCCGAACTCGCCGCGCATATCATTATGCACTTTCTTCCAAAGCGCTAGAATCTCCGCGGAAGGTTCTAGTGAAGCCTCCTGGTATTCTGCATTTCCCCGGATTAAAGCGACTGATTTTCCTGCAGCGTCCGACATATTATTTTCACTCCATTAATTTTTTTAAGGTTCACACTAAACTTACATAAACAAACCAAAGCAAATCCCACATTTGCTCTCCTAAATTTGGGCGCAAAAATCCTGTTGCCCGAATACACCCGTACACGAAGCATGGTTTACGCTTTTCAAATTTCAGAGTTTTGGCCTGTTCATTTATCTGGCTAAATTCCGCCCAAAGACTTGAACGCCTCCCAACCTGATTGCTTTTACAAGCACACGAACATCCCCGATACATAATCACCGAAACATCAATGTTTCCGCGCCTTTGCGATAATCGCGATAAGATTTTTAATCTCGTTTTATGTTCGCTGTTGAAAGAACCCTACACCACTTTTTTGTCATGATGCAATACGAATAAAACAAGAACATGAAAAAAGAATTTTTTTTACTTAAGAAGTGAAATACCTGCACTGAAACGTCCCATGAATTACTTCATAAGACGCACAAAAGATAAATTTTATAAAAAAAATCGAGGCACAATCACTTGCGCGCCTCGAAGATATACTATGCTTGTTTAAGCGTTTTAATACGTGCACTTAAACGAGATAAGCGACGTGCGACAGTATTTTTATTCAAAATACCCTTTGCTACCCCACGCTGCATTTCAGGTTG
>JAHQVU010000004.1 GCA_019634145.1 Micavibrio sp. | reverse complement strand
GAGGATGTCTATGAACGCGCGAAAAAAATTGATCAATCTGTGAGTATCGCTACCGTTTACCGCACGCTTTCCATGCTGGATGAGCTGGATATCGTCACCCGTCATGAATTCCAAGAGGGCTATTCACGCTATGAGGTGAATGAAGAGCATCATCACCACTTGGTTGATCTTGAAACTGGTAAGGTGATCGAATTCCAGAATGAAGAGCTTGAAGCGCTAAAAGAGCGCATTGCCAATGAATTGGGCTATGAGTTAGTCGACCACCGTCTAGAGCTTTACGGCAAAAAATTGAAAAAGTAGGAACGCACGCTATGTGTTGTAATATGACCATTGAAAAAGAAGTTCGCAACGCCGCCGATTGCAAATGCTATGGCGCGGTGATGCGTACATTTGCGGGGTTAAGCGACGAGCCACGCACTGTGGCAGAAGAGGCCGCTATACGCGTTTATCGCTACCATCATCCCGAAGACACAGTTCAGGCCGCAACTCTTACGGTTCAGCGCTGGCTTGCGGGTGCCGATTCCCACGCGGTGAATTAAGCCTTATGGCAGATGACCGCCTGCCCACCGGCTTACTTGTCGATGCCACGCTTACACCTTTGAACGGGCGCGGCATATTCTACTATATCGCGCAAAAGGGTAATCACGGCTCCGGCCTGATCCTGCTAAAGCTCAACGGCCTCAAAGGGCAAGTCAAACTCATCACCCAGCAACGCAATTTTATGACCGATGAAATCGAATGGATCGATGCGCTGGGCGAAGATATGGTCGATGAGAGCAGAGCGGATGAATACATCATAAAAGCCCGCGACCTCGACCCCGATCTCTGGATCATAGAGATCGAGGATGAAACCATGCAAAACCCTTTCGATGTATAGCTATCACTGCTCTCCTACCCATCGTCTTTGCGCTCCCCCTCTCTGATCATCATTGCGAGGCATAGCCGAAGCAATCCATTTGTATGTGTCATGCCAAACGCGCAGCGGAGGAATCTCATATCCTACTCCGCTTGTCTCGCACACGCGCAAAAATAAATTTGACAACTTATAATACATAAATCTATAAACCTATTTTCAATAATTGACGGGGGTTTATGAAAATGGGCTGGTTTGATAATTTGGGGTATAATTATAAGTTTTTAGATGAAATGAAATATATAGACGATAAACCAGTTGTCAAAATATCCTATGAAGGTGGAGAAGGGTATTGGGAGAACATAGATGGGCTGCGTAAAACTTTAACAATGCCAAGGCTTAGCAAGAACTCTAAACGTGAACTCAATCGTGCCATCGGGGCAATAGGAGACGAATTTAGAGCTGGCTACTTTATATTTAAAGGTGAGTTGGATGATGAAAATAGTAACAATCCTAAAGCCTTATTTCAAGGGCCTTATAGCGTGGAGAGATTTGATAAAAGTGAAATACAAAGAAAATTAAATAATCGGGATTTCTCAGCTAGATCAATCCCAGAGTTTGTAAGCGCGCTAAAAAGTATTGATGCCGTAGCGAACATCAGTCTTTCCACGTTTAATGATAGCGTGACTAACTATAAACGCACCACTCATGACTTTCCCCCTTTGTGGAATGATAAGGGATGGAGAATGAAGTATAAATTTAATAATGAAGTAGGCTACGCTAAAGATTTTGGTGTGAGTGATAGAGTGTATAGTGTTTGTGCAATTCTGGAGCAAGAGAGAATTCAGGCTTGGCCATTGTCTAAGCCTAAATTTGATAAAGTTGCTCTTGGAGAAAAAGATCTTTCTAATATTTTTTTGGGACGCAGTATGGATCCTCCTCCCACTTCTTGCACAAGGCATGTTGTTAGAGATGCTTTTTATGCTTTACAGGACTATAAGCGTTCTAGGAACATGGAGCTGGATATGGGCGATATCTTTTAAATGAAAAGATTTACAGGTAAGTGATTTTGAATTAATTCCTATTTAATGGTATTCTCTAGCAGCCTTGTCAAATTTTTTAGCAAGGCTGTTTTGTTTGTCGGGTGCGAAACAAACTGAAAGAAAATGTAATAATATCAAAAGCCTGCCCCCACCCCCCTAAAAAACGGGAAACAAAGTGAAAGACTTAAGCCCGATCAAAAACCCCTTCCATTTCCGTCAAAAAATCGCTATACCCTTGAGCCATGAGCGCACTTGAAAAAATCATCGAAAATCGCCGAACCTTTGCCATCATCTCACATCCTGATGCTGGTAAGACAACGCTAACCGAAAAACTGTTGCTTTTCGGGGGCGCGATTGAGCTTGCTGGCGCTGTAAAAGCCAAGGGTGATCGACGCCGCGCGCGCTCTGACTGGATGAAGGTGGAGCAAGAACGCGGAATTTCCGTCGCTTCATCCGTGATGACCTTCACGCATAAAGACATCACATACAACCTTCTCGATACGCCTGGTCACGAGGATTTCTCGGAGGACACGTACAGGGTTCTAACCGCCGTCGACAGCGCGATTATGGTGCTCGACTGCGCGAAAGGGATCGAGACGCAAACGCGTAAATTGTTCGAGGTTTGTCGCCTGCGCGATATGCCGATTATCACCTTCATAAACAAACTCGACCGTGAAGGTCAAGATCCGTTCGACCTTCTGGATGAGATCGAGCAAAGCCTTGCGCTGGATGTTACGCCTGCAAGTTGGCCGATTGGGATGGGACGCGATTTTAAGGGCTGTTACGACCTAATCAATGACGAGCTTGTGCTCTTTGATCGCGGTAAGGGCGATAAACTAACCCAAAGCATTGATTGTAAAGGCCTTGATGATCCGAAGCTTGAGCAATATTTGAGCGCGCAGGAAGTCGCCAAGCTGCGCGAGGATGTAGAAATGGCGCGCGGTTTGTGCCCTGAATTCGACCGCGAGGCGTATTTGCAAGGCACAATGACGCCTGTCTTCTTCGGCTCTGCCGTAAATAACTTCGGTGTACGCGAGATGCTTGGTGGCATTGGTGCGTACGCGCCGTCTCCGCGTTCGCAAAAGGCTGAGAAGCGCATGATCGATCCGCTAGAGCCTAAAGTCACAGCTTTTGTTTTTAAAATTCAGGCGAATATGGACCCTAAACACCGCGATCGCATGGCCTTTGCTCGCATATGTTCGGGTAAGTTCAAGCGCGGGATGAAGCTTAAACAGGTACGTACAGGTAAGACACAAATTATCCATTCGCCGCAATTATTCCTCGCTCAAGATCGTGAAATGGCCGAAGAGGCTTTTCCGGGTGATATCATCGGCTTGCCGAATTACGGCGGTTTCCGCATTGGTGACAGCTTAACCGAAGGCGAAGATTTAAACTTCTCTGATATTCCATCTTTCGCGCCTGAGCTTATGCAGCGCGCGCGCCCTGAAGATCCACTCAAAGCAAAACATCTCGGTAAGGCGTTAGAGCAATTGGCCGAAGAGGGTGCTGCTCGTGTGTTTAAGCCTATTATGCAGGCTGATTGGGTTGTCGGTGTTGTTGGCTCGTTGCAGTTTGATGTGCTGCGTGATCGCATCCGCAATGAATATGAAATTCCTGTCAAATTCGAGCCGACCGAGCTTTATACGGCAAGATGGTTGTTCTGTGATGATGCTAATAAGCTCAAGAAGTTTATTGACGCAAATCAATCCTCAATCGCCTACGATCACGATGAAGATCCGGTATTCATTGCCCGCAATGCGTGGCATTTGCAAGATGCGTTGGACAAGAACAGCGAAATAGAGTTTCGCGCGACGAAATAGAATTTAAACTCTTAAGAGTAATCACAGATAGAGAAGCTATTATTTCGCCGGCTGTGTTTCTTTAGCTTCTTGATCGAGCATTAACGGCTCTTTTTTCGCATCTGTTTGCTCGGTCTTCATTTTGTTTTTGTCCATATTGTCGAGCACGCGTTTTTTTCCCGTCGTATTGCCTAAGACGCTAAATATATTTGAATATTGATCGCTCCAACTTTCAACGCCGTCTTTAAATATCGCATCGCTCCATTCTTTTGACTTGAGTTGTTCAAGTTTGGATGGATCGCGCGAAATTGCAGCGTAATGGGACGGCATAACATCGATGCCACTATCCTCAAGGGTTCCTCCGTTGTTAAAGCGCGCGATAGCGTTGAAACCAAGTTTTTTGGAAATTTGTGCCACTACGGGCTCCAGATCTAGATACTTGTTGGATATGTGGAATACGATGACGCCATCTTCTTTGAGTTTTGAAAGGTAGATCGCAACAGCTTCTTCGGTCAGCACATGTACAGGAATGTTATCTGAGCTAAAAGCATCAAGTAAAATGATGTCATATTTGGCATCGGGCATACGCTGGATGGTCATTCGCCCGTCGCCGAGGATTACATCGTACGGTGATCCGCAATCGGAAAGAAACGTGAAATATTCAGGGTCTTCTGCTACTTCTACGACTGCCGGATCAATCTCGAAAAAGTCAAAATGCCGACCCTCTTTAGTAAAACAAGCTGTTGCGCCAGCGCCAAGGCCAATGATAGCGACCTCCTGAGGTGATGGCTCATTTGAAAAGATTTCAAAGACGTCGTTTAGAGGGCTTAGCGGGCTATAATATGAAATGCCGGTATATTTGTATTCTTCCTCTAAGGCCTGCATGCCGTGATTTGTCACACCGTGAAGGAACATACGTACATTGGCTTCCGGAATATCAACAACTGAAATCAAGCCAAAGAAATTTCGGCTACGTTCCAAAACATGATCGAAAATATGGCGCTCGGTTGGTTTGTTTGTGAGTAGAGCGACCGTTGCAAGCGCTGCAAAGCCGATGCGCTTATCAATCAACATGATAAGCGCGAAAAGGGTTGCCAAAGAGACACATAAAGCAAGTACGGCGTAAACTTCGCGATCAAGTGTAGTGTAAAGCGCCATGCTTGCGGCTCCCAAGGCGAATAATGCCAAAACTTTCTTGGAGAAAACGATGCTCTTCGCATCCTTTATCCAGAAACGGCAAAAGCATGAAGCGGCAAGAACCAGTGGGTATTCGATCGCCGTGATAAAGAATTGAGGCGCAATGATTGCGTTGAATAATCCACCCAAAGCGCCGCCTACAGACATCAGTAAGTAAAATTCTGTAAGGTGGGCGCTGTCGGGTTTCTTGTCCGCGAGCAGGCGGTGGCACATCCATGCTGTGACCGTAAAAGCCAAGAGGTGAATACCCATCCATTGCAGGTTTTCATCATAGCGGATCATCAGTAAGAATATGATTCCTGTGATTATTAGGCCCTGAATGTAGGAGAGTATTGTAGCATTTAATAATGGCTTTTTCGCAAAGACTAGAATGAATGTGCCGACATAAATCGCCAGTGGCACAATCCATATCATTGGAGCAGAGGCAATATCCGAAGTTATGTAGGTTGTAACGCCTAACATTAAGGAAGATGGAATAAAAGCCAACACCAACCATTGCGCGCGCATAGTCCATGTGACTGGCTGTGCTACTGATGCAGCGGCTTTAGTAGGTGCTGCCTTGAAATTTCCAAATTTCCATACCAGTAAAGCGCATACACCGATGAGTGCGATGAGTGCGATATAGCCATACATCCATAATTCTGATTGTCCATCTAATGTAAGGGAGGGCTCAAATAAAACCGGATAAAGGAGCAACGAGCCCATTGATCCTAAATTGCTGGCGCCGTACAGGAAATAAGGATTATCGGCATCCTTATGGTTTGTGTTTGAAAACCAGCGCTGTAGCATCGGGGCGGAGGCTGCTAGCACAAAAAACGGGCCGCCGACGGTCAGCGTCATGACGCCCAACTGCCATAACGTAGGATCTGTAGCGACATCCGGCATCCAATCATCAGGTATGCCAAGCGGTAAAACTATGAGGAAGGTTATAAGCAAAATAAAATGAAGTATCGCCTGGGATCTTATGCCCAAAAATCGCGTTGTGCCATGAGCATAGGCATATCCGGCCAGCAATGCCGCCTGAAAGAAAAGCATTGCAGTGTTCCAAACATTTGGCGTGCCACCAAGAAGTGGTAAGATCATCTTGGAAAATAGGGGCTGAACCGAAAACAAAAGTGCCGCGCTCAGCAATAATGTAAATGAAAAAACGGGTATGTATAATTTATACTTCATGAATAAGGTGGCCTGTATGCGTTAATGCTTAAACCATATCATGGGGCTGGTGATGCTATATGTCATGGGTTTATAGGCTTATCCATTAATCTTTCCACAAAACTTTCCACAAAAGGCTTGAAAAATAGTGTAAATCAGGACATATAAAGCGTACGAATTAAGTCCTGATTAAGGGTGGGAAATGTTTAAAGTCTCAAAACTGGCGGATTATGCGATTTTGGTCCTCGGCGCTTTCAACAAAAGTGCTGAAGAATCAATGTCTGCCTCGGCCATAGCGCACATTTCGCGCCTGCCCGAGCCTACGGTTGCAAAGGTCTTGAAAATGCTCACTAAAGCTGGGCTTTTAACCTCTACGCGTGGGATGAATGGTGGATATAGGCGCGCTGTTCCTTTAGGGGATATGACGCTTGCCACAGTACTAGAGGCGGTGGATGGGCCGTTGGCTCTCACCGCTTGTGTCGAGGGTTCGAATGACGAGTGTGGCTTTGTCTCTGTCTGTGGAGTGCGTGGTCGTTGGGACGATGTGAATGAAGCCGTGCGCAAAGCGCTTGAAAATGTCTCGATAATGGATATGGTAGCGCCGCACGGATGTGGCGAAAGCCAGCAAAAACTAAAGGAAATAGCATAATGGGTGCGACCGAAGAAACCATCAAAACTGTTGCCGATATGGCGGGTAAGTATACCGCCGGATTCGTAACCGATATCGAAACGGAAAAAGCGCCGAAGGGCCTAAATGAGGATATTATCCGCTTTATTTCCGCCAAGAAGGGCGAGCCGAAATGGATGCTGGATTGGCGGTTGAAGGCGTACGTCCGCTGGCTGGATATGCCGGAGCCGCAGTGGCAAAAGCCTGAAGTTGAGCCTTTTGATTATCAAGACGCCTATTATTACGCCGCACCCAAAGATCATAAGGACGGCCCAAAAACCATTGATGATGTTGACCCGAAGCTTTTGGAAACATACGCCAAGCTTGGCATTCCCTTGCGCGAGCAGGAAATTCTGGCAGGCGTACAGGAGCGATCAACGCCCGTGGCGGTGGATGTTGTGTTCGATTCGGTATCGGTCGCCACCACTTTTAAAGATAAACTTGCTGAAGTGGGCGTAATCTTCTGTTCGATTTCTGAAGCAATCAAAAATCACCCTGATCTTATTAAGAAATATATCGGCAGTGTTGTGCCGCCGGCTGATAACAAGCACGCTTGCCTAAATAGCGCAGTATTTACTGATGGCTCCTTCGTCTATATCCCCGAAGGCGTACGCTGCCCGATGGAGCTATCGACTTATTTCCGCATAAACGAGCTAAACACTGGGCAGTTCGAACGCACGCTGATCATTGCCGAAAAAGG
>JAHQVU010000047.1 GCA_019634145.1 Micavibrio sp. | reverse complement strand
GCCAATATTTATCAATGAATGGGGCTAAAGCGTGGGGTTTAAGCAAGACAGATATGATACAGAATTACTGCGTCGGATTGAAAATCTGATCCGTAGCTTTCAGCGCAATGTAAAGGATAGTGAAGGAAAACCAAACGAAGCCAGTTTGATCTATGGTTTGAGGGCACTGGTTACATTGGCGAATATGGTTTTAAGTAAGGATGAAATATTCGGTATAGAGCCATGGCATATTTTGTCTGATAATGCGCCATTAGGTGCGCCAGGAGAGATGCTATTGCGCTTGAAAGATCATAAGGGCAATCCTATGCCTCCTTATCCAGCCATAATGGCTTTTTACGAAAATGGGTATACAGCGGAAATTGACGGGATTTTATTTTTAGCAGCGCTTGGGCAAATGCAACGTACAGGTGAAAAGCAAATTTCAGTTAATGTTTCTGCGCGTTCATTACGTAACCCTGATTTCGTAAAATGTACGCTTGAACGTTTAGAATCTTTAGAGCTGAGCTCTGAGCAAGCGCTTATCATAGAAATTCATGAGAGTACCCCTAATTTATCAATGAATAGGCAAGTTCTGGAGCTTTATAGTAGATTTGGTGTTGAGTTTGCGATTGATGATGTTGGTTTAAATATGAATGATATCATTAGATTAGCCGAATTTGACCAATTGGCAACCTATATAAAAATTGATCGTCATACTGTGTGTGCCGAAGAAGAGGCAAGTAACTCTCTAAAGCAGGTTGTTATGTTTTGTGAGGCATTAATGCCTAATGCGATTATGGTTGCAGAAGGCGTACAGGATGCTAAGCATGCTGTAGAAATTCGAAATAAATTTCCTAATGTTGTGTACGCGCAAGGGTTGTATCTTCCGGATGACCGCGAAAAGTTCAAACTGGAAATGTATAATGTGTCATCTGCTATGAGAAGTGCGGTCGCTGATAGAAGCGCAAAGCTTGAAACCGTTAAGGCTATCTAACTTCTCTCATACTTAATTCCCGAGATCGAAATTATATTCAATAAATCTACTTGCATGGGCAGCGGAGTAGTATTGTCTGCCCTCTGCTCGCCCTTTATTTTTATAAAAATCTCTCATAAATATCATGTCAGAGTCTGTAAGCAGAGACATTTTCTGATATCCTTTAGCTGCTAAATCGTCTTTTGCAGTATTAAAAAGCGCCGATACTATACCTTCCGCCCAGCCATCTGGGTGTACGTATAGGCCATGTACATGGCTTTCACCTCTATTCTTTTTTTGTAGTGATATTTTTGATCCGTAATGAATAAAGCCTGTCAGTGCTGATTTGTTATATGCGCCCTTCAAAAATTGGGTGTTTGAATTATTTTGCGTGTCTTTAAATTCTTTAATCCACAGACCCATAGCAATATGGTGTAGGCTGTCTATAGTATAATCATATTCAAATTCACACTTATTAGCCTTGGTTTTAATATAAGATAGGGCATAAACATTCGCCAGATCTGCGAGATCATCTAAAGTGATATCTCGAATGATAATGCCATCAAAATGCACGTTTTCTGTTTTTATACTAATTCAGGGCCTTGGGCATAGGGGCAAGACAAGCTATTCGTGAAATTCTACTTTTTCTATTCGATACGTACAGGTAGGGAAGGTGCGTGACCTTTTTTATCTTCACCGAAATACAGGGTTTGATGTGGGAATGGGATTTCAATGCCTTTTTCGTCGAATTTGAGTTTCATACGGCGATTAAATTCGCGCCCGACATCCCATTGGCGAATAGGCTTTGTTTTTATCCTTGCTTTAATAATGACGGCACTGTCAGCGAAGGCATCAACACCTAAAACCTCCAAAGGCTCTAGTATCAGATCACGGAAATGCTCTTCCGAGCGCATTTCTAGGTCGATCTCTTTAAGGTAGCCTATGACTTCATCTGTATTTTCGCGATAAGCAATGCCGATATCCATGAGGTAGTAGCTGAAGTGTTTTGTAAGATTTTCAACAATAGCAATTTCGCTGAAAGGTACTGTGTATACCGTTCCATCTAGGTCACGAAGCTGAACTTTACGAATAGTAATTTTTTCTATTAGTCCTGCTTTTCCTCCGACGCGGGCAACATCTCCAACCTGAATTAAATCTTCGAGAATGATTATGAAGCCTGTGAGGAAGTCTTTTACCATTGTCTGCGCGCCGAAGCCAACAGCAATACCTAAAATACCAGCACCGGCGAGGAGGGGGATAATGTCGATCCCAAGCTCTGATAGCAATACCAGACTGAAGAGTATGATAAATATTACGAAGGTAACATTATGGATTATGGGGAGTAAGGTTCTCAGTCTGGTTGAGCTTATATTTGCTGAGTGCGATATTCCGTAATCTACTGAAATATTTATTATTTCCCAAATTATAGCGGCGAGCAGGGTGATTAGTATGACGTTAAAGACTATGCCAAATATATCCTCGACAAAATCACCTTTCAGAAATGTGAACTGTGTTATGCTCCAAATCGCGCAAATAGAATAAATAAACAGCAGGCTTGTCAGTATGTATCCGGTGATGCGGACAAGTTTGGCGTAAAATGGGTAGCGATTATGAGTTAATTGATAGCGCCGCTTTACTTTAAGTAATCGATCTTCGAGCTTTGTCCCACCTTTGTGGACGATCGTATATAAGGCGAGGATAATGACGAAAAGGACAAGGGTAAGACTTGAGCGTCCGACCGTGCTCGAGCTTAGGTTGTTTCGTGCTAAAAATTCGTTGTACGAGCCAAGAAAACCTTTAAAAGCATCATCAACGCCGAGTGTTTTCGTGACGCGTTCCGGTACCGCGTCATCCTCGGAGGCTTCCGCATTGACTTCGACTAGCGTTTTAAGATTGTCTATAAAGTCTTGCCTGGCGGTTTCGCTTTCAAGTGTTTTAATAAGTTCACCAACTTTTGCCGCGTCGACTTGAACTTGAGCGCCGTTTTTTTGCTCTTCGGATGATGCTGTGGCCTGTGCCAGTGCGTTTAGGGGGCTGAAGAGGGTGAGTATGGCCGTTAGAATAAGATAAGTGCGCGCAGTCATGATTGCCAAGTCTTTATAAAAGTTAAATTTCTATGAGGATCAAACTATACTTCATATGCATTTAATCAAGTTTTAGTGCCACATAGTTTTGTTTTCCGTACAGAAATAGGTTTTCTTTTAAAAAGTATGTATTATTTATAGGGCATGGAAGATGAGGAGCCAAATAAGGATGTTGAGCATCGCCATGCCGAGGCAGCACAAAAAAATGCCCGCGTGGGGCTGATCGTGCTCGCTGTTGTGGTGGGGATGGCCGGTTTATCATTTGCGGCCGTTCCTTTATATGACGCTTTTTGCCGTGTGACCGGCTTTGGCGGTACGACTGGAACAGATGATGCATTGCCTGGTGAGGTTTTGGAGCGAAGCGTCAAGGTTCAGTTCAACGCCGACATATCATCTAATATGACATGGGAGTTTGCGCCAGAAGAGAGGTTTATCGAGGTTAAACTAGGGCAGAAGGGCTTAACCGCCTATCGGGCGAAAAATACTACAAATCGAGTCACTAAAGGAAGTGCGCTATATAATGTTACGCCATTAAAAGCGGGGAAATATTTCAAGAAAATTCAATGTTTTTGCTTTGATGAGCAGAGCTTGAAGCCCTATGAAGAGGTTTCAATGCCTGTCTTCTTTTATGTTGATCCGGCCATGAATGATGATCCGAATATGGAAGATGTGCATACCATTACGCTTTCTTACACCTTTTATCCAGCGGATGAGTATGGTGCGGCGCTAGAGGCGCAAGGCGAGGATTAGCCACGATGGCATTTCTACGAGAGAAGATGCAGAGTTTTGGTGCTTGAATTGGCGGGAAAAGGGTTTTACAATGGTGATGATTAGGGTATAACCCATCCGCGAATCTCGTGAAATTCATAGATAACAGGACTGGCACCATGGCCGAACATATTGAATATACAACAACAGGTAAACCGCACCCTTATCACCTTGTGCGTCCTAGCATTTGGCCGATGGCTAGTGCATTTGCGGGCGGATTTTTTGCTCTGACAATGTTATTGTATTTTCCAGGCTATAAGGAAGGTTTGGCAGCTGGCGGCACGGATTTACCATTTCCATGGCTTCCTCTTCTTGGAGCTTTAAGTATTATGGTTTGTATGTTCTTCTGGTGGAAGGACGTTATATATGAGTCAGTGATTGAAAAGGCGCATACAAAAATAGCAGAGATTGGTCTGCGTTTCGGTATGATGCTGTTTATTGCTTCAGAAGTTATGTTCTTTTTTGCGTTTTTCTGGGCTTTCTTTGCTTCGGCCTTTTTCCCCGGTGCAGGTATCGGCTATGTATGGCCGCCAGAAGGTACACATATTATTCCGCCATTCGAGCTCCCGTTTTTGATGACTATGATTTTGTTGTTATCTGGCTGTACAGTTACGTGGGCACATCACGCAATTTTGGAAGGCCATAACGATCAAGTTGCGAAGGCTTTGGGACTAACTGTTTTACTTGGTGTTGTCTTCTTATGTTTCCAAGTTTATGAATATGCGCATGCAGGCTTAGGTTTTACTGAAAACGTATATACATCTGCATTTTTTATGGCGACAGGGTTCCACGGTTTTCATGTTTTTGTTGGTACCGTGTTCTTGTATGTGTGTTGGAGGCGTACCAAGAAGGGGCATTTCTCTCCTAAACATCATTTCGGATTTGAAGCGGCGGCATGGTATTGGCACTTCGTTGATGTGGTCTGGTTGTTCCTGTTTGTTGCTATATATTGGTGGGGCAATACAATCGGTGTGGACCATACAGGATTTTTCCCTGACTTTGTTTCTGGTGCGACGGCAGCGGCAGGGCATTAATAGTCTGCTAAGGTCGTAGAATGAAACCCGATAAAGATTTACTGGCTGTGGGCTGGCGTTGTGTATGCCCTGCCTGTAAAACGGGTGAAATCTATAAATCTTCCTACAGTATAAATTTACGAGCGCGCTGTGATAATTGCGAACTTGATTTGAGTAAGGGGGATGCTGCAGACGGGCCGGCGGTTTTTTTGATTTTTATTTTAGGATTTATGCTCGTGCCGTTAGCGCTCTTGGTAGAATTTTCCTTCTCTCCACCACTTTGGTTGCATGTTATATTATGGGGCTTTACGGCGCTTTTAATTACTATCGGCGCGCTTCGCCCGGTTAAAGCGTATGTCTTAGCTCTGCAATATAAACATCGGGCGGATATGTTCCAATGAGTGAAATTATGCGCAGAAAAATTCCGTTTTGGGCGAGTGTTTTTACCATGCTGAGTGTGGTTGTTTTGTGCAATTTAGGTGTATGGCAGTTGCAACGTCTGACATGGAAAGAAAATCTTATTAGCAAATTGAATGCGCAGGTGAATGAAGGAATTGTGCACGTTAATGCTGCACAATTAAGTGATGATTTTCTATACCGTTTGATTGAAATTAAGGGTGAATTTATAGATGAAAATCTAATCAGCATTATTCCGCGCCTTCGAAAACATTCTGATGGGACAATGATGCAGGGAAAGCATATTTATGCGGCTTTGAAGGTGGGTAGTGATGAGCTGATAATGGTCAATTTGGGGTGGGTGCCGCAAGATTATAATGTAACAGGTTTAGTGCTTCCGAAGGGGGAAGCTACTGTTGAAGGCTATGTTCGCCCCTTTCCAAAAGGGAATTATTTTACACCAAAAAATGATGTTCTTGCTGCGCAATGGTATTTGCCGCATAGGGGTGATTTTGCAGTTTTATACGGGCGTAAAATCATAAATAATATTATCTATGCGGCAGATATGTCCGGGGATGGGGTGGACGTATATCCGCAGAGGCTGAACAATGATTTTGAACTCACGAATAATCACGCGCAGTATGCGGTATTTTGGTTTTCAATGGCCTTAATATTGCCCGTGATATTTTACTTGAGATTTTTTAGACGTCCCATATAGACGGGATTATTTAAAGCGGCTTAGGCCAGCCTCAACAGCTGAACATCTCGGATCTTTGCTCATGCATAACACAGTTCCGACAAGAAGCTGGTAGTGTGATGGGTCAGGCTTGATTCCAGTCTCATTAGCAATATCAAAAAATATATTTGCGCACTCAGTAAATGCGCTTTGTACGGCGTATGCGGGGTATTCTTTTTCAGAAGGTGCGGTGGCCGCTGCGCAGTTTTGCTTTATCAATTCAATGGATTGGCTTTTCCCATTGTCCTGAAGTTCTTGTGCAAAGTTTCCGGCCAAGGCCTTGTTAGATTCAGCTATGGCAGCGTGGCACTTGGCGTCTTCCCATCTATCAATACATAGTGGAGCTGCTATTTTGGCATATTGGGCTGCAATAGATTTTTCGCTTGCATATGCGTTGTTCGCGATAATGCTTCCTAGAATGAATGCTATCAGCGCAACGTGTTTTAACATATTTTAATCCTTGGTTTATATATGGTATAATAACACATGGTTTCGAGCATGGTTCAATTATTTTAATAAAAGCTTTTAAATAAGACTATAAGGGCTTTTTTCCTGCTCAAAATCTGCATATAGTAGTTATATAGAATAATATATATACCAGATAAAATGATGACCAGAACCTATCTCATTCAATTCTTTCTTACAGCATCACTTCTATTATTAAGTGGCTTATCTGCAATGGCAGGTCAGCAACGCTTAATAGATAGCTATAAAGCTTGGAAAGTCTATGTTTTTTACGAAAACAATGCGCAAGTATGCTATATGGCAAGTCAGCCCGTAGATGAAAAAGGTGATTATACCAAACGCGGTGAACCTTTTGTTCTGATCACGGATCGCCCTAAGGATGGCACACGCGATGTATTTAGTTATGTTGCTGGGTATACCTATAAAGCCGGGAGCGAGGCTAAAGCTATTGTCGATGGAAAAGAATTTCCACTCTACACGCAAGACAATACCGCGTGGGGGCCTGATAGCGAGACCGATAAAAACTTGGCTAAGGCTATTCGTGAGGGAAGCACTCTGATTATTAAAGGTGTATCATCCAGGGGGACGCAGACAACAGATAAAGTGTCACTTAGTGGGTCTGCATCTGCTTATAAGCGCATGAAAGCGCTATGTCGTTAATCCATCTATCAACTTAAGCTAATATTATATCATGAAGCTGAATAAAAACTTTAAGGTATGCGCCTCATTTCTTTCGGGGTTTCAGCTGGATAACACTTATCCAGAAAAAAAAGGTATCCAAAATAGTAACGAGAGTTGGCTTGATAGCAGTGCTGTGATAAAAAATTTAGAAAATAATAAACTTATTCGGTGTCTTGCTGCCTTACTGTTTTTTTGCATTCGGCAAATTAAAATTTTCGTAAAACAGCTTTTTGGGAATTTGGAGATAATATTGATGCAGCTTTTAGCATCTAGTATAAAAACTTTGGCTCTTCACAAGTGTATTCGGTTGCGTCAGCGTTATATTCTTACGAAGCAGAATAAAGTGCGTTTGCGCTACATTAGTGCTGTGGCTTTAACTGCGGCAATCTCGCTTAACTATAGTATGAGCCAGGCTTTTTCACCGATTAATCACTTTGATGATATGCAAGATGTTGTCGCGAGTATTGAGCCACTAGCAGATAATAATGATGGCATTAGTACTGATAGTAATCAGATTTCTAAAAATTCTTCGGTTAACCTTGCGTCGGTTTCTCAATTCGAAATTGGTGCACATATATCAGAGGGTATTCGCAGGGCTTCTGCAGCTATCAAAAAGCCGGATCGCCCTAGATTTCGTGAGATAACAGTCAAGAGTGGTCAGACTGTTGCAGGCGTGTTACAAAATGCTGGATTAAACGGCACAGAAGCTCATAACGCTGTGCAGGCTCTTCAAGAATATTTGGATGTTCGAAAAATTCGAGCTGGACAAAAAATTGCTCTGCATTATAAGCCTGATGTGCAGGGCGGGTTGAGCCTTTCTAAAATGGAGATGAAGCTTGATCCTATTAAACAGGTATCAATCACGCGCAGTGGCCCGGTTGAATTTAAATCTGTTGTTGAAGAAAAAGAGCTGGTGAAGCGTACATATGCCCGTAAGGCAAAGATACAAACTTCATTATACGGCTCTGCTGCTTTGGCAAATATCCCGCAGCAAGTTGTGGGTGAACTTATCCGCATATATTCTCATAATATAGATTTTCAGCGTGATATTAGACGTGGGGACTCACTTCAAATTTTATATGATGTCTATGAAAATGATGAAGGTGAGTTTGTTAAGTACGGGAATATTAAGTACGCTAATTTGAGCGTTGGTGGACGTGATGTGCCTATCTATCGTTATAAGGGCGCAGATGGACGTTCAGATTATTACCAACAAGATGGTCGAAGCATTCGTAAGACTTTGATGAGAACGCCTATTGACGGTGCGCGTATTTCATCTGGCTTTGGTATGCGTCATCACCCTGTTTTGGGATATAATAAAATGCATAAAGGCACGGACTTTGCGGCACCAACAGGAACGCCTATTTACGCGGCCGGGGATGGCGTGGTCGATTATGCTGGCCGCAAAGGCGCATACGGTAACTATGTTCGCATTCGTCACAATAGTCAGCTAAAAACGGCCTATGCCCATATGCACAAGATTAGTAAGTCTGTAAAATCAGGTACACGTATTCGTCAAGGTGAAGTCATCGGCTATGTCGGGACAACTGGCCGTTCGACTGGTCCTCATCTACATTATGAAGTCCTTAAGAATGGTGTGCAGGTTAATCCACGCAGTGTTGATCTTCCTACGGGAGAGCGTTTGAAAGGACAAGAATTATCCAAATTCAAAGGTATCCAGGATGCAGTGTATAAGCAATATAAGGATGCAGTGGGTGATATGGAAGTTGCTATGATGAATGATGAGAATAGCGATGAAAATGAACATAAAGATACAAAGGGTTAGGGCAGTCCAGTCCTGTTTATAATAAAAAGCGCTTCTAATACTTAGAGGCGCTTTTTTTATGTCGTAATTAAAGGCTGGATGATCACTGATTATATTTATGATCTCCGCGGATGTTATTCAGATTTTTCAAATCTTGCTCATATTTTGTGCGAGCCTCTAATGCAGGTGCTTGGAAATTTTCTTGTCTTTCCTTTATTTGTTCGCGCAGTTTGATGGCATGATCCCGGTAGTTCAGCTGTCGCTGATAGATGTCAGGAAACCCAAAGACTTCTTGTGTGGGAAGATTGTAACTTTCCGGCTCACCGGCAGAATATATCCCACTTTGCGCATGGGCAATCTGTGGCGCTATTGTTGTGCTTGCACAAGTAAGCGCTGCTAATGTAAAAAATGATTTTTTGAAACTAGACATGCGGGATCCTTTTAGAGGATTTGATTAACTGCTTTATACAGTTTAACGCAAAGTCTTATGACGCACCAGAAATTTTGATCATAGAAATCGCCCATATTAGTGCGATGAGACCAAAAATAATGGCAAGAAGAGCTATATTCTTCTTAAATTTCACTTGATGAAGTGTTTTTTGAGCTTCATTTGTATCTTGCTTATCAGGCTGCTGCATCGATCATAACCATTAAAAAGAGTGCGAAAAGGTAAAATACTGAATAGCCGAACATTACTTTTGCGGCTTTTAGGTCTTCTGTTTGTAGAACGCGTATATTTGCTAATAGGAAAAGAGCCCCTAGAATTGCGGCAGAGACACCATATATCGGGCCAGAAAGGCCAATAAATGAAGGCGCGAGGCTGAGTGGCAACAATATAAGGGTATATATTATCATTTGAAATTTAGTGTGCGCTTCGCCGTGTGTGACAGTGAGCATCGGTATTTTAGCTCTTTTATAATCTTCATTGGCGAATAGTGACAATGCCCAAAAATGCGGGGGTGTCCAAAAAAAGATAATGAGAAATAAAATGGTTGGCATTACAGCAAAATCACCCGTAACCGCTGCCCAGCCAATCATTGGTGGAAATGCGCCTGCTGCGCCGCCGATGACAATGTTCTGCGGCGTGCTACGCTTAAGCCACATGGTATAAATCACGACATAGAAAAAATTTGCGAAGGCTAAAATCCCGGCAGCTAGCCAGTTGAGAGCAAGGCCCATAATAACAATGGAGGCTAGTGACATGATGATTCCAAAGGCTAACGCATCGCTTGGGGCAATGCGGCCTTGGGGTATAGGACGTGATGCCGTGCGGTTCATAACGGCATCTATATCTCTGTCGTACCACATATTAATCGCACCTGCGGCACCGGCGCCCAAAGCAAGGCAGAGCATTGCGATCAAAGCAAGAAAGGGGTGAATATCCTGAATTCCGGGTGCGGCAACCATACCTGCAAAGCCTGTGAAAACAACGAGGGACATCACTTTCGGCTTTAACAGCGCGTAATAATCCGATACTGCTGATTCGGGCGCATTCATTATTTGCGGATTTATCGTTGCTGAATTATTCATTAAAACCTGTTTAGCACGATTTATAAAAAAGGCACGAATTTTTTTTAATATATATACTACTAAGCCGCTTGCGGAGAAGGATGGTGCGCGTGCAACTGCTGGTCATTATACGTTGCGGGTTTAGCATCAAAAGCGTGTTTGAAAATTGAAAGAGCGTTTTGATCTTTACGATTATACAATTCATTTTTAATGTTTTCCAATAGAAAATCAGCTTTTTCAGGCGACAATGTATTGATCTGGCGCTGAATAAAATTAATAGCTTTGCCGATTTTTCCATTTTTTATCATTGTTAAAGCGCGGTTTTGTGCGGAGACTTTGTAGGGGTCTGCTTCATATGTTGGAAGATTAGATTTGCCGGAAAAATTTTCGGATAACCCGCTGGCTGAGTTAAGCTGTGTCTCATCATTGGTCGCAGCTTGGTGCGCCAGTGTGAAAACGTTTACTATGCCAATATTAGCTTTCATATATTTAGGTTTATCACAGCTATAGAGCTATTGCAAATTCAGGGAGCTTGAAGCTTTAAGTTATCTGAAGAGTGCGTGGAGAGGCTCTTCTGTTCTTTTTCTATCCCTTCTTTATGTTGCGTTGTGTCTGGTTTTGTATTGTTCACTGGGGCCGCCTTTTCGTCGAATCGAAGGTGTTCCTTGAGCGAATAGGGTAAGCATTTTTTCATGAGCTGGGATTCGAATTGATAGCGTTCGCTATTTCTGCCTTTAGCGTTTATCTCGTCGAAGGCCTTCTGGGCGCTTTTTTTAAGTTTTTCTTTCGTATCATCATCAAAATTATTATATCGGCTTACCAGGACAATCAGGTCTGTGACTTTTTCAGGTGAGGCTTGCTTTAAATAATCATTGATAATCTGCTCGAATTCTTCGATGGATTCGAATTCATGCTCGAAATAAGCCTTCATCAGCTTTTCTAGTTTGGGGCTTTTTTGAAATGCTCCATCCGCGCTTAGGGCTAAGAGGCTGTCATAGCTTAGACATTCTAGTTGACTGAAAATTTTCTTTTTGGGTTCCTTGCTGCTTTCTAATTGTTCGTCATTCTCGATAGGCTGATTTGTAGGAGATGTTGCATCAGGCTCTTCTTCAGCTATAAATAGCTCGCCAAGGGCCGCTTGTAGCTTTGGGTCTAGCACCTCGAGTTCATTCTTAAGCTCTTCATGCGCTTCGGTTGAATTAACGAGGGAAGCGAGAGTGTCGCTGGGGGCATTGTATAAGATAAGACGCGCAAATGACATAAAGTCCCATATTTTGTTGTTGTCGGGGCTGTCTTGCCGTGTACCGTCTTCAAAGGGCTGCACTGGGTGATTAGCGCTTGCTGCGTGCCACGCGTGTAGTGGTTTGTCGTGTAAATGTTTTAAATCATCTTCTGTCATTTTGCCCTCAAATTTTTTATCTTGGGGCTAAGCATAATAAGGAAATCTTAAGAAATGTATAAGGGCGCAATATAAAGAAAAAGCGGGGTCTTGTCCCCGCTTAGATCTTAATTATTTAACCTTAGGCTGTATTTCGAACTGGTGGAATGGAGGCGGTGATGATACGGCCCACTCCAGTGTGAAGCTCTGAGGTTCGGCATTCCAGTAATTGTCGCCGACTTTTTTACCTTTAAGAAGGGTATAGAAGACAACGATAACGAACCATACTGTTGCGGCTGCTGTCAAATATGAGCCGTAAGATGAAACCATGTTCCAACTCGCATATGCGTCCGGATAGTCGATGTAACGGCGTGGCATACCGGCAAGCCCAAGGAAGTGTTGTGGGAAGAATACAAGGTTCACGCCGATGAAAGTCAGCCAGAAATGGATGCAACCCATCCATTCAGGATATTGGCGGCCTGACATCTTACCAATCCAATAGTAGAAACCTGCGAACAGGGCGAAAACCGCACCTAAAGACAGTACATAGTGGAAGTGCGCAACCACATAATATGTGTCGTGCAGGGCTGTATCCATACCTGCATTGGCCAGCACCACACCTGTTACACCACCAACGGTGAAGAGGAAGATGAAGCCTGTGGCAAATAGCATCGGTGTCTTAAAGCTGATTGAGCCGCCCCACATTGTGGCGATCCAAGAGAAGATTTTGATCCCTGTCGGTACCGCAATGATCAGAGTGGCCGCAGTAAAGTAGGCGCGGACGTTAACATCCATCCCAACTGTATACATGTGGTGTGCCCAGACTACGAAGCCAACAACACCGATAGAGAGCATGGCATAGGCCATCCCTAAATAACCAAATATAGGCTTTTTGGAAAATGTTGATACGATGTGAGAAATAATGCCGAAAGCAGGCAAAATCATAATGTACACTTCGGGGTGTCCGAAGAACCAGAACAAGTGCTGATATAAAAGCGGATCACCGCCGCCTTCAGGCTGGAAGAAGGATGTGCCGAAGTTACGGTCTGTCAACAGCATTGTGATAGCACCGCCAAGCACAGGAACGGCCAGAACTAGCAAGAAGCTGGTTACCAGCATCGCCCAGACGAAGAGCGGCATCTTGTGCAATGTCATGCCGGGCGCACGCATGTTAAAAATTGTTGTGATAAAGTTTGCCGCACCTAGAATCGATGATGCCCCTGCCAAGTGTAGCGCGAAAATTGCCATGTCGACGCCAAGATTCGGGTGTCCGAGAATGCCGGAGAGGGGCGGATAAACAGTCCAGCCTGTGCCTGCACCGCCGCCTACGACTGCCGAGCAGAGTAGGAGGATGAATGCAGGGACGATCAGCCAGAAAGAAATATTGTTAAGGCGCGGGAAGGCCATGTCTGGTGCACCGATCATAAGTGGGACAAACCAGTTGCCGAAACCACCGATAAGACCTGGCATCACCACGAAGAAAACCATGATCATACCGTGAGCGGTAATGAACACGTTCCATAGGTGGCCGTCTGGATTTCCGGCAGAATCTGTAAGGAATTGTACACCTGGCTCTTGTAGCTCCATACGCATCATAACTGAGAAGGCACCGCCGATGAGCCCTGCAAAAATCGAAAAAATGATATAAAGCGTGCCGATATCTTTGTGGTTTGTCGACATGAACCAGCGAGCGAAAAATCCGGGTTTATGATCAGCCATTTTAGTTGTCCTTAGTTTCTCTTTATTTCTTGATTAATTGTGTAGGTTAGCCATTTGTAAAATTGTAGAGGGCGATATGCCTGCATATTCTTCCTTGGCAAAGGTCAGCCAGTTTTCAAATTCTTCCTTGGTTACGGCGTGAATTTCAATTGGCATGTAAGTGTGGTCTTTACCGCAAAGCTCGGAGCACTGACCGAAATAGACGCCTGGCTTTTCAATTCGAACCCAAGTTTCATTCAGGCGTCCAGGTATGGCATCGATTTTCACGCCAAGTGCAGGGATTGCCCAAGCGTGGATGACGTCTCCCGCAGTTGTCTGTATGGCAATATTTGTGTCGATCGGTAGAACGACTTTTGTATCTGTAGAAAGTAGGCGAACCTCACCTTTTGATGCGTCGATGTCGGCATCAGCAATCATGTAAGAAGAGAATGCGATGCCTTCATGATCCGGATACTCATAGTCCCAGTACCACTGACGCCCAGTGATCTTAATGGTCATTTCGGGTTCAGCCACTTGATCTGTGTAGTAAAGTAGCTTGATTGAAGGAATAGCGATTACGATCAAAATCAAAACCGGAACAACAGTCCAGATAATTTCAATCATGACATTATGCGTGAATTTAGCGGGGGTCGGGTTCGCTTTTGCGTTATAGCGAATAACGACCCAAATCAGCAATGCCAGAACAAAAACACAAATAGCTGTTATTATGTAAATCATCATGTCGTGGAAATCATTGATATGGCGAGCAGAAGGCGAAAAAGCTTCTTGTAAGTTAATTTGCCATGGATGGGGCTGTCCGGCTATATCTTGGGCAAATACTGGATTAGCGGCCATTGTGGCCAGCGTAAACAGGGCAAATTTCATTAATGTTTTCATGGCTTTGTCTATATGAGTTATTCTTAAGCTAACACCATAATACGATGTTCAGGAATTTTCCAGCGTAGAGTTATAATTATTCAACAAGGATTTCAAGGTTTAATGTGAGATAGGGTATAAAAAGCAGCTGTTTCGGCTCTCAGGATGCGCTCGCCTAGAGAGATGGGCGATATTATAGGGGTATTCGAGAGATAGTCTGCTTCATGTTCAGAAAAGCCACCTTCAGGGCCAATCAGTATAGCTGCAGGCGCTTGTATGGTAGTTAGAGGTGTTACGTCTTCATGCCTTTCCGCTGCCCAATGGATTTTATCGGTATGCTTCCATTGTGAGACAAGTCCTTTTAAAGGCGTTAGGGGAAAAAGCTCAGGAATATCGAATCGCTCGCACTGCTCTACAGCTTCTAATATCTGAGCGTTTACCTTTTCCTCTTTGAGTTTGCGGTTTTCTGTATGATCGGTGATGACCGGATGAAGGTGCGTTGCTCCTAGTTCTACGGCTTTTTCTATTAGAATATCGAGGCGTTGCTTTTTTATGGGGGCAAAGATGAGGTGAATAGGGCAAGGTTTTGATGGTTGTGTTCTTAATTGCTCATTTGTCACAGCGATTACAGATTTTTTTGTACTTTCGGTCAAGGTACACAGATATTCACCATCTTTTCCGTTAAATAATCTGATTTGTTTGCCAGCATCCATTCGCATCACATTGCGCAAGTAATGTGCCTGATCTGTACCCAAGGTAATAATTGTGTTGGTGGTCAAGGGGTGATCTATATAAAGGCGGGGTAGTTTAGAGTGTACAGTTGTCATAGGCTTATTTTTACCACATATTAGCGTACAATGTTGAAAGATTTTACCGATATTCGATTTGATGGATGGATTGAACGTGTGCCAGAAAAATGGTGGCCCTATGTCCATTTAATGAGGCTAGACCGACCGATCGGAGTATGGCTTTTGCTGCTACCTTGCTGGTGGTCTATCATGCTGGCTACAGCGCAAGTCGGTGGGATATTCCGCTGTATTTGGCTTATGGCATTGTTCTCGCTGGGGGCGATAATTATGCGTGGAGCGGGCTGCGTCATCAATGATATATGGGATAGAAAGCTTGATGCAAAAGTCGAGCGTACGCGCTCAAGGCCGTTGGCCAGCGGGCAGGTGAGCCTTTTGCAGGCTTTTGCCTTTTTGTTTTGCTTGCTTTTTATTGGTTTATGCATCTTGGTTTGCCTTAACAGGTCTACAGTTTTATTGGGCCTATTCGCTTTGCCGCTCGTTGTGCTTTATCCTTTCATGAAGCGCATAACATTCTGGCCGCAGGCATTTTTGGGGTTAACATTTAATTTCGGAGCGCTTATGGGGTGGAGCGCGGTAACGGGTGAGCAGTCCTATATTGCTTGGCTTTTATATGCAGGCGGGATTTGCTGGACACTTGCTTATGATAGTATTTATGCGCATCAGGACAAGGATGATGATGTTCTGATCGGTGTGCGCTCGACAGCTTTATTGTGGGGTGAGAATAGTCGCACTTGGGTCTGCGTGTTTTTATTGGCAAGTGTCGTGTTGCTGTGTTGTGCTTTATACAGTGTTTCTGGTGCTTGGCTAGGTGTAGTTGGCGCATTTTTTTTAGCGGCACACACGCTTTGGCAGCTTAAAGTATGGGACATGAATGAGCAGGAGAGCAGTTTGTCGGTCTTCAAAGCCAACCGTTTTTTTGGGTTGGCAATGGCGGGATTGTGTGTGTTGGCTTTATTAATTGGTAACTAACTAAATATCCGGATTGTCGATATCCATATTTTTAATTTTATCTATCCAATTATCATGACCCGATTTCAAATTTTCTGATGCAGATACATTGTGTGAGCCGTTTTTTTGGCGTTTGATTTTGTCTAGCTTGTCCCATTATTCCTTTAATGTCATCCATGAAATTTTGAGTGGAGAGACGTCAAGAAATGTAAACTCTAAAAATTATCCGGCACGTATCGTATTAGTTATTTGCCATGTTGGTTAGGCGCTGTTCTGCTGTTAGAAGCATTGAAAGATCAAGTGTTCCTGCACGGCGGAGTGTGGAAAAGAGTGGCATGATTTTTTGCATTTGCCCTTCGTGGGTGTCCAGCCATGCGTTTATGAAACCGTTCTTTGGAGCGTTTTTGGTGTTAACGTCCCTTAGAATTTTGACAGTCAAAGTTGATTGAGAGCGGAAGAGTTGGTCAATTAAACCGTTAGCAGCCTCATATTGCCAAGGCGTAGTCATTGGAAGAAAACGCGCTTGTCTTCGCATCCAATCCATGTGGAAATGTTGACCTATGCCGAAGTATGTTTTGGCCGTTTCGTAAAGGTCAGTTTCAGTTTCTTGGGTGATCATTATGATGTCACAAGCTGACGAGAGTACAGGCAGGAGTGCAATTTGCTGGGCTAAATTTTTCGGTAAGCCGTCGGCTATGCCTCGCTCTGTTCTATGTTCGACAAGCTCCATTTGTTCTGGCGGAAGCACCTTAGGTAATTTCTTGCGTAGATCCGAGATGGAGTGGCTGTAATCCATAATCTCGCGTCCAATATTAAGCTCTCCGGTTATGCGCGTTAAGAACCATGAGATATTATGTTCGGCCAAAGATGATATTTCGCGCATGGCTTTGATCTGAACTTCTGCAGGCACTTTGTTATCAAGTGCTTCAATATCATCCCATAGATCACGTAGGTTGAAGGCATCACGCACAATAATATAGGCTTTTGCTATTTGGTTGATTTTTGCACCGGTTTTTACCATCTTTTCTTTTAGGAAAGTTGGGCCCATGCGGTTAATCAGAGAATTCGCCATTTGTGTCGAGATGATTTCGCGTGCAAGACGATGGCGGCGTATTTGTTTATCATACTTGTCATGCAGATCTTTTGGGAAATAATCGACCAGCCATTCATCCATTTCATTGCTGTCGGGGATATCTGATTTCATGAGTGATTGCATGAATCCGATTTTAGAATAAGAAACCAGCACGCTGAGCTCGGGGCGGGTTAGCCCGTCACCTGCACGCAGGCGGCGATCAATCTCTTCCTCATCAGGCAGTCCCTCAAGAGTACGGTTAAGGCCGTGCTCGCGCTCGAGTTGGCGGATGAAATCATTATGAGCTTGTAGATTGTTTTTTGCATCAAACGCTGCCAGTGAAATGGCTTGAGCTTGTTGGTAATTGTTACGCAGCACGAGTGCACTAACTTCGTCAGTCATCTTGCTGAGTAGCTTATTACGTGCCTTTAAATCCATATCATTATTTTTTGAACTCATAACATCACTGAGTAGAATTTTTATATTCACCTCAAGATCGGATGAGTTTACGCCGCCGGAATTATCGATAAAGTCGGTGTTAATATGGCCGCCATTTTTAGAAAATTCGATACGGCCAAGTTGTGTTACTCCAAGGTTTGCGCCCTCGCCGACAACTTTTGCACGGATTTCTTTTGCATTAAGGCGGATAGTATCATTGGCCTTGTCGCCGGCATCTTCGTTGGTTTCTGAGGATGATTTAATATAAGTGCCAATACCGCCGAACCATAATAGGTCAGTGCGGGCTTTCAAGATCGCACGCATAAGCTCATTAGGGGTTACTGCATCTTTAGAAATATCAAAGCGGGCTTTGATTTCGGGTGTAAGTTTTAGGTTCTTTTCTGTGCGTTCGAAAATGCGCCCACCTTTGGAGAGTTTGCTTGAGTCATATTCGTCCCAACCAAGCATATCATCAAACAGGCGTTTGCGCTCTTTATAAGAGGTAGCGGCGTCCGGTGAAGGGTCGACGAAGATATGCAGGTGGTTGAAAGCAGCAATAAGGCGGATGTTTTCGGAGAGCAGCATACCGTTTCCGAAAACATCGCCGCCCATATCTCCTACACCGATGACATTAAAATCAGCTGATTGAGTGTCATGGTCAAGCTCGCGGAAGTGGAGTTTAACAGATTCCCAAGCGCCTTTTGCTGTAATGCCCATTTTTTTATGGTCATAACCAGCGGAACCGCCGGATGCAAAAGCATCATCAAGCCAAAAATCATACTCTTGCGAAAGGGTGTTTGCTATGTCAGAGAAGGTTGCTGTGCCTTTGTCTGCTGCAACAACCAAATATGGGTCATCGCTATCGCGACGGACGACGTCTTTTGGCGGTATAACTTTTCCGCCTTTTTGATTGTCGGTTATATCGAGCATCCCGCGGATGAAAATCTTATAGCATTCCAAACCTTGTTCACGGAAGATTTTGCGGTCAGAGGACGGAGCTTTAACAACAAACCCGCCTTTTGCACCCATGGGTACGATGACAGAGTTTTTGACCATTTGTGCTTTCATTAGCCCAAGGACTTCGGTGCGGAAATCATCATGACGATCGGACCAGCGTAGGCCGCCACGAGCAATTTTATCGCCGCGCAAATGTACACCCTCGACCTGACGTGAATATACGAAGATCTCACGATAGGGGCGAGGCTCTGGTAAGCCGGGGATTTTCGAGCAATCGAATTTTACGGATATATAATTTTTTACTTCTCCATTTTTATCTTTTTGGAAAAAGTTTGTGCGTAGCGTGGCTTCGATTAGCGCTACAAGCATACGAAGAACACGGTCATGATCAAGGCTTTCAACAGCCTGTAGCTTTTCTTCAAGGGCCTCGCGATGAGCGTCCATTTCCTTTTCGCTCATTAGATTTTCAGGATCAAATAAGCCATTGAAAAGATCAATGATCATGCGACCGATTTTTGGATGTGCGTTGAGTGTTTTTTCGACATATGGGCGGCTAAGCGGGAAGCGGATCTGTTTAAGGTATCGGACATATGTGCGCAGAATTGAAATTTCGCGCCAGTTCATATTCGCAAAGAGAATGAGGTGGTTTAGTCCATCACTCTCCATATCTTGTTCCCAAATCTTGGAGAGGCCAATTTCGAAATTAGCTTTTACTTCTTGCATGGAAATGCGCGGTTTATTTAAAGGCGTTTCCAACAGGAAGTCATGTATCCATACTGAACGATCAGCGCCAGAGGGCTTAATCTCAAATGGTAACTCAGAAATAGCGCGCAAACCCAGATGATCTAAAATCGGCATGATATCAGACAACGTTAAGGGGGTGTCCGGATTATATACCTTTAGGCGAAGCTGGTTATCAGAGAGTTCGTCTGAATGATATAAGTCGGGTTGAAGTAGGGATGTTTCGATGACGGCTTCAATTTTGCGGATGTCAAAAACGGCCTGCGATGCGCGATAGCGTGAGGTATAGGCTATCGGGAATGCATCGCCGTATTTATGTGTGTGGGATTTGGCTGTCTCTTGATCGTCATATGCCTTGCTCAAAGCCCATGAAAGTTTCTCTTCCCAAGTTTCGGCGGCATCTTGAAGCTTTTTTTCAATTGCTTCGGCGTTATATTTATTTTCTGTGCGTTGGTTCACATTGATCACAAACATTACGCGGGCGAAGCCAGAATCGTCTACTGAAGTATAGAATGTAGCCAATTCGCCGTTAAGTTCTTTTTCTAATATACCCGCCATTTTTTCTCGCAAAGATGTGCCGAAGCGATCGCGCGGAATATAGACGAGACATGAGATGTAGCGGCGGAATTGGTCTTTACGCATGAATAGGGCAACACGTTGACGCTCCTGTAAGCGCAAGATGTTGGTGCAAATGCGCAGGAGTTGTTTTGGCGTGATTTGGAAAAGCTCGTCACGCGGATACTTCTCTAAAATATGACGAAGGGCTTTACGGTTATGAGAGCGCGGTATCGAGCCTGACATCTCAATGACTTCATCTACTTTTTCGCGTAAGTATGGCACATCACTTACGCTTCGGGAGTATGTGACGGACGTGAATAGGCCGAGGAATAACTTTTCGCCGGTAACATTTCCATTTTCATCATAGGTCTTAATGGCAACTGCATCCATGGGGACGCGACGGTGAACCGTGGATGTACGATTTGTTTTTGAAACGGATATAGACGGCAAAGAGCGACGTTTTTCCTGAAGATTACGAGGCAAGCATTCATCACTGTCGTTAATATATGCGGGTCGTTTAGAATTGTGGAGCAGCCCAAGGCTTGAATTCTTTACTGTTTCACTGAATACAAAACCGTCTTTTTCCATGAATTTATATTCGCGATAACCAAGTAGTGTGAAATTGTTATCAATAAGATAGTCTAAGAATTCACAATATTTTTTGATTTCCTTATTCGGGCGACGTGTTTTTGCTTGCGCTAAATCATCGCGTGCAGTTTTAAGCTCTTCTAATAATTTGATCCAGTCACGGTTTGTTATCTCTACATCTTTCAAAATCGAGTAAAGCCCTTCTTCAAGCGACTTCATCATGTCTTCAGTCAGGTTGTTTTTAACTTGTACATGAAGGTGGGATTGTTGGATGTAGCCTTCTGCAGCTAATGCGCTAACGTCCTCAAGCTCACCATTTTTGTTGTATTTACTATACAGAATTGGGTGCATGAGTAGGTCGATAAGAAGGTTATGCTTATTTATTTCTGCAACTACTGAATCGACGATGAATGCGAAGTCATCGCTAACAATGTCTATAATTGTGCGAGGGGGGGCGTGTTTATCCGTTTTATACGAGTAAATTTTAAGTTTTGGTGCGCCGGTGTCACGCTTTTTTGATAGATCGTTATGAACCTGAATGAGTTCTGCTAGAAGATCAGGGGTAAAGTGATCGAGATCATCTTCGGGGATATGGGCGCTCAATTGTTTAAGAAGAGCTTTGTTGTGTTCAGAAGAAGTTGAAGAAATTTTCTTGAAGGCTTCTTCTAATAGTGAATCTACAGTCATTGTCCGTCTTCGTCGTTATTAATTATGGTTTGTTTGTAACATTACTAGGCGTGTATATGATACAGCAAATCTGTGAAATCAAGAGGCATTTTTATGCTGTGCAGCAGCAAGTTTACTGATTTTTTAAAATTTTTTGTAAATCATCAGCCGACCAGTTTGCACCTCGTAAGTGTGCGACCGTCTTTAGACCTGGCTTAAGTATATAAGTTTGCGGTAATCTGGTGATTTTGAACTTTTCTGCTGTAATGCTTTGGTCTTTGTCGAATGCAAAAATTGTATGCTCATCACTTTGGTATTGGTATTTATCAAGGAACGCACTCATTGCTTGTCCCGTCATATCTGAGGAGAGCGCGATAAGAACTGTATCCGGATATTTACTTGCAGCCTCTATCAATATTGGCATTTCTTTTATGCAGGGGGCGCACCATGAGGCCCAAAAATTAAAGATTATTGTCTTGTCTTCATAATCCGATAATTTTTGCGAAATATTGTTGGTGTCGATGAAGTTGAAATCCGATATTTCTGAAGCTTTTGGCCTTATTTTTGGCGATATAAAATTCGTTTTAGGTATGAGTATGTAAGAGATTGAAGTTACAAAAACCGCCACAAGGGTAAAAACTATGGCGGTTTTGTATTGTTTGGTCATGGCTGTTATTAAGCGGCTTTGCGTTGTTCCTGTGATTTTGCAGCTTCATAAGCCCAATCAAGCCAAGCTGTCAGATCTTCTACGTCATCGCCTTGAATGGTCGCGCCACACCAGATACGAAGTCCCGCCGGGGCGTCACGATATCCGGCGATATCATAGGCCACTTTTTCTTCATCAAGGATTTTGGTCATTGATTTGATGAATGGTGTTTTTTCGTCATTGGGGAGTTCTTCAAACCAGCTATCAACTACTTTTAAGCAAACAGATGTTGTTGAGCGTGTTTCGGGCTCTGTTGCTAGGAATTCGACCCAATCTGTGCGCGCTACCCAGTTTTCGATTGCTTTGAAGTTTTCCTGTGAACGCGCGATTGTCGTGCGAAGGCCACCGATATTTTCTACCCAACGAAGTGCGTCCAGTGCATCTGCCACCGCCAACATGGAGGGGGTGTTGATGGTTGCGCCTTCGAAGATTGCGGCGTTGAGCTTTTTCTTATCTCCTGCGCCTTTTGTCATGCGGAAGATTTTTGGCAGTGGGCGATCAGGTGTGAATGTTTCCAGACGCTTTACAGCCTTGGGGGACAATACCAGCATACCATGGGCGGCTTCACCACCGAGGACTTTTTGCCAACTCCAAGTCACAACATCGAGCTTTTCCCATGGAAGGTCGTAGGCGAAAACAGCGGAGGTTGCATCACATAGAACGAGTCCCTCACGGTTAGCGCTGAGCCAATCGCCATCGGGGACGCGAACGCCGGAGGTTGTGCCGTTCCATACGAAGACAATGTCATTTTTGGGATCGGCTTTGGAAAGATCTGCAATCTTACCATAATCCGCTTCATATGAATTTACGTCTTTAAGCTTTAATTCCTTGGTGATGTCTTTGAGCCAATCTGTTGAGAAACTCTCCCATGAGAAAACATCGACAGGGCGCTCGCCGAGTAAAGACCACATGGCTGCTTCGAACGCACCAGTATCGGAGGCGGGCATGATACCGACGTAATAGTCATCAGGAATGCCGAGCAACTCTTTTTGCTTATCAATACATTCTTTTAGTTGCTTTTTTAGAGGGCCTGCTCGGTGGGAGCGACCGAGCATAGCATGGCCAAGGTTTTCAAAGCTCCAGCCCGGCCGTTTTGCGCAGGGTCCTGAAGAAAAACAAGGGTTTTTGGGTTTACGGATAGGTTTTTCCATTGCAGTTACTGAGCCTCGTCTCTATAAAAATTAGTGTCTAAGCGATAGATAAAAATTGAATGTAAGTCCAGCGTTTTTCGGCGTGGACTTTAAAAAATAGGATTTTAGTATGGTATATCAACTGAAATTAATCTCTTCTGGCGGTAATGATGCCCTGAAGTCGGCTATAAGCGCTGTTAATAGTGTTGTGAGTGCTGATTTTAAGCAGGGTGCTCAAAGCGCAGTAGCGACGTTTGATGATGTGCCGAGCATAAAGACTTTGACGCAAATACGTCAAAAGTTGCAAGGTTTAAAGGTTGATATTCTCTGTGTACCAACAGGCTTTCGCCCTAAAATCGCGTTTTTTGATATGGATTCGACGATTGTGGATGCCGAGACGCTGGATGAGATGGCAGTGTATGCGGGCGTTGGCGAAGAGGTTGCGGCGATTACGCGCCAAGCGATGGCGGAAGGGCTGGATTTTGATTGGTCGCTTCGTACTCGGCTTGCGAAGCTTAAGGGCGTGGATGCCGGGAGCCTCTGTGCGCCGGTTTATGCGGGGATGAAGTTTAACCCCGGTGCGGAAGAGCTGATCTCAGGTTTAAAAGCAGCTGGTGTTAAGTGCGTTCTTGTATCTGGTGGATTTACCTATTTTACCGAAAAGGTGGCGGCGAGTCTGGGCATGGATGCTCATCATGGTAATGAGCTGGAAATTGTAGATGGTAAGCTTACGGGCGCTGTTACGAACGATGCGGATATTTTGAACGGTGCGAAAAAGGCTTTACATCTTGCTGATTACGCAAAAAAAATGGGCTGCGAGCCTGTGGAGTGTTATGCGATGGGTGATGGCTCGAACGATATTGCGATGATGCAGGTAGCAGGGCTTGGGGTCGGCTATAAGCCAGCGTTAGGCGGTAAGGTTGAGCGGGAAATACCTAATATTATTCGTCACGGTAATCTGGCAACGGCTCTTCATGCTTTTGACTTGTCATAGTGTCAAAAGAAATTCTTAACTCTCTCCCATTATTATAATTTCTGGGGTATACTGCTAAGCGGTATTCTTTTTCGGGCAGTTCTGCCCTAATATTCATTTTTAAATAGTGGTTTTGAGCTATGGCAACAAATTGGAATTATTCTGTAACGGACGAAGAGCTGGAAAAGCTTATTCAGGACTATTGTACTGACTTTACATCGCTGGCGAAGCAAGGGCGATATGGGCCGATTACAGGTCGTGACAAAGAGGTTGATGAGTCGATTCTGATTCTTTTGCAAAAGGGGCGTAAGAACGCTGTATTGCTTGCGCCTGCTGGGGTTGGTAAAACAGCGATGGTTGTGGCGCTTGCGCAAAAAATTGCTGATTATGAGGTGCCTGATTTACTTAAAGATGCGCGCCTTATCGAAGTTGAATTGGCGCGAATGGCTGCGGGGACGACATCTCCGGCTGAGTTTCAAGAGCGCTTTATTCCTTTATGTAAGGGGGTGGCAGAGCGTTATCACGATCCTGAAAATCCGCGTATTATTTTGTTCTTGGACGAAATTCACCAGATTATGCCTACATGTACAGGTTCGTCCTATGCAGGTCTTTCGGATGTAATGAAGCCTTATTTGACAGCAGGGGATTTGATGGTCATCGGCGCGACGACATTAGACGAATTCCGGGAATATGTGGCGCTTGATCCCGCGATGGATCGTCGTTTTCAAAAAGTGTTTTTGAAGGTTCCTAACACAGTCGAAACATACACCATTTTAAAATCGCTACGCTCAGGTCACGAAAAGCATCATGGTGTAACGATTTCAAACAATGCTCTTATGACTGTTGTCCAATTGACTGACGAACATATGCGTAAGCGTAACCAGCCGGATAAATCGATTATTACGCTTGATGCGTCTATGGCCTATCACGTTAAGACCTTTGGTAAGGGCACAGAGGTAACTTTGGAATCTATTTATTACATGGTTGGGCGTGAAACAGGTTTGAATAAACAAGCCCTACATGACGAGAAGAAGCTGCAGCGTATAATTAAGCAAGTGCAAGAGTTAGAAGGCGAAGGGTATACCTTTAGTATCTAGCATTTCTTATCTTTCTAGCAATACTCTGTAGAAGTAATTACTCCCTCCACGCGAAAAACAGGCGCTTTGAAATGGGCCGTTAGCCAGGGTTATCTCTGTTCCATCTGCAAAACTGCCTGTGAAAACAGTCGTTGACGCACCACTTGTGCTGTCGGCAGGGATGCCATCTATTCCCATTCCTGCATTTATACTTTCACACACTGTTTGGTTGATGTTAGTAAGGGTCAAAATTAGCTCTTCATTCGAGGTGTCGGTGTCGCTTCCACAGTTTGTTGATCCTGTGCCCAGATCAGGGATGCATGTTGCACCGGTAATTATCCAGTCCCCTGAATTTGTCGAATTTTCAGGCGGGGATATCCATTGCATGCCTGCTCCTTGTGGGTGAAAAATACGGCACATATTAGCGGTACAGTTTGTATTCTCGTATGTGTTTAATCCGGAGTTTTGAAAACTAATGTCAGATTCTGATGCGCCTTTGTTGCGAATGCTATTTACCGCGCGCTCCATTCGTTGAGCGTACGTTATGATTTCACTTGCAGCCAGTGAGGCTTGTTGTGCTGATAGTTTCTCGGTCGTGCTGGAATTCATGCTACGAGAGACTGTAAAAGACAAGGCGGCAAAGAGCGCTACGCCAATTAAAATGATTAGAAGGGCATTCCCCTGTTCAGAATGTCTGTCGGATTTAGTCTTTTTCTTCATTCTCTTTTTCTTCTTTTAAGAGATTTTCGGTTGCTTCTTTTCCTGCGGATTGCAGTAAGTTTCGAATTTCCTCCGGTAGTTCAGCTGATTGTTTCTTTGCTGGTGCCTCATTCTTTTGCTTTGGTTCTGCTGGCTCTTGAGGTGCGGCAGGAGGAGGGGCTTGCTGGGCTTCCGTTGGTGTTGTGCTGGGCGGTTGAGCCGTTTTCCCTGTATCCTGAGCGTCTCCCTTCTTGAAAAATCCCATCGGGGCAGAAGAACTTTGCGGCGCTGTTTCTTGCGGTTTATCGGCTGGTGGAGGAGGGCTTGAGGGTGAAGGAGCCGTATTATTGCCTTCAGTTCTTTGAGGTGTAAATCCAGACATTGGTGACGATTTTTGCTGCTGCTGTGGAGGTGGCTGTGCAGGTGGCGTTTGTGTTGTTTGCTGTTCAGGCTGTTGCGTCGGTGGGGTGGGAGGTGCGGATGTTGCTGGTTTTTGTGGGCTCGTCGCTGTGGGTGCTTTAGCTTGAATTTGTTCATTCGAGCTTGTGTTGCTTTGTTGCTGTTGTGGTGGTGGTGAGAGCGGCTCGATAGGGTTATTCAGGGCGTGAATACCCACTATAGCGCAAATGGATTGATCAATTGTGCTAACTCCTGGCTTGCCCGCGCTTTTCATTCCATCGATCATCGCCTGAATTTCAGGTGCGGTTTCTATGGCGACATCCGCGCGCTCGGCTGTCCAGCTCTTATTTACAAGCTTATCACGCAATGCAGTAATGTCACCTGCATGTTTAATCATGTCATCATCTGGTGGCGGTAATGATAAAAAGCGCGTGACGCGCATTGCTTTTGCAAAGCCGGGGTTCGAATAGAACATTGCGCAGCTGACAACGGCCTCTCCGAATGTGACAACAGCTTGTCCTTCTAAAAAGCCGCGCAGCTCTTCATAAGAGGCTCTTGGACGGGATTGTATTCCGGCCTGTTTCGTATCCATATAGGATTTTCCGCCTGACATCTGGTAGCCGGAGACTTCTGTAACAAGTGCCGATCCAACAGTTTTTTCAAAGAATTCTTTTGTTTCTGTTGGATCTTCAAGTTTACCGAAAATTTTGATGTTACAGTTAGCTGTGATAGAGTTTGCTTCTTCGCGTACGCGTTTTTTCATCGCGGGCAAATCCTGACCAGAGAAGATCAGGCAGAAACCAAGTGATCGTGCCTGGGCTGCCATAACGGCCATACCCTCGGCAGTATAGTAACCAACCTCGTCGAAAACAGTCATGAATGGGGTGGAAGAGTGCGTGGGTTTATTCTCAATAACGGTGGCTGATGAGCCTTCCACGGCTGAGCCAAGGGCCGAACCCATCATCCCTTTCATGGTCGCGGCCACAATTTTACCAAGGTTAGCAATTTCGTCACCAGATTTTTCCAAGGCGGGAATAAGCACGATCAGGATGCGTCGGTTCAAAACAACATCGACCATGTCCACATCGGCGGCTTGCGTATCGAAAATATAGCCGTAATCATCACCAAGAGATTGAAGTGAACGCGTGAACTGCATCGCCAGATATCCGTGCTGCTGGTTAGCGGTAGTGGTGTCATGTTGCGGCTGATCAGGGCCTGGCGGTTTTACATCGCCGTTATCATCATAGGCGTCAGCTGTGAAGCCGGGAAGCGTTTCGAGATAGCCTTTGACCCCTACACGTATTTCTTCAGGGATTGCCTCGTCACGTGCAAGACGGATCACGCGGTTTAGACTCAGCGAATCACGCAAAATACGAACTGAAAGCGGGATGTCTTGATTGTCACGTTTCCATGTCAAGCACGGCATCATTGCTGAAACGAGGGAGATCGCACGCTCTGACCACATTGCGTTGTCACCTTGGCTGTCCGGCATCAAGGAGACGAGCATGTTGGTTAGATATGATGCGGAGCCGCTTGAGAACGGGTTCATCGTGTTGGATGGGGCTTGCGTATCTGAGTTTCCGGTCATGTAGTTCAGAACGAGCAAATCATCATCACGGCCAAAGCGGCGCACGAGTGATGAAAGTGATGACCAAAGGTCGGTATCGGCTTTACCATCAACATACACGAAGCCCGATGCCCAAGTCATGGCGTTTGTAACTGTGGATTTGAGGCCTTCGGTTTTACCGGCACCCGTTGTACCTAGGTAAAGCAAGTGGGTTCTGGCATCAGAGTTTGTAAACCAAACTTCTTCATTGGTTTTTTCAACATTCCCCATATAGAGGATACCTTCTGATTTACCCGGCTTGTTGCCTCTGCCGTTATTAGGGTCCAGAAACTTTGCGCCTAGGGGCATTTTGAATGCTAGGGATTTATCGCGTGATCTTAGCCATATAAAGAATATTAGGACGATGAGCATGATGACATCGGCAAATGCCATGCCCCATTCGTTGAAAAAGATGGCGCCTCCGGCACAGACAAATATGGCGGCTGAGTTGTTTTTATCGGTCAGAGAATCGGCCAAACGCACTGTGAACGGCCGAACATCGCGGAGCATCTTCTCCGATTTATGCTCAAATTTTTTCTGATCTATGGCCATTCTTTAACTGTTACCTGTTTTGATTTATTGTCTACCGAGAAAATCGTCTGCCGATACAGCTTCACCAATACGCTGGTTTGCGGGGGGGGCGCTTGGTGCAGAGGCTGCCCCATATTGCTGAGGATATCCGCTGGCTGGCAGTTTGGGCGCAGTCGCGCTCCAGAGCATCAAAAGAATGACGAGTGTAAATATAACGCCGAATATGATTAAAAGCTTTTTGCCCAGACCGCTTTTTTTCTTTTGGCCAATGTTGTAAGAGACAGACGCGCCGTCAGCGACACTTTCGTTTGGTGCGCGAATAGCGCCATGTGCATTTCCTAAGGCGCTTGAGGCGGCCATTAGGCCTTCAACAGCATATTCTTTACTAATGAATGGGGCTATTTCAACTAGATCTCCTTTAGGTGTTTTTAGAGTAAGCGTGAATATCTTTCCCTCATCATCTTTACGTACTTCAAGCGCTGAGGCTTTTGATTGAGTCAGATCCATTTGCCACACAACCGGGGTTTCTGCATCAGGCAAAGACAAGATCAGTTTGCCGTCGACAATACGGGCGCTGGCATTCGAGCTTTGTTTAGAGTTTTTATTTTTCTTAAGCATATTGTTATCTCCTGATTGCCATGCTTTAAACGGCTTTTTTAACGCCGCTTTTCTTTGAATTGCTGTAGTCAAGTTGAGGGATGGGGCGTGCTTTACGTGATTTCATATATTCGACAATTGTTTCAACGGCGAATTCGACTTTAGGCAGTGGGATCGGACGTTGTGTCATTTTTTCCTGCTTGAAATGGGACATCGCGCCGATAGCCTCCATGTGGAAGGATTGGCGGCCAAGATTGTTGAGTGGATACCAAAGTGTGCGGTCATAGCCGCGCAGCCAAGCAAATTGCGCTGGCGCCAGAACACCGCCTTCCTCTCGTGCGGTCTGTAGAGCGCGGAGCAGGGCTGTTGTAACAAAGGCGTGCTGGTTGCATTTTGAAAGGGTAGTGCCTGAAAGATCTTTGTTATTCAGAATTTTTAAAGCATCCTTGTGAAGTTTTTTATCTGCGCTCATATTTAATCCACCTTTATAGTTCCAGCATAAAGCGAGGCGCCCGAGTAGGTCGTCAGACTCGATTCTTTTACGTGCAGCTTTTAAACAGAATGCAGCGAGAAGAATTTGTCGTTCGGGGCTGAGCTCTTTTGGGCCTTTCCATCGGGCTACAAGTTGTTTTTGGAAGGCTTTTGATGCTGCTCCTTCATCAATTACCCCATCAGGTATAGGGATGGCGTGATATGCTAGCCATTCTTCTGGGCCCAAAGCCTCGGCAAATGCTGGCAATTCTGCAGGTACAGGAGCCCCCGGGGGGCGAGGGGGTTGTGTCGCGGGGTTGAATTTCGCGAAAGGCGCGATTACAGGAAAGTTTTTCGATTGTCTATGAATTAATCCTTCAAGGTTAAGGCGCGTTCTGTAATGTGTCCGCGGGCCTTTAGATAAAGCCCAGTATGTGCCGATTACGCATAGTAATAAAAAGACAGGCTTTAATGGCTGCATTGCCATAGCGCTAAAGACACTAAGATAAGCATAGTTTAGTTTGTATTTCGATACGTTTGGTACTGTTTCAAAGCTATCGCGCCAATTATGTTCTCGCCCGTTATAGGTATATTTGTATATGCCATCTCCGCCTAAAAGTAGGTTGATTTGCTCATAGGCCATTATAGGCCATTGAAGAAACCACATTTCGCCATAGCGAATCCAGCGCACGATATTTCTGACTTCTGTGGAATTATAATACCAAAACAGCCACAAGACTACGGCAATGATCGCTATTAAAATTGCCCAGCCGATCGCTGCTTCATGGAGAGTATTTTCAGCTTGTTGTCCGCCGCCCGCCAATTGTAATTACCTTTGTATACTAGAAATGAGGAAATGAACTATCACATTTAAATATATCAAAAAAATCATGTAAAAACCACTTGAAGTATAACTTTGTTAAAAAATGCCAAAAAAACCATTTGCAAAGCCAAAGAATTTTGCTAAACCCTCATTCAGCTTCTTTCAATCGTAGGATTTAAGGAAGGGTTGAGATAAAACTTAATCGGGTTTTTTAGGCACCCCCGCTCTTTTTTTTAAAGGGTAAATTTGTCAGAAAATGTTTAGTGCCCTTATAGCTCAGTTGGTAGAGCAGTTGATTTGTAATTAAAAGGTCGACATATTAAGGCGTATTATTTTTAAGGAGTTACGATCTGGCTCCCGCCCGTAATAAGGTGATAATAAGGTCGGCGATGTATTTTTTAGAATATGTGCCCTTATAGCTCAGTTGGTAGAGCAGTTGATTTGTAATCATCAGGTCCGCGGTTCGAGTCCGTGTGAGGGCACCATTTCTAAATTTTGTATATCGTTTATCGCATCCATTGTTGGGGTATAGCCAAGCGGTAAGGCACCGGTTTTTGGTATCGGCATCCCTGGTTCGAATCCAGGTACCCCAGCCATTTTTTCTTTCCCTCAATCTTTGCTTTGATCTCCTTCAAGCCAACTAGCGTACGCCATGATATCTGCCATTGGTGCAGTGCCTTTTTGCTGAAGCAAGGAGATCAAGCGCATCAGAAAAAAAGTTACTGGCTGTGAACCTTGATAAATCTGATTATTCTTATCGAGTTCAAAATACCCTTCTTGAGCGATACACACTTGGTTTATTAATTCATTTGGGTTTGCATCAGAAATGGCTTTTTCAAACGGTTGCCCAAATGCGGGGGACCATTCTGATTTGAAGCATAATAAACCAGCGTGAATAGAATGCAGTTTTTTGGGTTCGCTAGTGCCGTAAATGTTAGGTATAGCAAGGCTTGTAGGTGCAAGCTGCCGGACTGATTTCGTCTTTTTTTGAGTGACCTTGCCCCCTAAAATCGGTCCATTTTTTGAGTTAGGAATTGGTTTATAAACGTCTTTATGAAAGGAGACAGATTATGAGCCGAGGCAAACGCTACAAAACAGAAGAAATCATCAAGATACTGCGCGAGGTTGAGATT
>JAHQVU010000046.1 GCA_019634145.1 Micavibrio sp. | reverse complement strand
TCCCCCCTTGATACGCAGCGCAATGGGGCTTGGCTTGGCCGAGATTAATCTACGTTCGGGCAAACCCGTCATAGCAGACAAATTCATGGGCATGGCCGAGAAGGATTACCCGTATCTCCCCCCGCATTTGCGCGGTAACTTGATCTATTTGCAGGGCGAGAAAGCCCGACAGGAAGGTAGCAATGAATTAACGGAGAAAAGCTGGCTTCGCCTTGCACGTGGCGAGGACGACCTTTTCCGTGTTAAAGGCTCTCTTGCGCTTACGCGTTTTCTGGTTGATCAAGGAAAAATGCCGCCCAGACAAGCGATCGATAAGTTAGAAGGTCTTCGCTATGCGTGGCGCGGGGATGACCTGGAAGCCAATGTCAATTACTGGCTTGGGCGCACGTACTTTGAAAATAATGATTACATTAAAGGTTTAAACATAATGCGTGATGCCTCGACCTATGCCTCTCATTCAGGGCTGGCCGAGAAAATTACGAATGATATGAGCCAGCTTTATATAGATTTGTTTACAGGCGATAAGCTTAAGGACGTCCCGCCCGAAGATGCGGTTAATCTGTATGAACAGTTTAGAGAACTTTCTCCGCCCGATGATCGAGGTGATAAAATTGTCGAGAGATTGGCCGAACATCTTGCGAATGCAGGGTTGGTTGGACGCGCGGGCGATTTGATGAAAAATCAAGTTGACCACCGCCTCAAAGGCTATGACGCCTTTCGAATAGCTACGCGTTTAGCGGCACTGCGCCTGCTTGATGACAAGCCGGATGATGCTATGGATGCGATCAAAAAGGCCGAAAGCATATTGGGCGAATTACCAGAAGAACAAAAAACAGATAAAAATGCGCGCATGGTCGAGCTTTTAAAAGCGCGCAGCTATTCGGGCAAAGGAAATGCAGATCGCGCGCTTGAGTTATTGAGGGATATGGAGTTATCACCGGATTTAAACCGCTTAAAGGCCGAAATCGCGTGGAAAGCATCGTACTGGGATGATGCGGCCGAAGCGTTGCATGATGTAATCTTAGACCAAAATTTATCCCTCACCAGACCGTTAGAGGATGATCAAGCGGCGCTACTTATTCAGCGTGCAGTGGCCTTGAACCTTGGCGGGGATCGGGTCGCGCTGGCAAATATGCGTGAGAGATACAGCGATGCGATGGCGCAAACAGAGCAGGCCAAAATCTTCGAGATTATAACCCGTCCGCGACAAAGCATTACACTGGCTGATCGCGAGACTTTATTATCGGTCGTGTCTGAGATCGAATTATTCGACGGCATTTTGCAAGCTATTCGTGCTGGTGAGGATGCAGATTTAGAGGCTTCGACAACTAATTCTGTGGAAGACAATGTTGATCCTGAACAAGATACGGCAGCAGAAACAGCGCAATAAAAAAGCGCCGCTCCATTAAGAACAGCGCTTTTACTATAATTAATAACAACAATTAAAAACTATCCAGCAACTTATCGATATCATCTTGAGAGATTGCTTTATCTGACATTTGTGGGCCATTTAGCAATCTTTCATCGCCTTGACGTGTATCTTCTCCTTCACTGACGCTACCTGCATCCGGCATCGCTGCGCCAAGAGCATTCACAAGACGGCTCACCTTTTCTTCAATAGTCTTTAATGTGCTGACAACTTTAGTGATGCGCTGGCCTGTAATATCTTGAAATGAGCACGCCTCAAAGATTTTAATCGTCTCGCCGGAAATCACTGCGCCCTGCTCTCCCAGGTTACCTGCTATTTCGTCAATAGCTTCACACGAATCCATGATTTTACCCGTGGCATCGGCTGTGTTGGCGACAACAGCATCCAGCTCATCTGTAGCGGTCGGAATATGCTTATCGCTAATATCGCCGGCTTGCGCCGCGCCCACTTCTGCGCGTGTTTGCTCGATAATGCGTTGCAAATCTTTCAATTCATTTAATATAACTTTTGGATCATCCGCCCCGTGTTCTACCTTATTCAAAACAGAGTTAATAATCTCTACGACTTTTTCACGCTCGAACGTTTTTTTGTTTTCTGGTTGCATATTAACCTTCCCCCGAAATAACTGTTCTAATTAAAAATCACCAAGCACTGCGGAAATCTTGTTTTTTAATGTCTCCGCGTTGAATGGTTTTACGATGTAGTTGTTAACACCGGCTTGCTTGGCCAAAACTACATTCTCTGTCTTACTCTCAGCTGTAACCATGATGAAAGGTGTATTCTGATATGCCTTACCTGAACCACGAATGGCTTTGAGAAGCTCATAGCCGGTCATCGGCTCCATATTCCAATCGGAGATAATCAAGCCGTAGCTTTTTGCCTGCACTTTTTCGAGAGCCATCTGGCCATCCGATGCTTCATCTACATTATTAAATCCCAGCTGTTTGAGAAGATTTTTAATAATCCTCAACATCGTATTGTAATCATCCACGATCAGCACGTTCATATTTTTGTCAACGCTCACGGTTGTCTCCTTATATTATGTGTTTAGTCTAAAATATCTGCTCACTTGATATTAAGTATACGATTTAACAGTATGTTTGAAAATCCTTAATGGAAGGTAAGTAAATAAAAAATAACGATTAATTTTTTGGAAGTCTTGGCAATTGCCTCTCTTCTGCCAACATAATTGTCACTGTTCTGGCGCGTTCGGCATCCATAGAAGCCAATATGGGCGAGAGCTTACGCTCTGACATCTTGCTCATGACTTGAATCAGGACATCAAGATCAAGCGTATTGAATATATTTGCCGCGTTTTTGGGCTTCATACCCTCGTATATTTTCACCAACGAGACAACGCGTGCTTCTTCTTCTTCCGATTGCTTTTCTAAAAGCCCCTCAATTTGATTACGCAGAACTGTAAGTTCACGATATTTCTGGTCAAGCTCTTGCTCGGCGGCTTTAAGCAAAGCCTCGCGTGCGATGAGCTCTCTTTCGCGCGTGTTCAAAGCTTCTTTTCGAGCCGTTATATCATTCAAAACATCTTGCTTAACATCCGATTTCACGACGGCTTCGTCTTTGGCATCACGCCACTCAATCCCATTACTGGGCACTGCAATTGGCGCGGTCGGGGTGATATCCTCGCCCTCAGGCTCTTCACCCCCACCTTCTTCTGGTTCATTTTCTTCAGGAGGCGTAGACATGGCCAGCTTCATTTTCGTATCGCCCGCCTCTTCCATCTCTGGCGTTTTTTTCTCTTCAGCAAAAGCTATCCCTGACATAGACGAGACCCCCATTGCGAAGTCAACAAGGCGTACAGAAAATGCAAGCATTGCCACAATGACGAGAATAGGAATAAAACGGATAGAGCTGGCCTTCATTATTTACCCGTTCCTTTTTCTTGTTTGTTTTTTTGAAGGGCGTCGAATAGCTCTTTTTCAGCGCGTGAGGCAAAGGCGCCATTATCAATGTCCGAGCCATCCTCATCTAAACCGCCATCGCGCTCAAGAAAGTCTGTGTCCTGAATGAAAAATGACGGGGCGTCTTTTTCTTTTTTCACTTCTTTCTTAGGACGTTTGATTTCCGGTTCATTGTCGTCTAAAATTTTCTCCCTAAATGCAGGGGCTTGGTTGCTTGTTTTTGCCGCCAGTTTTTCCAACCGATTGGCAAGGGAGTTACCGCTTTCATTGATGATTTTAAGTTCCTCGGCCATGCGGCGAGAATCGTGAAGAACATCATCCAGATCATTGGCCGCATTGTCGCTAGCCTTTTTCAGGGATTTGATCGCATTTTGTGCGCTATCAACCTGAGAGGACAATTCCAATATAGTGCGCTGCATTTGTTCGCGCTGGCCTTTAAAATTCTCAAGCGCGCGTGACAGGCGCAGTGCGTAATAAATCGTGCCGGCCAACGCCAAAAGCACGGCCACATCCATTATCAAACTTAATAATTGTGATGTCATTTTTTGTTAATACCCTTTTACCCTGTTATTCTTTTTATCTAATCGTCTTTTTGCGGCGGCTCTATATAATCCTCAATCCGCACGGCAATATGTTCCTGTTTTTGTCCAACCGGTCCGCGGAACATTGGGAAATGCCCGCATCGCAGTTCCAGATCATCTTGCGTGCGCGTCGAGAACATAACGGTTGAACCAACCTTCCAGTTCATCATCTCTCCCAGCGGTACGGTCATCTCACCCAAAATAGCTTGTAGCTGAATGTCGGTTTTGTATAGTTCATGCGTCAAGTGAGTTTCCCAGATCGAGTCACGACCAAATTTTTCACCCATGAACATCTGCAAGAGCAGCTCACGAATAGGTTCTAATGTTGCATAAGGGATAAGAATTTCTACGCGTCCGCCGCGATCGCCCATATCAATACGAAGGCGGGCAAGCACACAGGCATTACCGCTTTGAGTAATGGTTGCAAAGCGCGGGTTGGTTTCCATGCGATCGAGGTTAAAGCTGACGGGTGAAAGTGGATCAAAAGCTGATGAAAGATCGCTTAAGGCCACTGTCACCATCTTTTCAACAAGGCGCGATTCAATCGTAGTGTAAGGTCGCCCTTCAACGCGGATAGCAGGCGTGCCTTTACGCCCGCCGAGGAGCACATCCACGATAGAATAGATCAGCGCGGAATCGATGGTTAGCAAGCCATTATTGTCCCACTCTTCGGCTTTAAAGACCGAAAGCATCGCAGGCAGCGGAATAGAGTTCATGTAATCGCCAAAACGTACGGTCGAGACCTGATCGAGGGAGACTTCCACGTTATCGGATGTAAGGTTTCTTAAGGATGTCGACATCAAGCGCACAAGGCGGTCGAACACAATATCGAGCATCGGGAGACGCTCGTAGTTAACCATAGCCGAATTAATCAACGCCATAACGCCGGAGGTATCGCCGCCCATCATGGCGTCATCATCAAACCCTAATAGGGAGTCGATCTCCTCCTGATTAAGAATACGGGTTCCGCCTTCGCCATCTTCTTCACCGTCTTCTTCGCCGAAACCATCATAGGCAGGGGTCGCATCCGCTTCAACAGAGTTAGATTCAGAGTCAGCGGCACCTTCACCATCGCCGTCTTCATCACCGGCCATGGCTTCCCATTCGGCCATCATGGCCTTTTCTTCTTCGCTCATTTCTTCTTCGAGCTCTTCGGTGGGTACGTCGCTCATGCTTTCCTAATTATAGTCTTTTACTTTTTTATATAATCCCATACTTGAAATGGATGTTGCAAATATCATGCCTGTTTGGGCCTGCTTGGGTTTTAATCTTTTATTGTATCAAAATCTCTTGAAATAGAACATCTTTCACACGAACAGGTTTTGCCGCCTGATTGACACGCCATAGCAGCTCCATCTGCAGGCGGTAAATCCCTGCCGATCCGCGCAAATCCTTAACGCGCAGCTCCCTCAAATAGGTTTGGAACTGATCAACCACACGCGGTAAAACCGCTTCTACCGCGCCGTAATCTGATTTGGACTTCAGCTCAATTTGAACGGATAAACGCAAGAAACGCGGTGTGCCGTCATCGGTGTTCAGGTTTACCAGCATGGTCGGTACTGTGACATATTTACCGCCTCCGGCTGCGCCGCCATGACCATCGTCACCGCCATGGCCGTCGCCACCTTTTTCTGCGTGATCATCACCATGATCATCGCCGGCGTGTTCCTCTTCTTTTACTTCTTCATAGCCATAGCCATCGCCATACTCTTCTTCATATTTCCCGTGATCATCTCCATGCGCTTCGCCGTGATCACTGTCTCCATGTTCATCTCCATGCGCGCCCTCTTCGGCCACAGGCTCTTTACCGAGCAGGCCATCGAGATAGCCCATAAAGTAAGCCGCGGCTCCACCGCCGCCTAATAACAATAAGAGCCCCGCAATAATGATGATCAGCTTCTTATTACCGCCAGAACTTTCTTCATCGTCCAGTGAGCCTACATCTTCCTCGACGGGCGCTTCTGTATTTTCAACATCCTGTTCGTCTTCATCAGCCATATTTAAAAACCTTGTAAATTGTAAGATATGAGGAGCGAGCAGATACAAGTCCTGCACATATAGAGTAACGACTAATCATTATAAATGAAAGAGCAGCAAAGGTCTAACGCCCTGTTTTCCCTTTCTCATTTTTATTTTGAAAAATATTCCGCCCTGTAACGGCATTTTTTGCCCTCTCCTCATACGCCTAAGTGTGCACCTGTTTAATCCTCGTTCACTTAGAACGCCCGAAAAAACAAGTTAAGGCATTGAAGTAAAACAACTTTCAAAACTGGCACGCGCTGTGCAACGTGGGAAGCGAGACCTGACGATCAAAGATGCAGGCTCAAGACTTTAACAAATGGCTGCTTTTGCGCGGCTAAGGTAAGGAAAAGACCGATGGAAAATAGTATCTATATCGCGCTCTCCAAGCAAATGGCGCTACGTAACCAAATGGATGCGACAGCCAACAACATCGCCAACATGAATACGACAGGCTATCGCGGCCAGCACGTTCTGTTTAATGAGTATTTACAGGACGATTCAAAAGGTGTGGAGGACGAGCTGTCTTTTGTACTGGATAAAGGCCAATGGCACAGTAAGAAAGAAGGCGACCTTAAATACACTGGAAATCAAACGGATATTGCCATTGAGGGTCCGGGTTATTTTGGAATGGTCGGCCCAGGCGGCGAAGTGATGTACACCCGCGCAGGGCAGTTGCAGATGGACGCAAATGGCGTACTTACTGATGCGAATGGACGCCCAATCGCATCAACCGGCGGAGCGCAAATTGCCCTGCCCGCAGGCTCATCCGAAGTTAAAATCGATGAAAACGGCTTTGTTTCCAACCAAAACGGTCAGGTCGGCCAGATCATGGTTGTCGAGTTTACAAACCAGCAACAGCTCGACCCCGTTGGTAACAACCTTTACCGCACAGACGAGGAAGGTCAACCCCCCGCAAACAGCCGTGTAAAGCAAGGCATGCTGGAAGGATCTAACGTCAATGCGGTTGAAGAAATGACAGCAATGATCGGCACATTACGCGATTACCAATCCGTGCAAAACGCACTGAAAACCGAACATGAACGCTTGCGTGCAGCCATTCAATCACTGACGCAACAATAAGGTTTAACGAAGGAGAAAAACTATGAGATCACTTGATATCGGCGCGACCGGAATGCTGGCTCAACAGATGAATGTGGATGTCATATCCAACAACATCGCCAACATGACCACGACAGGCTTTAAACGCCAGCGCGCAGCCTTTCAGGATTTGATTTATCAAAATATCGACCGTCCGGGCTCGACATCATCGGATGCGGGAACAACCGTGCCATCGGGCTTGCAGCTCGGTCTTGGTGTACGCAGCGGCGCGGTCTATCGTATGCATGGCCAAGGTGCAATGCGTATCACCGAAAACCCGCTCGACATGGCAATTACAGGCGAAGGCTTTTTCCAAATACAGCTTCCTAACGGCAATACAGGATATACGAGAGACGGAACATTCCAGATCAATGAAAATGGTGAACTTGTGACAACGCAAGGCTATCTGGTTGATCCGGGCATCACCATCCCAGCGGATGCGACAGATATCGACGTGAATGCCAGCGGTGAAGTTCTGGTCAGCCAGCCCGGCGCAGTGACACCAACCAATGTCGGCCAGTTGCAGCTTGCAAACTTTATTAACCCGACAGGCCTAGAGTCCATCGGCGATAACATCTATCTCGAAAGCCAAGCTTCAGGTGCACCAACAACAGGCAACCCAGCCTCTGAAGAGTTTGGCACACTTCGTCAAGGCGCATTGGAGCAATCGAATGTGAATGTGGTGGAAGAAATTACAGAGCTTATTACTGCCCAGCGCGCATACGAGATGAATTCGAAAGTGATTTCGACATCGGATGAAATGCTACAATCGGTATCACAATTACGATAATTGACTAGCGAAAGAGGATTAGAGAAATGAAAACGACAAGATTGAAAAAACAGCTTAAGATATCTGCATTGGCACTGGTGGCCGCAGGCACGCTCGGCTTCGCTCTTGTCGCCTCATCTTCTGCAAATGCACTTGATCTGCGCTATACCAGCATCGTTGAAGGCTCAACCATCACGCTTGGCGATATCTTCGCCGGACTTGAAGGGCCAGAGCTTTCGCGCAAGGCAGAGCGCGTTCTTGGCGCCGCGCCGCGCCCTGGTACAGACATGGTGCTCGATGCACGCACACTCCTCAGGATTGCGCTGGCGCTTGATCTGGACTGGAGACCAGGCTCATCTGCCGATCAGGTGGTCATTCGACGCGCGGCAACTGTGATTGATCAGGATATGATCGAAAACCGCTTGAAAGAAGCCCTCGCCATCGAAGGCATGGAAGGCGATTTCAACCTCGTCATACCGACTGTTTCTACAGAAATGATTCTGCCCAATGACATGGATGCGGTGTTCGAAGTTACAAGCCTTGATTTCAAACCTTCACAGAACCGCTTCACGGCAGAAATTGCCGCGCCATCAAAGGCTAACCCGATCCAGACTTTGAGCGTATCAGGAACAATCGAGCGTCTTCGTCCCGTTCCCGTGCTGCGCCAGACATTGCGCGCAGGTGATGTGATAGGCGCACGCGATATCTCGTATATCTCAATGCCACTAAACCGCATCAAGCATAATATTATCCTCAATGAGCAGGATTTGATCGGCACAACGCCGCGCCGTATGCTTACACCCGATCAGCCTGTACTCTCGACCGAGGTAGAGCTGCCGCTGGTGGTCAAGCGCGGTGATAATGTAACAATGATTTTCACGCAAGGCAATTTGGTGCTAACCGCACAAGGCAAGGCCATGCAAAATGGCGCGAAAGGCGATGCGATCCGCGTGACCAACCTCAATAGCAGTAAAACAGTTTCAGCGACAGTGACGGCCGATAAAGAAGTCTCTGTGATTGGATTTTAACCCAAGAAAAGACAAAAGAACGGTAAAAACAAGGAGTAAGGTGAAATGAAGAAAATAGCAAAATTAGGACTGACCCTTTTGGCTTGCAGCGTGCTAAGCGCCTGTAACGCAGGAGAGCGCCTCGCCAACATCGGCAAAACGCCCGAAATGACCAAGATTGAGAACCCAACACTTCAGCCTGAATATCAGCCTGTCAGCCTGCCAATGCCCGCCCCAAAAAATGCACGCCCAGAGCGTAATTCTTTGTGGGCAGCCAACCGCACAACATTCTTTAAAGACCAGCGCGCTAAGGATATCGGCGATATCATTACGGTTCTGATCGAGATTGAGGATGAAGCGACCTTTGACAATGAGAGCGCACGGAGCCGATCCAGCAGTGAAAACGCCGCTCTCCCCGCCCTTTTAGGATATGAGCAAGCGCTTGATCGTGTTTTACCCGAAGCCATCGATAACACCAATCTGGCCGAGTTCGGCGCGGATTCATCCCATGTCGGGACAGGCAGCATCGAGCGTGAAGAAGACGTAAATGTCAAGCTGGCCGCGATTGTGACGCAGATTTTACCAAATGGAAACATGGTTATTCATGGCCGTCAGGAGGTTGTCGTCAACTTTGAAAAGCGCATCCTCGAAATTGACGGTGTTATCCGCCCCGAAGACATCACAATTGCCAATTCCATTCCTGCGGAAAAAATTGCCGAAGCCCGCATTGCTTACGGCGGCAAGGGACAAATCACCGATGTGCAGCAGCCACGATATGGCCAGCAGCTCTATGATGTAGTGTTCCCGTTCTAATACCGCGCACAAGAATACCTTACCCACCAACTTCACCGGCTCCGCGTTAAAACGGAGCCGTGTTTTTTTGCTTTATTGTCATATACCGAAATTAACTTTATAAATTATGGTAATCAACAACAATAAATGAACAGGTAATTTTCACGAGCCTTTCAAGCGCGAAATAGTTGAATATGCAGCCTGTAAAAATCTGACACACGTAAATGAGTTTAAATATGAGATAACTTTGGTCGGGCGCGAAGAGGACACTCTGGCCGCTCAAAAAAATTTTTCGGCTCACTATAGTCATTTCAAATAAGAATCGTATATGTTATGGTTACGTATGACTTATTCAATAGACCTACGAAAGGCAG
>JAHQVU010000045.1 GCA_019634145.1 Micavibrio sp. | reverse complement strand
CGCCGATATACATGCCTGGACGCTTGCGGACAGGCTCGAGACCTTCTAAGACCTCGATAGCCGAGGCGTTGTAGGTGTTTTCGTTTTCTTGCTTCTTCGCACCAAAGAGGTCAGCCATATCGTCTCAAATACTCTTCTAAATAGTGGGTTTGTAATACAGCATTAATTGGATTTTTAGCAGAAATCAAGGCTTTCGGAGCAGTTTGGCGATCTTTTGCACCAATAAATTTTTTGCTCTTTTTATGAAAGTTTTCAATATATACGAATTAATATGTTAGAATGTATTGATTATTACGCATTTCTTTTCAGAGGCCTGTTTTGAATAAATTTATCTTCTTGCTCTTTTTTATTGTTATTGGATGTGTGTCAATGAGTGTTCAGGCGCAAGGCATTCTTGATATCTTCAAGAAAGAAATGCCCAAGGTCGATGATATGCCGGAAGATGAATTCGGTAAAAAAAGCCTCGTTCAAGAAGAGTACCCTGTTGGGGCGCGTGATTTGGCGTTTGAAATTAATATCCCCAAAGATTGGGGGCGATCAGATAATGTAAGTTTAGGATCATTTATTCTTAACAAAAATGTCCTGTCTACGATTGCAAAATTTAACGGGCCTATTGTTGATGGGCTTCAGCAATATCTTCAGGTTCAAGGTATTGGAATAACCAAGCAAACGACAGCTAAGGGGTGGTTTTATAAATACCTTTTAGATAACAACTACAGCGTAAACGGTTTTATCGAACATAATGATCGTGATGCAGAGGCTTTATATGTGTTTGTTAATCAGGGGATTGGTTATGTCGCGCGGGCGCGGGCAATCATAAATGGGCAAAGTATAATTTTTATGCAGCATGTTATGCCTATGACTGATTGGCAGGAGCACAAGGTCATGCAAAAAGAGGTTGTTAATTCTTTTAACCTTAAGTTTCCAAATGATACAAATATTGTAGACTTGGAGATATTTGATTTTCTCGAGGTCGCTTCTTTCAGCTACCCGGCTACATGGTCAGTTAATCCCAAGAAAATTGATTCAATTGAACGTATGAATGCGGAAATAAACAATATTGAGTACACGTCCTATGAGGAGCGCAAACGAGAAAATCTGGTTGGTACGATTGATGCTTATGTGATTTCGGTCTTTACTCTTGAAGATCTTGATACGGAGATTGCCTCACTTCGCAATAGCTTGACTAAAAAGGGGCTATTTGTGCAAGAGGAAATTGAAGGTCAAAATGGCTTTGTTTTTGACGAAGAGGATGCCCTTTCTGAGATGCATGTATACGAAATGGTTGATAAAGAGGGTAATATTCAATCCTATGAATACTGGATTCATATTATGGCCGAGGGCGACTATTTTAAAATAGTAACGCTTTTGACGCCTAGCCGTGAGCGCGCATATTTCAAGTGGAGCGAGAATACAGAAGTTTTAAAGCTCGTCAGCAAGAGCTTCCATCTAAATTTGAAAGATAATATCTAAGCTTTAGACCGAGTAATACATCTTGTATTCAATGGGGTGTACCATCGTTTCGTAGGCTTCATTTTCTTCTTCCTTTAATGCAATATATGCATCGATGAAATCTTTTGTGAAGACACCACCTTGAAGTAAAAATTCATGATCATCTTGTAGGGCTGTAAGTGCACTGCGCAATGAGTGGCAAACGGTTGGAATTTGCTCAAGGCGCTCCTTTGGAAGGTCATAGAGATTTTCATCCATCGCCTCGCCTGGGTGGATTTTGTTCTTAATCCCATCCAAACCTGCCATGATCATTGCGGCAAATGCCAGATATGGATTTGCGCTAGGATCAGGGAAGCGGATTTCAACGCGCTTGCCTTTATTCGAAGCGCTGTGTGGAATACGGCACGACGCGCTACGGTTTTTTGCGGAGTAAGCCAGCAGAACCGGGGCTTCATAACCTGGAACCAGACGTTTATAGCTATTTGTGCTTGGGTTGGTAAATGCGTTCAGCGCGCGTGCGTGCTTGATGATCCCGCCAATATAAAAGAGTGCGGTGTCTGATAGGTTGGCATAGCCATCGCCCGCAAATAGGGGCTCTCCTGCTTTCCAGATGGATTGGTGCACATGCATTCCCGATCCGTTGTCGCCGAACATCGGTTTAGGCATAAAGGTTGCTGTCTTGCCATAGCTATTGGCGACGTTATGAACGGCGTGTTTATAAAGCTGAATGTTATCGGCGCTGTCGAGCAGTGTTGAATATTCGATGCCTAATTCGCACTGAGCTGGGGCAACTTCGTGGTGGTGTTTTTCAACTTTCACGCCCATGCTCTGAATTACGGTTAACATTTCGCCGCGAATGTCAGAGAGGCTGTCGACCGGGCTTTCAGGAAAATATCCGCCTTTAGCCGCAGGGCGGTGGCCCATATTGCCTGTGTCGTAGTGACGGCCACCGTTAGAAGGAAGTTCTTCACTGTCAATTTCGAAGCCGACTTTTGCCTGATCCATATGAATTTTTATATCTTCAAAAATAAAGAATTCCGCTTCGGGGCCCAAATATGCAGTATCACCGATTCCCGAATCTTTGATGTATTGCTCGGCGGCTTTGGCGATTGAGCGAGGGTCGCGGTCATAGGCACTGCCGTCAGGGTTTTCGATTGTACAGAAAATTTTGATGGTGCTTTGCGCGGAAAAAGGGTCAATAACAACTTTATTTAAGTCAGGGACGATAACCATGTCGGATTCGTTGATGGCTTTCCAACCTGCTATAGATGAGCCGTCAAAGAATATTCCGCGATCTAACTTATATTCATCTAGGCTGCTTGCGGCCTCTGTCGTGTGCTGCCATTTACCGCGTATGTCCGTAAAGTTCATATCAACGAACTGAACATCATTGTTTTTTATATATTTCAGAAGCTCTTTAGCGCTTTTAAACTTGAGTGCGGACATATTATATTTCCTATACTTAAGGTCTTTGGGGTAAATGGGGCGATCGACGGGGTTCGAACCCGCGACAACCTGGACCACAACCAGGGGCTCTACCGCTGAGCTACGACCGCCATAACCTTGTAAGGTATAGGATTTTGGCATATAACAGGTCAAGCCTTTTCAAAGCAAGTATAAAATCTATTCAAAGGGAATTTTTTTTGAAGAACGTACCCGAAAACTGGATTGAACATCTTCTGCGCAAAGCTTCAGGCGCGCATAAATATGATTACGGTCATGCCGCGATCTACGCCGCTCCTTCGATGACCGGGGCCACGCGACTTGCGTCTACGGCGGCGGCCCGTATGGGCGCAGGGCTTGTGAGTGTGATTTCAACAGAAGTGAGCGCGCCAATATATATGGCCGCTTTGCCCGCTCATATTATCGTCCGTGATGATGTGCGTTGGAATGATTCTCGAGTTACGGCGAGGGCTTATGGCAGCGGAGGAATGTCGCGGGGCGTTAAGATTCGCTTCAATCGTCCATGTGTGCTTGATGCCGATGCGCTGGTCTGTATGCCTGATCATATGAATGACACTTGCGTGCTCACCCCGCATGAAGGCGAGTTTGCAAATGTGTTTCCTAATATTAATAAAGGTAGTCGCGAGGAGCGCGCGCTGGCCGCTGCGCAAAAATGTGGGGCGATAATTGTACTTAAAGGGCAGGGCAGTGTGATTGCTCATCCTGATGGACGTGTGTGCGTGAACAATCATGACAGCCCTCATTTGGCCAGTGCGGGAACGGGTGATGTATTGGCGGGCATGATTTGCGGGTTGCTGGCGCAAGGAATGCCAGCGTTTGAGGCTGCTTGTGCGGGCGTTTGGATACATGGCGAGGCGGGCTGCAGAATAGGCGCGGGACTGGTTGCCAGTGATATCGAGCTTGTATTGGGTCAGATTCTTACTGAATTAAATGGTGCGGATGGAGGGACTTGAACCCCCACGCCTTGCGGCACTAGAACCTAAATCTAGCGTGTCTACCAATTTCACCACATCCGCTTTTGAAGTGATGGAGAGTTGTTATAGCTTTTTTATTCCAATGTCAAACACGAAAGGCTTGAAAAACACGAATTTTTGTTCTAAGTGTGCTCCACCAATAAAAATGAGAGTTAAAGATACATGAAAATTGAAGACATTAAATCCGAAGGTCTAAGCCGCAAATTGAAAGTTACAATTCCTGCTAATGATATCGATGAGCGCGTAGATGCGAAGTTAAAAGAAGTTAGCCAGACAATCCGTATGCCTGGTTTCCGTCCTGGTAAAGTGCCTATGGCGATGATGAAGCAGCGCTATGGTAAGGCTGTTCTTGGTGAGGTTTTGGAAGCAGCTGTAAATGAAAGCTCTGCTAAGGCGATGGAAGATAAGAAAATTCGCCCGGCTATGCAGCCTAAAATCGAAGTTAAGAGCGAAGATTTCGGCGATGGGTCTGATCTTGTTTACACATTGGCTGTTGATACCCTACCAGAGATCAAATTGGTTGACTTTAAAGGCATCAAGCTTGAAAAGCCTGTCGCGAAAGTAGAAGCAAAAGATATTGATGAAGCGCTTGAGCGTATTGCGGCAAACAATAACTCAACTGTTGAAGTGACAACAAAACGTGCAGCCAAAGAAGGTGACACTCTTGTGTTTGATTTCGATGGTCGTACAGCCGATGATGACGTTCACCACGATGGTATGAAAGCGGAAGGTCACAACCTTAAGCTTGGTTCCGGCCAGTTCATCCCCGGTTTTGAAGAGCAGTTGATTGGCGCGAAAGCCGGTGACACGCTGGATGTTAAAGTGTCATTCCCTGAAAATTATGGCGCGGCGCACCTTGCTGGCCGTGATGCAATTTTTGAATGTACAGTGCATCAAATTCGTGAAGATGGCGAAGCGCAAATTGACGATGAATTTGCCAAGTCACTTGGTCTGGAAGATGTTAAAGCGCTTAAAGCCGCTGTTGAAGAGCAGTTGCAAAAAGAGCTGGATCAGCAAAGCCGCATTAACCTGAAGAAAAATCTTTTGGATGTTCTGGATGAAAAGCATGAGTTTGAAATTCCTGCTGGTATGTTGGAAATGGAATTTGACAACATTATGCAGCAGATCGAGATGGATCGTAAGCAAAGCGGTCAAGATGTTGACTCTTCTGATGAAGAAAAGGCTGAATTCCGTGAGATTGCTAATCGCCGCGTACGTCTTGGTCTTGTGCTTTCAGAAGTCGGGCAGCAAAATAAAATAACTGTGAATGATCAGGAATTACAGCGTGCGGTTATTACCGAAGCGCAGAAATATCCGGGTCAGGAAAAAGAGGTTTTCGATTATTATTCAAAGAATCCACAGGCATTGGAATCACTTCGTGCGCCATTGTTTGAAGAGAAGGTTGTTGATTACATCGTTGAGCTAGCTGATGTGAAGGAGAAAGAAATTTCTGCTGAAGCGCTAGCGAAGCTTTTGGAAGAAGAAGACGAAGCGCCAAAGAAGAAGGCACCGGCTAAAAAGGCAGCGGCCAAGAAAGCTGATGCCAAAGCAGATGATGCAAATGCCGAGAAAAAGCCTGCATCTAAGAAGGCGCCTGCAAAGAAAGCGGCAGCGAAGAAGTAAAAAAGCCGCGTAAAAGCGTTTTAAACGAATATTCAGACTTGAACAGACCGTGCCCCATCAGGTACGGTCTATTCATATGTGATTCAAATCTGATTCAGTAACAATTCTAATTAACCTAATCTGGAATAAATATAATGAGCGAACGCGATCCAATTGATGTCTATAATTCTTACCTTGTCCCGACCGTTATTGAGTCTACAAATCGCGGTGAGCGCGCATTTGACATCTATTCGCGTCTTTTGAAGGAACGTATTATCTTTTTGACAGGTGAGGTAAATGATCAAATTTCTGCGCTCATTTGTGCGCAGCTTCTGTTTCTTGAATCCGAAAACCCAAAGAAAGAGATTTCATTCTACATCAACTCTCCTGGCGGTGTTGTAACCTCTGGTATGGCGATGTATGACACTATGCAATATATCAAGCCTGAGGTTTCGACCGTTTGTATCGGTCAGGCCGCATCTATGGGCTCGCTTCTTTTGACAGCAGGGCAGGCGGGTAAGCGATATTCATTGCCTAACTCTCGTATTATGATTCACCAGCCATCAGGCGGTGCGCGCGGTCAGGCAACTGATATCGAAATTCAGGCGCGTGAGATTTTACGTCTGCGTGAGAATCTGAACAATATCTATGTGAAGCATACCGGCCAGAAGCTTAATGCCATTGAAAAAGCGATGGAGCGTGATAATTTCATGAGCGCGGAAGAGGCAAAGACCTTTGGCCTTATTGACCATGTAGTTGAAAAGATTCCTGAGGCTCTTGCTCCTGATGATAAGAAATAGATTAAATTAGGCCGCTTTCGGCCTGTTTTTTTATCTGGCTTCTTATTGTCCCTTGATTTTTTGGCTGTTTAGGCCACATTATACTCTGTTGTGCCTTTAAACATTTAACCTTAAGGATTTTCTATGCTTGGCAGTTCAAAGCCTTCTGAAACCACTTTTCCCGTTCTTCCTTTGCGTGACATCGTTGTGTTCCCTCACATGATCGTTCCACTGTTTGTGGGCCGTGATAAGTCAGTTAAGGCACTGGAAAAGGTCATGCATGATGATAAGAAAATTGTGCTTATTACCCAGCGTAGTCCGTCTGAGGATGATCCGGGGCCGGATGATCTTTATGATATTGGTGTAATTGGCTCAATTCTTCAGCTTTTAAAACTGCCTGATGGCACTGTAAAAGTATTAGTTGAAGGTGGAGAGCGTGTTCAAGTTTCCAAATATCATGATGATGATGCCTATCTTAAGGCCGATATCGAAATTATCGAAGACGATGCGGAAGAGGGTGAAGAGCTTGAAGCGCTTGTTCGTGCGGTTATTACACAGTTCGAACAGTATGTGAAGCTTAATAAAAAGATTCCGCCTGAGGTTATTGCGTCTGTAAATCAGATTGAGGGATCCGCGAAGATGGCTGATACTATCGCTTCCCATATGTCTTTGAAGCTGGAGCAGAAGCAGGAGCTTTTGGAGGTAAACTCTACATTTGAGCGTTTTGAGCGCCTATATGGTTTGATGGAAGGCGAGATTGGTGTTTTGCAGGTTGAAAAGCGTATCCGTGGCCGCGTGAAGCGCCAGATGGAAAAAACGCAGCGCGAGTATTACCTGAACGAGCAAATGAAAGCCATTCAAAAGGAGCTTGGCGAAGGCGAAGATGGTCTGGACGAGATTGGCGAGTTAGAGAAACTCGTTTCCGAAACAAAGCTTTCTAAAGATGCACGTGATCGTGCGACCAAAGAATTGAAGAAGTTGCGTCAGATGAGCCCAATGTCTGCCGAGGCGACCGTTGTGCGCAATTATCTGGACTGGATCGTCAATATTCCATGGGGTAACAAATCTCGGGTTAAAAAAGATCTTAAGGCCGCAAAGAAGGTTTTAGATACAGATCATTATGGTCTTGATAAAGTTAAAGAGCGCATTCTTGAATATCTTGCTGTTCAACACCGTACTAACAAAGTCAAAGGGCCTATCCTATGTTTGATTGGTCCGCCAGGGGTTGGTAAAACCTCTTTGGGTAAATCTATTTCCCGCGCGACGAACCGTAATTTCGTGCGTATGTCTTTGGGTGGCGTGCGTGATGAGAGTGAAATTCGCGGTCACCGCCGTACTTATATCGGTGCGATGCCGGGTAAAATTATTCAGGGTATGAAAAAAGCAAAGGTCATTAACCCGTTCTTTCTCCTCGACGAGATCGATAAGCTGGGTAATGATTGGCGCGGTGATCCGTCTGCTGCGCTACTTGAGGTGTTGGATCCGGAGCAGAACTCGACTTTCCAGGATCATTATATGGAGCTGGAATATGATCTCTCCGATGTAATGTTTGTCTGTACAGCCAACAATTTGGCCACTATGCCGCGTCCATTGTTAGACCGTATGGAGATTATCCGCATATCGGGCTATACCGAGGATGAAAAAGTTGAGATTGTTAAGCGCCACTTGCTTCAAAAGCAGATCAAGGCTGCTGGCTTGAAGAAGACAGAATTCTCTATGAGTGATGCTGCGATTCGTGACTTGATCCGTTATTACACCCGCGAGGCTGGCGTTCGCTCGCTTGAGCGTGAAGTCGCTAACCTTTGTCGTAAGGCGATTAAAGAGATACTTATGAAAGGGCGTAAAAAAGTGTCCGTTACGCCACGTAGCCTCGAAAAATATGCCGGCGTTCGTAAGTTTTCGACCAGAGAGATTGATGATGAAGATCGGATCGGCGTAGTCTCTGGCTTGTCTTACTCGGAAGTTGGAGGCTCGATTCTCCAGATCGAAGCGGTTAGCTATGAAGGTAAGGATGGTAAGGTGTCTATGACCGGAAATCTGAAGGACGTTATGAAAGAGTCCATTACTGTGGCTGAGATGCTTACAAAATCACGTGCGGCGCAGTATGGAATCAATTATGACGAATTGTCGAAAAAGCAGATTCACGTGCATGTCCCTGAAGGTGCTGTTCCAAAAGACGGGCCATCCGCTGGTGCGGCTATGGTCACGACTATAATATCCTGTTTGACAGGAATTCCGATCAGTAAGGATATCGCTATGACCGGTGAGGTCAATTTACGCGGTAAGGTTACGGAAATTGGTGGGCTTAAAGAAAAGCTTCTTGGTGCCCTTCGTGGAGGAATCACCAAGGTGCTGATCCCTGAAGATAACGTGAAAGATCTGGAAGAGATTCCAAATAATATTAAAAAAGAGCTGGAAATTATCGCTGTCCGCAACATCGATGAGGTCTTGACGCATGCACTTTTAACCGCTCCTGTGCCATTAAAATCGGCAAAAAGTACGAAAATTGAACAAATTTCGTCAAAAACTGCAGAAAACAAGGGCGAGGGCGTAATTCGTCATTGATTATTGCCTTAAAAAAGCTTATTGATTCTATGGAGTGTGAAGATCCTTAAACGCTTATTGGCTGGGGTTTTCGCTCTTGTTCTCTATTAGAATTGTCTAAATCAGAGAATTAATTTGCTTAACTTCTAACCGAGGGGGATTCCCATATGAACAAGCAAGATCTAGTATCTAAAGTAGCTGACACAGCTGACATTTCAAAAACTAAAGCGGCGGCTGCTGTTGATGCTGTTATCGACGCAATCAAAACTTCTTTGAAAAAAGGCGATGACGTGCGTCTCGTTGGTTTCGGTACATTCTCAGTAGCCTCACGTGCTGCTACAACTGGCCGTAATCCACGCACTGGTGAGCCAATCAAAATTCCAGCTTCTAAGCAGCCTAAATTCAAGGCCGGTAAAGAGCTGAAAGAAGCAGTAAACAAGTAAGTTTTACGCTTTAATACAAAATTTAAAAGCCTCGCATTAATATGCGGGGTTTTTTTCTATTTTTGGCTTGATTTTTATTTCGTAAGCCCTTAAACATACGCCTACCTTACTTGGTAAGGGCGATTAGCTCAGTGGTAGAGCGCTTCGTTTACACCGAAGATGTCGGCAGTTCGACCCTGTCATCGCCCACCAATTTCCAACGCTTTCCAACAACATTATATTCTTTTCCTCCCTTTTGGTACAGTCACGGTGCAGTTATCCAAACGCTTTTTTAATATCATCAAGGTGTTTCGGGTCAATATGACCATAAACACGCTCAATTTATCCTCTAACTTTGTTGCTTATCGCTCATGGCCCAATGGACACTTTGCTTCGTGCGCCGTGTCAGATTGAAAATTGCTCGATTGGCGCATCAAATCTTACTTTATAGTTTTGACTTAAATCGTATTATTGCCTATATCATGGCTCTATGGTTCAGCTTATTCAAAATCCTCGTCATAAAACCCATGCGGTAAAGGTGCGTAATGTCACTATTGGTGGAGGCGCGCCTGTTGTTGTGCAGTCGATGACCAACACAGACACCGCTGATGTTGATAAAACATTTGAGCAGGTCAAGGACCTATTTTTAGCTGGTTCCGAGGTTGTGCGCATCACGGTAGATCGTGAGGAGGCCGCACGCGGTGCGATTGCGCTTCGTGAGCGCCTTATTCAGGCTAATCTAGATGTGCCGCTGGCCGGATGCTTTCACTATAATGGTCATACTTTGCTTAGTGATTTTCCTGACCTTTGCGAGGCACTTGATAAATACCGCATCAATCCGGGTAATGTGGGGTTTGGCAAGAAGAAGGATGCGCAATTCGAGAGTATGCTAGAGAAGGCTGCTCAATACGATAAAGCTGTTCGCATTGGCGTGAATTGGGGATCGCTTGACGCGGCACTAGCGACCAAGCTTATGGATGAGAATGCGGCGAGAGCGGAGCCTTGGGAAGCGGATGCGGTGATGCGCGAGACGTTGGTGCAATCGGCGCTTATTTCAGCCGAGCAGGCTTTGGCTGTTGGCTTACGCAAAGATCAGATTATACTGTCTGCTAAAGTCTCTCGCGTTCAGGATTTAATCGCGGTTTATACGGCCCTAGCGGCGCGTTGTGATTATGCGCTCCACCTTGGCCTTACCGAGGCCGGTATGGCCTCTAAGGGCATTGTGGCGACTGCTTTGGGCGAGGGTATTCTCTTGCAGCAGGGAATAGGTGATACTATCCGTGCATCATTGACGCCCGAGCCAAATGGTGATCGTACATTGGAGGTGCGCGTTTGTAAGGAAATCCTGCAGGCTTTGGGGCTTCGTTCATTCACCCCCGAAGTTGCCGCTTGTCCGGGCTGTGGGCGCACGACATCAACATTTTTTCAGGAACTTGCGCAGGACATTCAGCGTTACCTTGACCAGAAGATGCCCGTTTGGAGGGAGCAATATCCCGGCGTTGAGACGCTGAAAGTTGCTGTCATGGGCTGTATTGTCAACGGACCTGGAGAGAGTAAACATGCAGATATCGGAATTAGTTTGCCGGGTACTGGAGAAAGTCCAGTTGCACCTGTTTTTATTGATGGCAAAAAGGCTCAAACCCTTCGTGGGGATAGAATAGCTGAAGAGTTTCAAGGGCTGGTTGAAGGTTATATAAAACGCAGATTTAGCGGATCAAAAAGCAATGCTGTAGCGTAGTGTAATGTCGCGTGTTATGCGGTTAAAAATTCACTGACGTTTTGAGGGTTACAGTTTTTTTCGCCTTTTTCGAGGATTTCTTCGGCATAAAAAAATAAGCAGCTGATTTCTACAGTAGTGTCCAGCAGAGCAAGCATTCCGCTTTCATGCTCCTTCTTCCACTTTACGGCATCTTTGTAGAGAACCTCTAATGCGATGGCCGTATTGGTCAAGTTCATTTGTTTTGCTTGATTCACAGTGCGCCTTAAAATTTCTACGTAATACTCAATTCCGTCTTTGTTCTTAGTTCCCATTTTTTTCACCTCTACTAATACTTATTCCCTATTGTATCGTAAAGCGCGGTGTAATTCATGTCACCTAGACGAGGGACACGGAAGTGGCCATTATTTAGCACAGATTTTTAAGGGCTGATAAGGCCGAGATTTAAGGCTTTGACAACGGCTGCTACGCGGTTTGAAACGTTGAGCTTTTGGTGACAGCGTTTTATATATGTTCCGACGGTGTGTTCGGAGATCATCATAATATCTGCGATGACTGAATCACTTTTTCCGACCATAACCCATTGTAATACTTCTCGCTCTCTGGGAGAGAGTTGTGGTAGTTGTGTTTCGTTTTTTATGAGGCTGCGTATGCGCTCGTGCATATGATATGCCATTAATCGTACCGTTAAGATTTCGGGCGCTGAAATATCAATTGGCCCTGATGATCGGCGTTTAGCTAGGTCGAGATAGCCCATTTCGTTACCTATTCCGTAAAGCGGAATTGAGGCGCCAGACGTAAGGTCGTTCTCGTGTAGATATTTTAAGAAAGGCTCGTATTGTGGGTATTTATCTAATGCCTCTTGTTCATACCAGCTTGTGATTTTTCCGGTTTTGCCGGCCCATATTTGGCTGGCATCGATTTGAGAGGCATTCTGTGTGAGATACTCATCGGCAAGGTGTTGTGCGGATTCTGTTATAAGAACAGCCTTATGGAGTTTGCTGTTGTCTGTGGCTATCGGGTTTAGAAGAAAGTATCCCGCAACGTCATATCCCATTTTCTTTATGGCACTATCGAAATGCTCAAAGATTTCTTCGGGCGTTTTGGCTTTATTCGTTGTTTTTAAATAGTCTTCTAAAATCGACATTTTAGGGCTCAAATTCTGTTGCTATGCCGTATTGAATCATACCTGCATTTATTTGTCTACGTTAGCTAACCCTTAAGTAGATAAGGGTAATTTACGTTTAGGGAGTTGATCGATATGGTGAAAAAGAGGCGGCTTTTAGTGACGTTCATCTCTATGAATTTAAGCTGTTAAATAACCATAGACGCTGTCGGGATTGCAATTTTCTTCGCCCTCACTGATAACGTCCTTGGCATAGTATGACAGGCAGCCGATTTCAATTACTGCATCGGCAGGGTTTAATAGACCCTTTTCATATTCATCTATCCACTTTTGACCGTCGCTATATAATATCTCGATTGCTTTCCTTGTTTTAGCTAAATTATATTTTGTAGTGTAATCAAGAGCTGCTGCTATATTGCTAAGATATGATTGCATATCTTTCTTTGGTTCCTCGCTCATACTCATCACATCCTCTTTAGTTTTTTTTAAATTGTAGTTTAACTCTATACTGGTCTATTTTACGCAGTGCGATAGTCTCACGTAAGTATGCTTATGGTTACGATGCTTTAGGATAGAAAGTATTTGCTAATAAAAGTCTGTTTCCCTTACCCTTTTCATCCTATATTCTTAAAATGGCTAGAATAATGAGAGAATATGATGTTGGAATTAAAGCGAGATGATCTTTTTGTAACCAAGAGTTATATCAACGGACAATGGCTCGACGGCGATGAGCATTTCAATGTTGTTAATCCTTCGACAGGTGATGTTATTGCGCAAGTTGCCGATCTTGGAAAGGATGGTGCTGAAAAAGCGGTTGCTGCGGCGAAGGCGGCGTTTCCTGCTTGGGCAGCGAAACCAGCCAAGGAGCGCTCGGCTATCCTTAGGAAATGGGCGGATTTGATCCTAAAGCATAAGGATGATCTGGGTAAGATCATGACGCTTGAGCAAGGCAAGCCTTTGGCCGAAGCGATTGGTGAGGTTGCGTATGGCGCAGCGTTTGTCGAGTGGTTTGCGGAAGAGGGCAAACGCGCCTATGGCGATATCATTCCGCGTCCGGCTGATGGCACGCGTATTCTGGCAATGAAGCAACCAGTTGGTGTTTGTGCGATGATTACGCCGTGGAATTTTCCATCCGCAATGATTACCCGCAAAATGCCGCCAGCTTTGGCGGTTGGTTGTACGGTTGTGAGTAAGCCAGCCGAAGCAACGCCTTTGTCGGCACTGGCTTTGGCCGTTTTGGCCGAGGAAGCAGGGTTTCCGAAGGGCGTGATTAATATCGTTCCAACCGATCATTCGTCCGATGTAGGTAAGGTTTTCTGCGAGAGCAAGGATGTGAAAAAATTGTCCTTCACTGGTTCGACCAAAGTGGGAAAAATCTTGATGAAGCAATGCGCAGGAACGGTTAAAAAGCTCTCGCTTGAGCTTGGTGGAAATGCGCCGTTCATCGTGTTTGATGATGCTGATCTGGATAAGGCTGTTGATGGCCTGATCGCAGGAAAATTTCGCAATTGTGGTCAGGTTTGTATCGCGCCAAATCGTGTTTTTGTTGATGCAAAAATCTATGATGATTTTGCGGGAAAGCTGACCGCCAAGGTAAAGGCATTGAAAGCTGGTGATGGTTTTGACAGTAGCTCTGATTTAGGGCCTTTGATCAATGACGACGGATTTGAGAAGGTTAAGGCGCATCTTGAAGATGCAGTATCCAATGGAGCGAAGGTCCTAATCGGCGGTGAGGCGCATTCTAAAGGCGGAACGTTTTATCAGCCCACAGTTTTGACCGATATGACGCCAGAAATGAAAATATATTCTGAGGAAACGTTTGGCCCAATTGCGGCGCTTTTCAAATTCACCGATGTTGATGAAGTTATCAAGATGGCGAACGATACCAATTATGGTCTTGCTTCATATTTCTATGCCAATGATTTGGCGCGAGTCTGGAAAGTTTCCGAAGCGTTGGAATATGGCATGGTTGGCGTGAATACAGGCCGAATTTCCAATGAAGTTGCGCCGTTTGGCGGCGTGAAAGAATCAGGTTTTGGCCGCGAAGGTTCGAAATACGGTATTGATGATTATCTTGAAATTAAGGCTGTGCATTTGGGCGGAATGGACGAGTGATATTCTTTTAGTTTGAATCTCGTTTTATCGGGGGGTGGGGGTAGCCCCTTGATATTTAACCATATTCTTTCAGTTTGTTTCCTTGGTTGAGTGTGTGTTTATGTATATAGTGATACCATTGCATGGGAATAAAATCAAATTTTTTGATCTCTTATTTTTTCAAATTTGAAACCAGCGGCTTTTTCGATTTGCTCTAACTGAACCTGTGTAAGATTTCCTTTAACTTTAATAGGAATCTCGGTTTGACCATTTGTTAAGTAAATACTATCTCCGCTGCGGCTGACCTTTGCGCCCCTATACTTTGCCCAAATGGCTTTAATTGCCTTTTGATTGGTAGATTTTAGTTTCTTGGGTTCATCATCAATTGTAACCTGCCACCCTTTTCTTAAAAGTTGACTTATCGCGCTATCGGACGTGATATTGCTTGTTTTATGGGCATGCCCCGTTGTTCTCATATTTTTATCTCCCAGCCTGATTAATTTTATGTGAAGTCGATGCAAATAAGCAAGGGGTAAATGATGCAGCGCGTATGGATATTTACAGCGGTGTGATTTATAGTTTCTAAACTTACATAAATCGAGGAGAGTTATATGCGTATCGGCGTTCCCAAGGAAATTAAGACATTAGAGCACCGCGTTGGCTTGGTGCCATCATCGGTAAAAGAATTCACGAGCCGAGGGCATGAAGTTCTGGTCGAGAGCGGCGCGGGTGCGGCGATTAATTTCTCCGACAAGCATTATGAAGCGGTGGGCGCGAAAATTGTGCCCGACGCGCGCTCTGTCTTTGAGATGTCCGAGATGATCATTAAGGTGAAGGAGCCGCAGGCGAGCGAGATTGCGATGCTGAAAGAGGATCAGGTTCTCTTTACCTATTTGCATTTGGCAGCCGATGTAGAGCAGGCGCAAGGATTGATGAAATCTGGTGCGACGGCGATTGCTTATGAGACGGTGACTTGCAAGGATGGGCGCACGCTGCCGTTACTACAGCCTATGAGTGAGATTGCAGGGCGTTTATCGGTGCAGGTCGGATCATATAATTTACAAAAACATATGGGTGGAAATGGCCGCTTAATTGGCGGTGTGCCAGGGGTTAAACCAGCCGAAGTTTTGATTGTCGGCGGAGGCGTTGCGGGCTTTCATGCGGCGCAGATGGCGACAGGGCTTGGCGCAAATGTAACTATACTTGAGCGCGATAACGAGCGTATGCGTTTTCTGGACGAGTATTTCCATGGTCGCGCGAACATTGTTTATTCGAATACGGACGTTCTGGAAAGTTCTTTGCGCCAGTCAGATTTGATTATCGGGGCGGTTCTGATTCCCGGAGCATCAGCGCCGAAATTGCTTAAGAAATCTGATTTGGTCGAGATGATTCCCGGCAGTGTGTTTGTTGATATCGCGATTGATCAAGGCGGATGTGCGGAAACGTCCAAGGCGACCAGCCATGATGATCCAACATATATCGTTGATAATGTTGTGCATTATTGTGTGGCGAATATGCCGGGCGCGGTGCCGTTGTCATCTGCCTTGGCGCTCAATCATTCTGTGCTGCCATATGCTTTGCAGTTGGCGGAAAAGGGTTGGAAACAAGCGCTGCGCGATAATCCAAGCTTTATGAAGGGCTTGAATATATGCGGTGGTCACATCACGCATAGCGCGGTGGCAGAGGCGCTTAATATGAGTTATGAGGAGCCTGAACAAAAGCTGGCTGCGTAATTTTTCGCTTTTTTGTGAAAAAGAGCGTTGACAGAGTAGGGCAATAATCGATATATAAAGCTCACTTCAGATGCGCGGGTGTAGCTCAGTTGGTTAGAGCGCCGCCCTGTCACGGCGGAGGCCGCGAGTTCAAGTCTCGTCACTCGCGCCATTTTTCTATTTTTGCGGTAGCCGTGCAATTTTTCAAAATGCAGGATTTTGGCGAACTCGCTTGATTATAGTTACATTCGCGAAGCGAATGGG
>JAHQVU010000044.1 GCA_019634145.1 Micavibrio sp. | reverse complement strand
TGCCCGCCAAAACAGCTTGCTCTGCGGGCTTTTCTTCTGCGGACTCAGGTGTATCCATACCTTCAGGCCCCGGTGTATTGTTGAAGGCTTCATCGAGCGCGTCCAACTCTTCTTGTGTCATCGTGCCCGCCAAAACAGCTGCCTCTGCGGGCTTTTCTTCCGAAGACGGCGTAACCTCCTCAGCAGCAGGCGCACCAGCAGATTCGAGCCCCTTACCTTCATAAACCGCATCAAGCTTGGCAATCAGCACGCTGTCATCGCCTTCAGGCTCAGAACCTGTCTCTTCAATTTGAGAGACAATAAATTTAATTGCATCCATACATTCAAAAATGAGCGTTACATATTCGGGCAAAACTTCCAAATCGCCGTCACGAAAGCGCCCAAGAACGTTCTCGCCATGGTGCGCAACCTTTTCAAGGCGCGGCAGACCAATAAAGCCACACGTTCCTTTAATCGTATGCACGAGGCGAAAAATCTTCCCCAGCAAAGCTGCATCATTGGGGTTCTGTTCAAGGTTTACGAGATCGAGATCCAGTTCTTCCAGACTCTCATTTGTTTCGGTGAGAAACTCAACGATTAAATCATCCATGTTCTTGGCCCTACTTCTTTGTGCTCTTTTCATCTGGTCGCCAGCGTCCAGCCTATTGCTTTTCTCGAGGCACATATAAGAATACAGGACTTTTATTAAACAGTGATTAAACTTTTATCACAAATACATACGTCGGTATAAAATAGCCGTGAAAAAGCTTAATAGGCGTAAAATCTGTCTGAATTTTTATTGTACTGGGTAGTGCAATAGAATGGTGATAGCGTTGTCGGCGGGATCGCCTGCAGTTATTATAAACCCATATTGCCTTAAGAGCAAGCCGGATACATAAGCGTGAATAATTTTAGGTGAAAGCTGCGATGTTTCGACATCTCCCATAAGCGCTTGCGGTACAAGCTCCTTGAATACGGCGTTCTGGCCAGTTGCCACAACCTTAAGGCCGCCTTGAACACCCTCAATATCAAGCTCACCACCCTTTGGGAGGCTATCCAGCGCTAATAGAAAAGCGCAGATCAGCGCCTTTGCGAACCCCTCAGGGCGCTCAAACCCATAGCCGAAATCCGCATACGGGTCCCAGACCTGTTTAACCTTGCCATCTGCTTCAATCATCGCCTCGACGGCCTTATGCACATCCTCAGGCTTGATGCTGCCATCTGCCCCGCCCGCGCCATAGGCCATGCGAAAGGCTTGCAGCTTGGAGGATGCTGATTTCGCGCTATAAGCGATCAAATCTGTGGCTTCATCGCCGCCGCCCATTTCGACCATAAATTCGATGCCATTATTGACCGCACCGATGGGGCTGATCAAATCATGACAGATTTTGGAAGTGAGAAGTTCGAGGACGTGTGTATCTAATGTAGCATTCATAGGCGAATCATAGCGCATTTTGTGGGATGCGAAAAGAGGGCACGAACAAATATTCGCGCCCCCCCTATATTTCATGTATTACGAATTTTTAGTGCCCTGCATTCCCGGACCAGTCCACCTCATATCCAAGCTTACGGATTTCAGTGGCAACCATTGATTTGAGCGTTTCGAGATATTCCTCGCAGCACGCTTCTACGCGGCACACCAAAACATCTTGCGTATTGGATGGACGTATGAGCCACCAACCATCGGCGCTCGATACACGTATACCATCAATGTTGCTAACACTCATCTCGGTAGGCAGATTGCCTTTTACGTTCTCGATAACCTGCGGCACGAGGTCGAATTTTTTCTCGCGATCAACTTCAATACGAATTTCGGGTGTATCGAACTGCTTTGGCAAATGCTTCGTCAGAGTTGACATCGCGCCTTCACTCGCCGCAATTTCGTTGAGCAAACGCACCGCGCAATAAAGCGCATCATCAAAGCCGTAATATTTATCGGCGAAGAAGATATGACCTGAGAGCTCACCCGCTAGTGGAGATCCCGTCTCGGCGATCTTATCCTTAATCAAAGAGTGTCCAGTCTTCCACATCACCGGCTTTCCGCCCATGCGCTCGATCTCATCAAACATCACTTGCGAGCATTTCACATCACCGATAATCGGTGCACCCGGGTGGTTTTTCAAAACTTCCTTGGCATAGATGGTCAAAAGAATATCGCAGCGCAGAACATCGCCGTTTTCATTGACCACGCCGATGCGGTCACCATCGCCATCAAACGCAATTCCAAGATCACAGCCCTTCTCGCGCACCACTTTTTGCAGATCAACCAAATTTTTATCTACGGTCGGATCAGGGTGGTGGTTGGGGAAATCACCGTCAATTTCGGTATATAACAAGTGATGCTCGCCGGGCAGACGCTTGGTCAGAATTTCGACGATCTCGCCTGCCGCGCCATTTCCGGCGTCCCAAGCAACTGTCATATCACGCGTACCTGTGAAATCCTTCATCAGGCGCTCGACATACTCCTCTTTAATGTCGATTTCGGACTTTGAGCCTTTACCGCTTTCAAACGCGCCACTTTCGGCGATTTTTCCGATTTTCTGAATAACTTCACCGAACACTGGGCCGGTCTGCAACGTCATTTTAAAGCCGTTATAATCTGACGGATTGTGTGATCCAGTCACCATGATACCTGCATGCGCCTTGCGGGATTTAACCGCGTAATAAAGCATTGGCGTTGGACCAAGACCGATAACCTCGACCTTATTACCACTTTCCATCATACCCTTAACAAGCGCCTCTTGCATATCATTAGAGCTGTGACGACCATCATAGCCGACACAAAGATTTGCACCATCTTTTGCACCTTCGGCGTTTTGGCGTACGAATGTGCCAAATGCCAAACCCAGCGCATAAGCATCATCAGTACTTAAATTTTTACCCACCTGCCCGCGAATATCATATTCGCGCAGGATAACTGGATCGAACGTATAAGCTTTAGAATCAACAGTCTTACTCTGCGGCAACATTAATTTCTCCTTTATTGAGTTTTTTGGCCATATTTTGAATGAGTAATTTTACGGCTTCACCGATTTCATCATCTTGTGTGGCATAAGCAAGGTTGGCTTGAATGAACCCCAGACGCGAGCCACTATCATAACTCTTACCAGCAAAGCGCGTCGCATTGAAGGGCTGACGCCCGATCAGTTTCGCCATCGCATCGGTCAGCTGAATTTCGCCGCCTGCGCCTTTTTCAAAGGCTGCCAGATGTTCGAACACTTCAGGCTGAAGGATATAGCGGCCAATCGCGGACAGCGTTGATGGTGCATCTTCAGGGGCAGGCTTTTCAACCAAGCCCTTAATCGTCATGCAATCGCCCTTTTCACTTTCGACATCAACGATACCGTATTTAAAGGTTTCCTCGCGCGGAACATCTTCAACCGCGATCACGTTGCCGCCTGTCTCATTATAAATATCAACCATCTGCTTTAAGCATCCGGCTTTACCTTGATTATTAATTAATACATCAGGCAAAAGAACGGCAAACGGCTCATCACCGACCAGTTTTTTCGCACACCAGATTGCATGCCCCAGACCCAATGGGCGTGGTTGGCGCGTTGTAAATAGACGACCTGCAGGCATTTCGGAATACTCGACCTTGGCGATCATGTCGTCCTTACCGCGTTTTTGAAGCGTAGATTTAAGCTCTGGCTGATAGTCAAAATGCTCTTCAAGCATATTTTTGTGGCGGCCAGTTACGAAGATAAACTCTTCAATACCCGCCTCACGCGCTTCATCGACCACATGCTGGATCAGCGGGCGGTCATTAATTGGCAGCATTTCTTTCGGCATAACCTTTGTGGCGGGAAGAAATCGGGTTCCGAGACCTGCGACCGGAAAAACAGCCTTACGGATAATACGCTTTGTATTTTGGGATGTCATAGTATGAGATATAAACCTTTACGCGAGTTAAAATTATGTGCGACTTCGCACCTGCAAAACGTTTAATCTTCTCGCATGTTCCCTAAAAAAATGCAAGTTATGCTATTTTTTTGCTTTTATGAGAAAATCTCGCGCTTCATTTAGCCTTGCCGCCAACCACTCGGATCCTTCAGCATCGGGATGCACCTTTTGCATCAGCTTCTTATACGCACTTTTGATTTCCTCCTCGCTCGCGCCCTCCTCCAGACCCAAGACCTTGTAGGCCTCATTTCTCGTCATCTGTTGAGGCACATTCTCTTTCTGAGATTCGCCGGAGCCTTTCCACTCAATCCATGCTGAGCGCAAAACAGGCGCCAGCGGGATTAACAAAGCAAGAGCTGCAATCAATTTGCCCGTGAGCGCGAGCACCAGTAAAGCGATGGCTATCGCGGCTAGAAAAACGCTTAAAAACAACGCTTTAATCTGTCGCACCTTCGCATTCATAAAGAAGCGATAGAAGGCAAATAAACCGATAAGCAGTCCGATAACGAGCAAAAGATAGGGCATTTTTGCTTTCCTTTTTTCAATAAAGCGCTAGCCAAGAGTATCAAATCGCGCTCATAATACAATCCATGAGACACGAAGATAAAATCGCCCACCTCAGAAAAGAGTTAGAAAAAGAGAAAGTCGATGGCTTTCTTATCCCCCGCGCCGATGAGTATCAGGGCGAGTTCGTGCCGCCATGCGCCGAACGGCTTAAATGGATCAGCGGCTTTACTGGCTCGGCCGGCATTGCAATCGTTTTGAAAGAGCGCGCAGTTGTCATGAGTGATGGGCGCTATACAATTCAGCTTGAACGGCAAGTCGATAAAGACATCTTCGACACTGCAGACAGCACAAAAGTCTCAATCGAAGATTGGATTGCCGATAATAGTGATGAGGGGGATATAATCGGTTATGACCCCATGCTTCACCCCCCCAAGCAAATTCAAAAACTCATTGATAAAGGCTTGAAGCTCAAAAGCGTGCAAAACCTCGTTGACCGCGTTTGGTTCGATCGCCCCAAACAGCCGTGCGCGCCCATTCTCATTTTCCCCGATAAATTTGCAGGCGTTAGTTTAAAGGCAAAACTGGATAAGGTTGCCAAAGAGCTTAAGAAGAAGAAAGCTGCTGCTTGCATTCTCACTCTTCCCGATTCTATATGTTGGCTGCTCAATATACGCGGCAGCGATATTCCCTGCACGCCTGCTGTTTTGGCCTATGCCATCGTATATGCCGATGGAAGTCCCTGCCAGTTGATCATTGATCCGCACCGCATTCATGAAGGTTTACGCGCGCACTTCGGCGATCTGGTTATGCCGGTATCCGGAAATATTTTGGAGGGCGCGCTGGATGACTTGTCAGAGAGGCTGCCTGATAGCAATGTTTTATTGGATTTCACGCACACGCCCATCTGGTTCAAAGATGCCTGCGAGGCGCGCAATATACGCTTAATCGATGCGCCCGATCCATGCATCCGCCCCAAATCCATAAAAAACACAGCAGAAATAGCCGCTCTCAAGCGCGCCCATAAAATCGATGCCTTGGCGCTTTGTAAGTTCCTTTTCTGGCTCGACACCTTAGGCGCGCCGGGTAAAGCCAGTGAGGTCGAGATCGGTGAGAAAATCGACCATTTTCGCAGCGAAAGCACCGCTTACCGCGGTGAGAGTTTTCCTGCCATCGTAGGCTTTGGATCAAATGGCGCGATCGTTCATTACCGTGCAACGCCTGAGCGCTTTGATTATGTTGATGATGAGAATTTAATTCTCATTGATAGCGGTGGCCAGTATTTCGAAATGCACGGCATTGCCGCAGGTACAACCGACATCACCCGCACAGTTGCGGTTGGTAATCCTTCCGACGAGATGAAAGAGCGCTTTACGCTGGTGCTTAAAGGCCACATCAATCTCGCCCTTGCGCACTTCCCTGCGGGCACGACCGGCGCACAAATCGACACATTCGCCCGCGCGCCTCTCTGGGCTGCGGGGCTGGATTTTGCCCACGGGACAGGGCACGGCGTGGGCTGTTATCTGGGCGTTCACGAAGAAGCTGCCAGCATATCCCCGCGCGGCAAAAAACCGCTGGAGGCCGGAATGCTACTCTCTAACGAGCCAGGCTATTATAAAACGGACGGCTATGGCATCCGTATTGAAAATCTTGTATTGGTCGTTGAAAAGGGCAAAAACCACGATACGGGCGAGGTCATATTAGGTTTTGAAACCGTAAGCTTTGCACCGATAGACAGGCGTTTAATTGTGACCGAGATGCTCGGCGATGCAGAAAAAGAGTGGCTAAACACCTATCACGG
>JAHQVU010000043.1 GCA_019634145.1 Micavibrio sp. | reverse complement strand
CCCCTGCCCCTGACTAACACTATACCATCGCTTGGTATTGCGATGATCGGCCTTGGCCTTGTGCTTCATGATGGTTTGGCGGTTATCGGCGGAATGGTAATTGGCCTTTTATGGATAGCAATGCTAGTTTTTGCCACTATATATTTTGGCACAGAGGGGATTGACCTCATTAAAGATTTCATTAAATCCTTTCTTTAGGTTTTCAAAATCATTTGAATCCGTTACGATTCGTATATCATGAGCATTTCAAAATTAACGCCCTGTCATACCCTTGTTTTCCTGCTGGTGATATCACTCACAGCATTGGCGGCGGCTTTTGCCTCTGAAGCGTTTTTGGGATTAGAGCCGTGCATTTTATGCATCTATCAGCGCTGGCCTTATGCAGCGGTGGTTGCGATATCGGGCGTCGCCCTGCTCGCCAAACGTTTCAAGAAAGCCGCGATCGGCCTTAGTGGCCTGGCGATGGCGATCAATTCGGGCATTGCCCTGTATCACAGCGGGATCGAGCGCAAATGGTGGGATAGCGGCGTTGCGGGCTGCAAGGTTCCTGCGGACTTCACAGGCGGCACCCAATCCATTTTAGAGAATATCATGAGTGCCCCCACGGGAAATTGTTCAGAAATTCCATGGCAAGACCCGCTGATCGGCTTGTCTATGGCCAATTACAACGTGATTGTGTGTTTCGGGCTATTTGCGCTGTGCGTTTATAGCTTCGTGGCTTCAGGAAACGCCAAGAAGGCTTAAGCCCGCCATGAAGCCCAAAACGAGGACTGAGTGAAAAATCACAAACACAGCCGCTTCTTTGTTGCTGCGTTTTTTACCAAAATTGAACATGTCATTAAACATATCGTGCGCCTTACTCTTATAAATCGTGATGATGATTATTGCTGAATAGCGCGGAAACACTGGCTTTGTCAAGGTTTACATAGAGTATATTGACTTTTTGGCTAAAATATTATACATAATATCGACAATGAATAAACCCTGCAATATTTTAAAATCTATTTTCAACGCCTGTTTAGAGTTTGCGTTAGAAGGCGATTATGATCCCGCAGATGTGAAGAGGGTTATTCCCCGACATGTCATGGCTAATGTTCGCAACAATGTAAAGCGAGACAATAACGAAGGAGCTATATCCTGTTTGGCTGCTTATTTTCAGGGGCAAGTTACGGCACCCGATGATCTACAAAGAACTTACACAGCAATGGTAAAGCAAGTGAATGCTTATAAGCGGCTTCCCGATACATTTAAAAATACATTCAAAAACACCGCCCCCGCTACGCTTTCAAAGAGGGATATATAGCTGGGCAGCGCGTTTACCATATCTTAATGTTTTATATATATAATTTAGCCATAGATAGTAATTAGCGGATAAAGGGTAAAGAATAATGGCAGACAATCCTGATACAATAGGATGCGATGTAAACTTAAGAAATGATTTTTCAGACGTAAAAGGTTTAGAGCATATTCCTAATGCTGCTCTGATACAGAATCGCCTTACAGGCGGTGTAACATCTCTAGAACTAGACGCAAGTAAGACGGAAAATCATCCCAAACACGGCGATATCATCCCTGTAAGCTTCGAGCATTTCGGCGATACCGAAAACGGAGCAGGCCTTATTATTCACACATATGGCGAGACTAATAAGCCCTTCATTTCAATATCACATCTTGAAAATGTATTGAATGGAAGCTCTGTGGGTAACGTCGTATCGCCGTATATCAACCAAACAGATAAACTTTGTAATAGCGTCTCCGTTGAAGCTACCGCAAAACAGCTTATCGAACAGCATTCTGACGCGCAACATCCAGATAGAGAATTCGAAGTCACGCCACTTAAGATAAATATACAAACACCCGGAAATTAATATCCATAAAAAACCGGGCCACCATATACAAGCAGCCCGATCTCTATAAGTCTCAACGCCCTTATGTGGACGTTAAATCATCCTATGATTTGCCAAGGGTTGTGAGGTAGCCCACAACAACCATACCCAGCATTACATTCACGGTATAGGATAGATACACACCGACCAACATGATGATCACAGCCATCATATCGTTGGTCATTTTTTTACCGGCAAGAACCATGCTGGAAAGAATAAGCGTCCAGCCTGTGCCAATCATTGTGTGCACATTTCCGCCGTCAAAGAAGCTACCGATTGTGCCGTCAATCACGCCAAAGGTCAGAAGATAGTGACCCAGGAATGTTGACAGTCCAACCAGAAGGATTGTGTGGAATAAGAAAAATCCCAACGCTTCTGTTGTTGTATTCGTGTGTGCAAGATTTGTTATGTGTTTAAACATGACATTCTCCTTTCGTCGCACCCGAAGGATCGCCCCTGCGGCCTTACCTTCGGTTTTTTAAGACGCTGCCATCCCACCATAGGGACGCTTTTCGCGCCGGTTAAATTGCAAAAGAACCTTTCTTTTGCATTTCGACTTTAGAGCGACTTTAAGGAGAAATTTCTAAACCGTTCTCCGTTATTCGCGCAAAGCCGTAAACTCTATGCATCCTCCAGTTCTGTATCCCAGTACAGAAAATCATTCCAGCTGTTATGCAGGAAGTTCGGAGGAAACTTACGTCCATGATGCTGCAGCTCGAAAATACTCGGCTGGCGCGGTTCATGGATCGGAAACATATTAACCTCGCGTGGCATGGCATCACCCTTGTCACGATTACAGGTCTGGCATGCGGCCACGATATTCTCCCAATTCGTGCGCCCTCCTTTGGAGCGCGGAATAACGTGGTCGAATGTCAGCTCACGTGCTTTGTATGGCTGCGCACAATATTGGCATGAAAACTCGTCGCGCAAGAAAACATTAAAGCGGGTGAAAGCGGGCGCGCGGCTAACATGTACATATTCCTTCAGCGCCAGCACACTTGGCAATTTCATCTCGGTGTGCGGTGATTTTACCGTGCGTTCATATTCGGAGATGATGTTGACAGTACCACGAAAAATGGCCTTAACAGCATCCTGCCAAGACCATATGGATAAGGGGAAATAGCTCAGTGGCCTGTAGTCCGCATTCAATATAAGTGCGGGGCACTGTTCTAATGGTGGTTTTATACTTGTAGTCATCCTCTCCATAAGAGTCTCCTTTCATGAACCTACAGGGATCGTAGGCGGAGGCCTGAAGAAGGCGCGGGATGATTCCCGCGTCCTATGAGCGGATCAGACCTCGCGAATCTGATAACTTCATTATACCATATTTTTGCTGCACGCCTAAGGGTAACTATGCTGCATTACGTAAACTGCAATGCAGCATTCAAAAAATGCTGGGAGTAATTATCCATGCACATCAATACGTTATGAAAATTTATTGTGCGCCGCCACATACTCGAAGATGCAGCGCAGCACAGAATATTGGAAAATTTATGCCGATTTTGCGGCGAAATTGGGGCGCCCTTTCTTGCCTAGGTGGCCATTTACCACAATTATTTTATTGACATATTTAGTCGACTTGCGTAATAAGTTGCTATGAAAAAAAATTTATGCACCACTAAAAAAAATTTTTGAAAAGATAAGTATCTTAAATCCAAAGCATACCCTTGGATCGGTTGCTGAGGATTTAAACAAAGGTCTTGAAAGCGGAAAGATTGCACCTAATAAACAAGGGGAAGAGCCAAACAGTCCTGCTAATAGCATTAGGTAATCGCTAAAGAACCCCGCCCTTACCCAACCGCGAGAGATCCTTTTGCGGGGCAAGGCCAATCTGCATGGCGTAGTTTTTTAAAAGCGGCAAATTATCGATTGCTTTAAGTCCCAGACGACGCAGCTCCTTAACCCCTTTTCGATCAGAGCTGACAAGTTTGTTCATCCCATCAACGCCAAAGATGCGGGAGCCGACATCATGGAAGCGCAAGGCTTCGTATTTTTGCAACACGCTAGCCGAGCCGATATCAAGACCGAGCCTCGCATGGTCGACCAATATCTCAGCCAAGGCCGCAACATCGCGTAGTGATAAGTTCAACCCTTGCGCCGTTATGGGTGACATAACATGCGCAGCTTCAGCGATCAAAGCGCAACGCGGTGCTGTCAGCTTCTCGGCCTTGATCGTACAAAGCGGCCAGCTTTCCAGCCCGCCTTCCAAGGTGATTGCGCCAAGGATGTTTTGCGATTTTTCCATCAGCATTTCTTCGACCTCGCTTTTGGGCAGGCGGATAATTTCTTCGGCGCGCTCTTTGTTCTCAACCCATACGACGCTGGATTGATTGCCTATAAGCGGCACAAGCGCGAGAGGGCCGCCGGATTTGTGGAATTCGGTCGAGGTGTTTTCGTGGCTGCGATTGTGATTAATCAGGCACGTGATCGCGATTTGATCATAGGGCTTTTTCTTTGCTTTGATGTCTGCGATCTCGCGCACTTTCGAGCCGCGTCCATCCGCACCGATGATGAGACGGCCATCAATGACCTTACCATCCGCTAGCCTTACCTTGATGTGGGATGATGAAAGCTCATAGCTCTCAAGCGCGTCTGCAAAAAGAGTGACGCGCTTATGCGTCTTCGCCTTTTCGAACAGGCTGAAACGCAAATGATCATTAGGGATGTTATAGCCGAATGCATTCATGTCTATGTCAGACGCGGCAAACTCGCTGATGACCGGCTCTTTTACAGGACGCGAGATATCGATAAGGCGCATCTTCTCCATCGGCGTTGCAAGATCAGCAATTTCCGCCCAAATACCATCGCAGGCATTAATCACATTAAGTGAGCTTTGCATCAGCGCCACGGTGCGCGCACTTTGACCCGGCTGCTTTGGAGGAAAAGGCTCGATCAGTGCGACATCGAAATCGCTTTGCGCCAATAAAAGCGCCAGCGTTGTGCCCGCTATGCCGCCGCCGGAAATTATAATATCAATTTGATTCATGACCTGCTTTGCTCTAAGTAATATTCAAGAATATTTATATAGAGGAGTTTATGCGATGGCAAAGGTAGAGATTTATTATTGGACAACATGCCCATTTTGCTTAAAAGCACGCGCTTTATTGGACGAGAAAGATGTCGAATATATTGGCTATGATATTACAGGCGATAATGAAGCGCGCGAAAAGATGATTGCACGCACAGGTGGACCTAAGTCCGTTCCACAAATTTTCATTGATGGTGAACTCGTTGGCGGCTGTGATGATTTATATGCAATGGATGATCGTGGCGAGCTCAATGAGAAGCTGGGACTTTAAAATTATCTAATGCAAGTGGGCAGCTTGATATGACTGCTCGCCATTTTCATTAACATCGCTGAATTTGATCACAACTTTTTCACCGTCTTTAAATCCCGTTGGTGGATCTATAGGATTAAAGGCAATGCTCATTGAACGCCATGATCCATCCTCAGGATTCATGACATCATAGCTATGTGATATCCCCTCTTCGTCGGATTCGTGATATATTGCTACGGTCGTAAATGATTTTTTAAGATCAGACATATTAAAGAACATAAAATAAAAACACGATCGCGTCAAACTTATGAAAACTGCCTGCATCCAAACCACAGCCACAGCGGACATTGATGAGAATTTATCCAATGTGACGCGTGCCATCCGCGAGGCGGCAAAGAATGGCGCACGACTGATCTCCACACCAGAAAACACAGATTACATTCGCCGCTATGCTAAGGACAAGCTGGAGATATCGGGCGATGCGCAGACACATAAACCGATTGCACATTATGCAGCTCTAGCAAAAGAGCTGGGCGTATGGCTTTTAATCGGATCGCTCGGCGTAAAGATTAGCGAAGATCGCCTGGCCAACCGCCAGCATTTATTTGCGCCCGATGGGCGGCTCGTCGATACTTACGATAAAATCCATATGTTTGATGTGACTTTGTCCCGCGCAGAATTTTACAAGGAAAGCAGCGATTATAAACCCGGCGAGCGTGCGGTGGTTGCACCACTTGAGGGCGGGCTCACGCTTGGCATGAGCATTTGCTATGATGTGCGCTTTGCGTATCTCTACCGCGCTTTGGCGCAAGCGGGAGCGAATATCCTGAGCGTACCTGCGGCCTTTACTGTACCGACAGGACAAGCGCATTGGGAGACTCTCTTGCGCGCCCGTGCAATTGAGACAGGTTGCTATGTGATTGCCCCTGCACAATGCGGCGAGCATGAAGGCGGTCGTAAAACCTATGGCTATTCGATGATCATCTCGCCATGGGGGGAAGTCCTGGCACAAGCGGGCAGTGAACAAAGTATTATTTATGCCGACATCACTCTGGACGAGATTGAAAAAGCGAGGCATTCTATTCCTGCCTTAACACATGATCGGGAGTTTAAAATTGAAGGATAAAAGCACGTTCGGCGAGAATACGCGCCTTGTTCACTTGGGGCGGGAACCTGATAAGTACTATGGTGTAGTTAATCCACCAATCTCCCGCAGTTCAACAATTTTATATGACTCGATAGAGGCTTACTCCGATCCAAAAACCGAATACCGCTATGGGCGTTTGGGCACACCAATAACGAAGCAATTTGAAAAAGCGATGAGCGAGCTTGAGGGCGGCTATGGCGCAATTGCTGCGCCATCGGGTCAATCAGCCATCACCACGAGCTTGCTGGCGTTTTTAAAAGCGGGCGATCACGTTTTAATAATTGATAGCCTTTATCCGCCTGTGCGCTATTTTTGCAATAATATGCTAGCGCGCTACGGCATAGATGTTGAATATTACAGCGCTCATGATGATTTGGCCGCGCGTTTAAAGCCTAATACAGCCGTGATTTACATGGAGTCTCCAGGCTCTGCGACATTTGAAATCCAAGATGTTCCGGCGATTGTAAAACTGGCGAAATCGAAAAATATCGTGACTATCATAGATAACTCTTGGGCGGGTGGATATCTGTATAAGCCGTTCGATCATGGCGTTGATATCTCCTTGCAATCGTGCAGCAAATATATCGGCGGGCATTCGGATATTATTATGGGGGTTTCCGTTGCGCGTGATAAAGAGCATTACAAACCTTTGCGCGCGGCAGCCAATGATTTAGGCGTGACCGCAGGGCCGGATGATATATATCTTGCGCTTCGTGGTTTGCGTACTATGCCGCTGCGGTTCAAGCAAGCGCAGGAAAATACAATGGCGGTTTTGGATGGCATTAAAAACCATACAGCAATCGAGCGATTGTTTTACCCTGCTCTTCCCGATGACCCGAACCATGCTCTTTGGAAACGCGATTTTAAGGGCGCTAACGGTGTATTTTCTGCGCTCATAAAATCAACATCGAAGGACGCTGTCTGCGAAGCGGTGAACTCTTTAAAACTTATTCCTGTGGGCTCAAGTTGGGGCGGGTATGAGAGCTTGCTGCAACCGCAATATCTAGAGAAGTACCGAAGCGCAAATCCTTGGGAGAATAAAGGCGCAATGCTGCGTTTTCATATAGGGCTTGAAGACCCCGATGATTTGATCACGGATTTGAGATGCGCACTCGATAAATTGCTCTAGCGCCCTGTAGGTGCGATCGCGCCAGCGGGGTTGGGAATTCTATACAGCCATCGCGCCCTATTCTATACTTATTTTTATGGGGTAAGAATATCCGATGAACGGAACGCGTCAAATCTATGCCAGCATACCGACATTTACGCCGAGCGCACCGGCAATAGCCTTCATAGCGCGGAGGGAGCCGTCTTTCTTGCCTGTCTCTATTTCAGTGAGATAGGGACGCGAAATACCCGCTTCTTTTGATAGATCGGATTGCGTAAGACCGCGAAACTTTCGCAGAATCTTCACAGAATTTTCTTGTTTTGCCGCAAGTGCATCGAGAATATTTTCAGGCAGGTCATTGGCAGGTGCTTGCCCACCGACAAAGGCGCGATATTCATGCAAGGGCATAAGAACGTATGGCTTGCCCTGAATGTGAAGTAGATCATAATCCATATTAGAATGCCTCCCTTAGCATTTTGTCTGCTATGAGCGACATTCTAACATAAATTATGATTTGCCCAAATAGAGTTATTCTTCACCACGATTTGACCTGAAAGTAGAAAAATCATCAAGCTCTTCCGATAGCAAAGAATCCATGCTATGAAATCCAAATGACACAAGGAAATATTAGTAATAGTTATGAATTCGGAAATATTGACAGCCCCAAAAATTTGGTGATCTTGCTGCATGGTTTGGGGTCTAATGGCCGCGACCTTATTTCTCTCGCGCCGATGTGGGCAAAGAATATGCCTGATACAGTCTTCGTTTCACCCGATGCGCCTTTTGCGTGCGATATGGTGCCGCCGGGCTATCCCGACAGCTTTCAGTGGTTTTCACTGCAGGTGCGCGACCCGATACTGATCTTACAGGGCGTGCAAACAGCCACACCAATATTGAGTACTTATATAAAAGAGCAAATGGAAAAGTATGGGGTCAGCGCTGATAAAACCGCCCTCGTCGGCTTCTCCCAAGGTACGATGATGAGCCTTTATGCCGGTATGCGATTTGATCAGAAGCTTGCTGGCATATTGGGATATTCAGGCGCTTTGGTCGGAGATGTTGGCAACGTCCAGATTCCTGTACATTTGGTGCATGGTGAGGCCGATGATGTCGTGCCCTTTGATGAATACACCCGTGCGCGCAAAGCTCTCGAAGATGCAGGCGTGAAGGTCAGTGGTCACGGCGTTGCGGGTTTGCCGCATTCGATTGATCCCAGCGGGATTGAAAGCGGTGCAGAGTTTCTACGCAAGGCTCTATATTAGAACCCCCTTATTTACATTAACCTTTTGTTAACTTTTTTTATATAGAATTTGATCTATATTTTAAATAGTAAGGGCTTTGCCATGAAGACGGTTTTATTAATTGCAGGTTTAGTTTTGTGTGGTGCTTTAGGCGGCTTTAGCAACGCAAATGCACTAAACGCTGACATTTCGATTGAGCCTAAGCAGGAGCAAATGGTTGATCAGATTGCGATGGATAATCAGGCCGCTATTCTAGCTATGATCGAGCCGGGCTAAGCTAAGCCTATTTAGAGGTTGTTTAAAGCGCTTTATTCGAGGCGCTTTTTTTATTGCTTAGCCAAATCCATCTTTGACAGCACGGGCGAGTGTCAAAACATGCACCTCTTTAGCGCCCGCTATTTTAAGAGCTCTTGTGCATTCATTCACGGTTGCGCCAGTCGTATAAACATCGTCTAGAAGTAAAACGCGTTTGCCCTTAATCGCATCATTGCGGCGCGGATTAACTTCAAAAGCCTTTCGAACGTTTTTCTTACGCTCCACCATATTCAAATGCCCTTGCGTCTTCGTCGCGCGCGTGCGCCGGATTGCGTCATTCGCAACACCTAAGCCCGTTTCTTTTCCTAAAAACATCGCCAGCAAAGCGGCCTGATTATAGCGGCGCCTCACAAGCCTTAACGGATGCAACGGTACAGGGACAATCACATCCGATTCATCAATCAGCTCTTGCCCTGCCCTGATGAGCCAAGGAATAAAAGCGGGGGCATAGTGGGTTTTATCACTATGTTTGAAAGCTATTACGAACTGTCGACTAACATCATCATAAACAAGGGCGGATCGTGCGCTGTCGTATTTAGGCGGATAATCGAGACAAGCGGCGCAAAGCGCACCTTCAGACACTTCGAAGTCAAAAGGAAAACCGCAGGTGTCGCAATGGGGTGTGCAAATAAAGTTCAGCCTTCCCCATTGAGAGGATGCAATCAGCCCTTGCCCGTCCACAATCTCGCCGCTAATAATGCAGCGCGAAGGCAAAATAGTGTCGATCATTTTAGATGCGGTCTTTGCAAGCAGGGCTCTCATATGGTTTATATAGCCTAAGCCACCTCTATAGGCTATAAGAGAATTATGAAATCAACGACGTAAGCCCGCAAATTATATGTCCGAAGCAGATTTAGACCATCAAGACATTGAACACGAAGCGCTGTCGCGTATCGAGCGCCGCAATCTTTTGTTGAAAGATATTGACCCCGTCATTATCCGAAAAGCGTGGTTTACGCTGTCGCATATGCTGCTCGATGAGGGCGCTAAAGTGCTCGATCTTGGCTGTCATGACGGCGCCATGGCATATGCGATGGCCGCGCTGTATCCAAAAGTAAAATTCACCGGCCTTGATAAGTCCAAGCGTCAGATCAATAAAGCCAAAGAAAAGTACAAACTGCATAACCTCGACTTTAAAATCGGGGATGCATCATCCGAAATTTACGAGCCGGAATCACTGGACGCGATTGTAAGCTCTTACGTGCTGCACGAGATTTTTTCAGGCTCGCGCTATAATGAAGAAATTGTGCATGATGCGCTTCGCAAGCAGTTTAAAATGCTAAAGAAAAACGGCGTTATGTTTATTCGTGATTTCGCACGCCCACCGCCAGAGGAATTCGTGCTGCTGGAAATGCCTGATATACCCAGCCGTGGGGAAGCTTTGAGCGAAATGTCTGAGGCTGATCTTCTGGCCTGGTATGCAGAGCACGCAAGACCACGACAAGACCCAGGCTGCGGTGGATTTTTCCTCGAAGAATTGCCCCAGCGCGTGCCCTCAACGCGATTGTTTCGCCTGCCCTATAAATGGGCGTATGAGTTCATTATGCGAAAAGATGACCGTAAGGAATGGGAAACGCAGCTTCCCGTTGAATATACATTTTTTACAGAGCGTGATTTCCGTAAAACTCTGCGCAGCCTTGGCGCACGGGTGCAATATTCTGCGCCCTATTGGGATGAGGACATCATCAATGAACGCTTTGAAGGGCATTTTCGCCTATTCGCCAATG
>JAHQVU010000042.1 GCA_019634145.1 Micavibrio sp. | reverse complement strand
GCTTCGCGGAATGGCATTATGATGATCTCGCATTATCTCCACCTTATGAAATATGAGGGCGAGAGCTTTGATCTCAAAATGCTTAAACGCGGAACGCAAGAACGGCTTGTGCCTGTTCTTATGACCGCTTTAACGGCACTACTGGCTCTAACGCCTCTTGTGATGGCAGCAGGGGAAACAGGTAAGGAAATCCTTAGTCCCGTAGCCACAGTCATATTCTCAGGGCTGTTTAGCTCCACGCTTTTGAACTTGATCGTTACGCCTCTGGTGTTTTGGAAGTTCGGTGAAAAAGCCTCTCTCTCATATCTTAATCAAAAGGAAAAAAATCATGTTTAAAACGTTACTCACAACGGCAATGCTTTCAATTTTAGCGTACCCCGCATGGGCCGGACCGGGGCACGATCATAGCGAGCATGATCATAGCAAGCCGGAACTTGTTGTTACGCCTATTTCTCCAAGTGAGTTAAAGATAGGCGAAGAAAACGGAGTGCTTTTGTTTATCCAAGACAAACATGCCAAGCCTGTTGACGTATCACAATTTGAAGTGGTGCATACACAGCCCGTTCATTTGCTGATTATTGAGCCGGGATTGAATGATTATCACCACGAACACCCCGTTCAAAAAACAACAGGGCAATATGCTTTTAGCTTTACACCGCAAACAGGTTGTTCGTATCGGGCGTGGGTCGATGTTCAGCTTAAAGGTTCTCACCAGCATTATATTCCTGTCGATTTAAAGGGTACGGAAGAGTGTAATGAACCGATTGAAAAAACGATCAACCTTGAAGCCTCTTCACAAGGTTATGATTTTAAGCTGGAACTGGAAGGCGATTTAAAAGCTGGTGAGGCTGTCTTTGCCAATATGAGCATTACCAAAGACGGACAGCCTGTTGATTTCCTAGAGCCTGTGATGGGAGCTTTCGCACATATGGTTGGCTTTTATGAAGATTATGCATCTATCGCTCACATTCACCCTATGGGCAAAGAGCCAACGGAAGACACGGAACGTGGCGGCCCAACCTTGCGCTTTCATATAGAACCCGAGCAAGCTGGATATTTAAAGCTATTCGCTCAAGTTCAGATCAATGGGAAACAGGTCTTCGCACCTTTTGGATTAGCCGTAGTGGAGTAAAAAACTTACACATTTCCTTACACACTTTTTTATGTTATAAAAATATATCAAGTAAAAACAACAGGATAACAACATGACAACAGACTTAAAATCTGTTGTCCGTATGGACGTGCCGGTTCAAGTCCGGCCGGGCCCACCATTTCTCGCTATTGAGGAGCCAACATCTTTTGCAGAGCCGTTTGATACTTATCTGTGTTAATTTTGTGGCCTGATCCAATTTCATCAGAGACATAGATTTTGTACCAGTGGTCGGCACTGCGCTCAGTACCGTCTGAGGCATACCATTTTTCCACCGCCAGCGGATTTTCCACGTCATCAAAATATCGCGGTGCCTCTTTTTTCAAGTCATCAGCACCTAGCGCAACACCCTTTTCAAGTGTCCATAATGTATAATCTCCAAAGCTAGCCCATAGATCAATCTGTCCAATATTAATTGCGCTAGGCGTTTTAGGAAAGAGGTCATATTCGGGAAAGAGTTTATTCATAGCCGTCAAGCACTGGGTATCGTCTTTTAACTCATCTGCATGATTAAACAATGCAGCCACTTTTTGCGCTTGCGTACTTTTAGGAAGCTCTGTCATTCTTACACCATACATAGCCGCAGGCACGCCGTTTCCACTTTCATCAAATACGGCTTCGATAGCTACATTTTGCGGCCATGACTTAACTCGCTCTAAAACTTCACCCAAACGCGTTGCGCTGTCTTCTGCCTTAATCGTTATTCCGTTTTCCCATGCCCCATCCGCAGCAAGCTTCCATTCAAAAAGCATCGTATCTTCCTATATTTTTCATTTTCCTTTTACACCCAGTCTTCTATTATGTCAACACAGCCACCTTTATCTCGCACTACAGCACTCAAAAGTCTTTACTCACCGCCTAAATGCGCTAGATTAAATGTATGAATATCGTTTTTCTCATTCTAGCAGGTTTAAGCATGATTGCCGTGGTTGTTGTTATGGCGACCGGTATGGTGTCCATGACCAAGGGCGGCGAGTTCAACGAAAAATACGGTAACCGCCTGATGCAGGCGCGTGTTTATCTACAAGGGCTTGCGCTGGCTATGCTGGCTCTGGCATACTTTACCTCATAATTCTTTTGCGGCGCTCGTTCGCATTACCTCATTAGGAGCATATCATGAAGATTTTAGTCCCCATAAAACGGGTTGTTGATTACAACGTTAAAGTTCGCGTTAAGGCCGATCAAAGCGGCGTTGAGCTGGCGAATGTTAAAATGTCGGTCAATCCATTTGACGAAATTGCAGTTGAAGAAGCCGTGCGTCTGAAAGAAGCGGGTAAAGCGAGCGAGATTGTCGTTGTCACGATCGGCCCCGAAAAGGCGCAAGAGCAGATTCGCACAGCGATGGCGATTGGCGCAGATCGCGGGATATTAGTCAAAACCGATGCGCCGATTGATTTGGGCGGAGTTGAGCCGCTGGCTGTTGCCAAGACATTGAAAGCGTTGGTCGAGAAAGAAAAGCCTGATCTGGTTATCATGGGTAAACAATCAATCGATGATGATTCTAACCAGACAGGGCAGATGTTGTCGGCACTCCTCGGCTGGTCACAAGGGACTTTCGCGTCCAAGGTCGAGATTGACGGAGATGCGGTGAAAGTTACCCGCGAGGTTGATGGCGGCCTTGAGACACTATCTCTGAAAGCGCCAGCGATCATCACGACCGATTTGCGCCTCAATGAACCTCGCTTTGCGAAGTTGCCCGATATTATGAAGGCGAAGAAAAAGGAGCTTGAGGTGGTTGAGCCAGCTGCACTTGGTGTTGATTACACTCCTCGTCTATCGATTGTTAAGGTCGTAGAGCCGCCAAAACGCGTTGGTGGCGGGAAAGTCAGTTCTGTGGATGAACTTGTGGATAAGTTGAAAAACGAAGCGAAGGTGATATAGATATGAGCATTTTAGTAATTGCAGAACATGACAATAAAACGATAGCCAATGCGAGCTTAAATGCAATTGGTGCGGCGCACAAAATCCATGGCGACATCCATGTGCTGGTCGCGGGATCGTCCTGTGGACAAGTGGCTGACGCTGCGGCAAAAATTGCTGGCGTGGCCAAGGTTTTAAAGGCCGATGCACCTGAGTTAGGGCATGGTTTAGCCGAGAACCTCGCCCCACTGATTGCCGATCTGGGCAAGGATTACAGCCATGTTTTAGCGCCCTCTTCTACATTTGGTAAAAACGTACTGCCCCGCGCGGCGGCTTTACTGGATGTGCAGCAGATTTCAGATATTTCTGCTGTTATTGACGCCGATACGTTTGAGCGTCCGGTCTATGCCGGTAATGCGATTGCGACAGTGAAATCATCGGATGGGATTAAGCTGATTACCGTGCGCGGCACGAATTTTGATGCCGTTGCAGCCGAAGGCGGAAGCGCGGAGATTGAGGACATCTCATCCAAGGGTGATAGTGGCCTTTCCAGCTTTGATAAGTTAGATGTGGTCGAAAGCGACCGTCCAGAGTTAACCTCAGCGAACATCGTTGTGTCCGGTGGTCGCGGGCTCGGATCAAAAGAGAATTTCGCAATTATCGAGAAGCTGGCAGACAAGCTAGGCGGTGCGATCGGAGCATCGCGCGCGGCCGTGGATGCGGGCTATGTCGCCAACGATATGCAGGTTGGGCAGACGGGCAAGGTTGTTGCGCCATCGCTCTACATCGCGGTCGGCATTTCTGGCGCGATCCAACATTTGGCGGGAATGAAGGATTCTAAAGTTATTGTGGCGATCAACAAGGATGCCGATGCGCCGATCTTTGAAATTGCCGATTATGGCCTTGTCGGAGACTTGTTCGAAATCGTACCTGAATTGACAGACAAGCTTTAAGCCATTGATTTTAATTGCTTTTCTGAGTTACCGAGTTCGTTCGTCATTTTATAATATGTAGGGGCGTTCAAGCGGACATGTCTTGCCCTTTTTTGTATAAAGCGCACAAGGTATATGGATGTGAATACCACCCACCACAATAGGTATAAATTCATAATTCGTCAAGTTTTATCTACTCTTTGGGTATCTTGAAGATGGATTTTGTAGAGCGGGGAAGAGTCGCTCCATCCAGCTGCGCGCCTTCTAAATTGACACTATCCATCTTTGCCCCTGTGAAGTCTGCCTCGCGCAAGTCAGCTCCGCTCAGGTTTGCAAACGAAAGATCAACATCTTTGAAATTCCCACTTTTAAAGCGAGCGCCGACAAGGTTTGCGTAGCGGAATTTTGCGCCTTCGAAATCACACGGTGCAAAGCGCTTACCGCCTCCGGCCTCACCAAACATTAAAGGCTCTGCATGTGCTTTTTTGAGATTGGCGTGAGAAAAGTTAGCACCCTTAAAGCTGGAGCCGCGAAGATCAGATTCTTCTAGATCACAATTGCGAAAGTCTGAATTATCCAGCACAGCACTTTGAAGCTCTATTTTATAGAGATTCATCCCGAAGAATTTAGCATTAACAGCTCGCATAGCGGTAAGTGTTTCGCCTTTAAGTGTTTTCATGCGGCGCATATCAATGTCACTTAAATCCAGTTGCTTACCAACTTTGCCTTTTGAACCTATCCATTCTTTATGATTTTCAATCATTTGAACTAATGGCTCGTCCAGATCATTAACCGAGCGCCCGATATTTTTATCCGTAATTGCCTCGCTAACATCGGCGTTACCCATATTTTTAGCATCTATGCCAGCAAGAATAGCTGATCGGAAATTTGCCCCCTCAAGCATTGCGCCGCCAAGCTCAGCATTCGTAAGGTCAGCGCCTTCCATCATTGCGCCGCGTAAATCTGCTCCGCTAATATTCGCACTCGCAAGCAGGGCATCAGAAAAATCTGCTTTAGAAGCAATACTGCCCACCAGTTTGGCACCACTTAAATTAGCCCCGCGGAAATTGACAGGCTCGCCTTCCGAGAAAGGGTT
>JAHQVU010000041.1 GCA_019634145.1 Micavibrio sp. | reverse complement strand
GCGGCACGGATGAGCGCGCGCTGCACCACCTTGCAGGCGAGATCCTCGATAACTCAATGGATGAAGCGGTAGCCGGTCACGCCGACTGGATTGAAATTGCGCTCGAAGCTGACTACTCCCTAGTCATCCGCGATAATGGACGTGGCATCCCAATCGACGAACACCCTAAATATCCAGGAAAATCCGCACTGGAAGTCATTATGACCACCCTCCACTCTGGCGGTAAATTCTCTGGCAAAAACTATGACACATCCGGCGGTTTGCACGGCGTGGGTATTTCTGTCGTAAACGCACTCTCCGATGATATGTGGGTTGAAGTTGCCCGTGACCGTCAGCTCTACCGCCAAAGCTTCTCACGCGGTAAAGCTGTTTCAAAGCTCGAAAGCCTCGGCCCTATCCATAACCGCCGTGGCACAACGGTGAGCTTTCATCCAGACCCCGAGATTTTTGGCGACAAAGCGCATTTTAAACCCGGTTGGTTATTTCAAATGGCGCGCTCCAAAGCCTATCTTTATTCCGGCGTTGAAATCCGCTGGAAATGTGCACCTGAAATCATCCCGGAAGGCTCACCCGCAAAGCCTGAAGCCGTATTTCACTTCCCCAATGGCTTAAAGGACTTTCTTGACGCAACACTCAAAAGCCGCGGTACAATCATTCCCGCCGCTTTCCATGGCAAAACCAATCTGCCTGATGGCGAAGGACGCGTCGAATATGCCATCACTTGGCCAACCGATGGCGAGGGATTCTCCCATACATACACCAACACAATTCCAACGCCCCTTGGCGGAACACATGAAAACGGCCTGCGCACCGCTATCTCTCGCGGCTTCCGCAGCTATGGTGAAATGAGCGGCAATAAAAAAGCCGGCATAATCACCGCTGATGACATCATGAACGGTGCAGCCGTGATCCTATCCGTGTTCATAAAAGACCCACAATTCCAGGGACAGACCAAGGAAAAACTAGCATCTCCGGCTGTTGCAAAATGGGTCGACACAGCCATTAAAGACGCATTTGATCTCTTTTTGTCATCCAATCCAGCCGCATCGAACCAACTCCTCCATGCAATGATCGAGCGCGCGGAAGAGCGCCAGCGCCGTAAAGCCGACCGCATTCAGTCGCGTAAATCAGCAACGCAAAAATTACGACTACCCGGCAAACTCGCAGACTGTTCACGCAAAGATTCAGACAACACTGAACTCTTCATCGTTGAGGGAGATTCTGCGGGCGGCTCCGCCAAACAGGGCCGAAACCGAGAAACACAAGCCATCCTCCCTCTTCGCGGTAAAATCCTGAACGTTGTCAGCGCAACGAAAGATAAAATACGCGCCAATTCAGAAATTCAAGACCTTATACAGGCTTTGGGCTGTGGCTCAGGCAAAAATTTTGACGTTGAAAAGCTCCGCTATGAACGCATTATCATCATGACAGATGCGGACGTTGATGGTGCACACATCGCTTCACTGCTTATCACTTTCGTCTATTCACAGATGCGCGGTCTGATTGATAACGGCCATTTATACCTGGCACAACCACCGCTCTATCGCCTTGTCAGCGGCAATTTAAGCGCATACGCCAAGGATGATCTGCACAAGGATGAGCTGATGCAAACGACCTTTAAAGGCAAAAGCAAGATCGAGATCAGCCGCTTTAAAGGGCTTGGTGAAATGCCCGCAAAGCAACTCAAAGAAACCACTATGGATCCCGCAAGCCGCACACTTCTGCGCGTTAAACTCCCCGATGCCGCCGCAATAACGAACACACTGACAGAAGACGAGTTCGAGGAAGAAAACCCGCTAGAGGCACAAGCCACAATGGCCGATGTCGATGATCTGGTCGAGCGACTAATGGGCAAAAACGCCGAACCGCGCTTCCAATTTATTCAGGATAACGCCGAATTCGCCGGTGATATCGACGTCTAAAAAACATTGCAATAATGAAAACAACGGGTTAAGTAAAATCTATGAAATCACCCCGTTACTTATCAGGCCTAATAATATTGACAGCACTCATTATAATCGTGAGCGGGGTTGTGGCCGCTTTAAGCCCAAAATTAGCGGAAGATAGGCTCATAAAACTTATTCATGAAGCAGGATTCGAAAATGCGACTCTAAGCGAACCCGAGCGCGGATGGGGTAAAATTTCATACAGAAAAATCTCACTTGATAAGGAAGGCTTCAGCACTCTTGATCGCATAAGCGCCGGATTTACGCCATTCACCTTCCCTCTATCCAAGCATTTTTCTCGCCTGGAAGTTGAGGGCTTAACACTTATAGGTGAAATTAATGAAAGCGGACTCGTTAGTATTGCAGGTCAGTCCGTAACCCCCATAGATTCAATCACCGCCAATATGTTCCACGGCAAAGACCTGCTAGTAAAAAATGCACAAATAACACTTAAAAGTGAACGATCAGGCGGCATATCCCTACAAATTGATGGGCAAAGCAACTCTACAAAAAATGGTGCCGAGTTAAGGTTTGATCTTATAAACACACAACGCCAAATGCGTTATCAAGCAAAAGTTACAGCCAAGATTAATCACGCGCTGAACTGGGAAGCAGATGCAGAGATAACCGACATCCGTCTCGATACACCAACAATAAAAGCAACGCGCGCCAGCGGTGAGCTGAAAATAATAGGCACTGGCGAAAATCCGCCCCAAATAAATGGGGAATTACGCGCCGGAAACGCTATTATGGCAGGGCTACCCTGGGACAACCCTGCGATTACATTACAAGGCAATGCACTGACCCCCTCTATCATCATCGGCACAAAAGCCGCCGGCTATGAGGATATTGAGCTAGGAATCGCTATAGAAGGTTTCACAAAGCGTGAAAAGTTTTCAGGGTATATTTATAGTGCAAAGTTAGGAAATCTTATCAGCTTTTTAAACAAACATGACGCACTAAAGGTTCAAAAGGATCACTTTGCACCATATATGGGCATTCAAGGCTTTCAACTTAACTTTGAATCAAATGAAAACACTGTCGAATTCGATATAGCAACACAAACGCCGGAGATATTCTTTAAAGGTTTCAGTGAGTTTACCCCAACTACAGACGGGCTTCCTGAACTTAAATCACTCGCCATGACTACAGCACAGCCCGGTCGCCTCGCCATTAACAAGAAAGAATTTTTCTCTCTAATTCCTGCATCGACAAAGGACAAACCAACAGTAGAAAATGTACTGAAAAATTTGAATTACAAGGAAGTTTCCGTTTCTACCACTTTCGAAAACTACCCGAACACCCTCTACAATGTAGAGATAAAAGGCTCTAGCCCGACTTACTATAACAACCGTCCATTCATTATGGATTTTTCACTACGGGCAACATTCGAGGAGCTATTAAAATCCCTCCCAAAACCGGATTTATCAAACACACCTGATTTGCCTGAGCTTCCACCTGAGGCTTATCAAGGTTATCAAGGGTAATCACAACTATCAAAGCTGATTTTTGCAAAAGATTTCGCACCCTCGGTAACAGACATCCTATATTCCTTATCCGCGATAACAATAGAATGGTGAATGGGCATAACCCCGCTTTTTGTTTCGGCCTTACCGCCCAATCCTGTAAACTCGATAGCAACCGACTTAGATGGGTCATACCACGCCTCTGGCGCTCCCTCACCATTCATAGCAGAAGCCCCATTCGCCGTAACCACCAACGCTCCATCGGCAAGAACAATCTTACTATCAGGCCCCTGATATGTTGGCGTCGACACTACAAAACGCTTTGTTTGCGGCTCTGTACAGTTACGTGGCGGCCTAGCGGATCTGATCAGAAAAGCCAAGCGTTCAGGATCACGCCCCTCATCAACTTGCTTTTTCAGCAATGAAACAAGGTCCTTCATTGGCCCTTCCGGAACAGTTTCGTTATAAAGTTCCTGCAATTGCTCAAAGCGGGCATTCGCCGTTTGGGTCTCCGCGCGCAGTTCCGTTATTTGATCCTGCATACCGGAATTATCATCTTCCAATTGCTCAACCTGACGCTTTAAATAACGCTCCTGATGCCCCGCCTTTTTATTACCAACGAGATATCCTGTGGCGAATGAAACCACGACAAGAATAAACACTGTAATTATGCCCGCCATTCTATCTGCGGCACGGCGACGATATCGATCTTGAGGGTTGTAAGAAGAAATTTTCATTATTCTGTCTTTTTAAGTATTAAAAATTAAAGTCCGTAATAATATTTTAGAATGAGAATGTAAACAACCCATAACAACAGCATCAAAGGCGCCCCTGCTTTTATAAAGTCACGGAAGCGATAATGCCCCGGCCCCATAATAAGCAAGTTTGTCTGGTATCCTATCGGAGAGGCAAAGGAGCAATTTGCACCGAAAATTACCGTAACAGCAAACAGGAAGTGCGTTGAAACATCAATACCCTCAATCGGCCCGATAACATTCGCCAATTGCATTGCGATAGGCGTAAATAAAATAGCGCAGGCATTGTTCGTAAGAACATTCGTCGCAACAGCCACCAGAATAAAGAGCAATGCCAACAGTGAAATGGGGTCCTGCGCAAATGGAAGTGTTAATAGCATTTCAGCAAGATATTCGGCAGCACCTGAAACCTCGAGCAAAACGCCGAGCGCAAGCATTGAGCCCACCAACAAAAAGATTTTTCGATCAATCGCACGCGTAGCCTGACGTATATTCAAACATCCCAACGCGATCATCATCGCCGCCCCAGTAATCGCTGCAACCGGAATACTGACAATCCCCATGGCCGCAGATAAAATCGTAAATATAAAGACCAATGTTGCAACGGGCGCCTTACGTGGTAAAAGGAGCTCACGCTTAGAACCTGAAAGAACGATAGCATCAGTATTGTTACGCATGGCATCCACAGCAGATCGCGCCCCGGTAACCAATAGCACGTCACCAGCCTCTAGCCGAATACGTCCCAAACGGCGACGAACCGCCTTAGCGCGGCGCTGAACACACAAAATGATAGTCCCGAACTGACGCTGAAAATTCACATGCTCTAATGACATATCAACAAGACGCGATGCAGGTGTAATCATAATTTCGGCCATCACTCGCGTTTCCGCAGAACGAGACTCACCAGAAACTTCCCCCGCTTTACTAGTGCTCGTAACTACAACCGATTGCTCTTCGGAAAGAAGAAAGCCCGGATACTTGGATAAAATGTGGCCCAATGCATCTCTGCTGGCGGACACAATCAGAATATCCCCCTCCTCGATAACATAGTTTTCAAAAGGAGGCAGGATCAAATGACCCGATCTTTGGATCAACTTAACATTCAAATTAGCCAAATCCGCGAAAGATCCGTCAACGTAGGCCGCCCCGATTAAAGGCGAGTTCTCCGGAATATCAATTTCAGCTACAAATTCCTTTTGTGACCCAGCAAAATCACTCATCATAGAACCACGATCAGAAAGCATCCATGGCAACACAAAGACAACATAGACAAAACCAACCGCCGCCAGAATTGACCCGGCTACTGCAAAGGAGAAGAAGTCTAGTGCCTCATACCCCATGCCTATCATCGCACTTGAAACCAAAAGGTTCGTAGATGAACCAACAAGAGTGGTCATCCCGCCAAGGATCGCAACAAAGCTTAAGGGCATCATTACTCGACTTTGTGAAAAGCCTGCCGATTGAGCCAAAGCTTGCATAAGGGGGATAGCAATAACAACCAAGGGCGTATTGTTCATAAACGCACTCAAAAAACAAACAAGAAACATCAAAATTGTAATTGATAGCCAGATTCGGTTCTTCTCGTTAAAAACGAATAAATTGGTTATCAAGCGCAAGGCATCTGTTTGAATCATAGCCTGCCCCATCACCAATAAAGCCAACACAGCTATGAGCGACGGATTCGCAAATCCCATCAAAATATTTCGCGCATCCAGTAAGTTCGTGCCATCATTATTTAATATCGGAAAGAATTGTCCGAATAATAGCAAAGACGTTAAAAGCGCAATGCTCGTCACCTCAATTGGAAAGCGCTCACGAATAAAGGATGCAACCGACAGTACGGTTACAGCCAATGCAAAAAGCATATGGATTGTAGGGTCTACCACATCAACATTCACAGGCCAGAATACTCCAAGAAATTTAGCAAGATAAAACAAGAATTTTAGAAATATAAAAAAATCATCCAAATGTTAGCCCTAACTCATAAGAATTTAAAGCCCTATTCTCTTTAAAGAATCCAGTGCAATAAAAAATGCCCATAACTTTTCTATTGTATTAGGATAAACTGCGTTTTTAATGTTATTGTATTTTTTAGAATAACTTAGCCCACAAAAATACTTATGAGTGATCCGGACGCAAAATTAAAAAAACAGCGAGACCAGTTTCTTGCTTTCGCTTTTGCCTCCGCTGATCTATTTCTTGAAATATCAGAAAGCGGTAAAATCACTTTCGCACTCGGCGCCTCAAAAGGCATGACGGGCATAACTGATAAAGAAATGATGGGCATGAATTGGCTCAGTCTTTTCTCAGCTTTCGACCAAGCAAAGCTTATAGACCGTTTAGAAAATGCACGCCTTGGCAAGAGGTGGGGCCCCGAGCTGGTTGATCTGAACGAAGACATAATAAAGCGAAAAGGGATTATAACAGGCATAAAAATGCCAGGCATGG
>JAHQVU010000001.1 GCA_019634145.1 Micavibrio sp. | reverse complement strand
CGGTTGTTACTATCGATTTAGACCATTTTAAAGATATTAATGATTCTATGGGGCATAATGTCGGAGATGCAATTTTGCGCTCGGTGGCTAAGCGTTTGAGGGCCGCGATGCCGGAAGAAGCTGTTGTCTCACGAAGCGGAGAGGATGAGTATGCGATTATGATGCCGCTTGGCAATCATGGATTAACATCTTCGCGAGATGTTGCTGAAAAAGTTATTAATGTTATACGCCTAGAACCATTTCGTGTTTTCAATGAAACATTTCAGGTTCGGGCCTCTATTGGCGTGTCTACATTCCCGGATGATGGGCTAGAACCAGATCAGGTTTTGAAAAATGCTGATATTGCTCTTAATCGCGCGAAAGAAGAGGGCCGCGATTCAATCAAGGAATATTCCGAAGACTTTGATCGCGCGGTACAAGCGCGTTTTCAAATGCTGCGTGATTTGCGTGATGCAATGGAGCAAGAGCAATTAAAGTTGTTTTATCAGCCGCAGCTTGACCTTAAGACCGGCGAAATTATCGGTGCGGAAGCGTTGTTACGTTGGTGGAAGCCTGACCAGAGTAAAGAAGGTGGCAGCTATATTTCACCAGCAGAATTTATTCCTGTTGCTGAACAATCTGGGCTTATCGTTCCTATCGGCGAGTGGGTGATGAAAACCGCGTGTGAAGATGTTAAGTCATGGAAAGATGAGCATGGTTTGGATTTTCGTGTCGCAGTGAATGTGTCTCCTGCGCAATTTACGCAAAGTGATCTATGTGCATTTACGCAAGAAGTTATTGAGACCTATGGTATTGCGCCTCAGAAGCTTGAGCTGGAGGTGACCGAGAGCGTCTTTATGGATGATATTCATCAAACTATCCAGACCTTGCAAAATCTTCATGCGATGGGTGTTGAGCTGGCGATTGATGATTTTGGTACGGGCTATTCATCCCTGTCCTATTTGCGTCAATTCCCGATTGATCGTTTGAAAATTGATCAAAGCTTTATTCGTAATGCCCTGAATGATCCTGATGATGCCTCAATCGCGCGTACGATTATCGCTTTGGGTCGTGCATTGGGTCTGAAAGTTATTGCGGAAGGGGTTGAGACCGTTGAACACGAGAAATTCCTTGTGAATGAAGGATGTGATGAGGTGCAAGGCTTCCGTTATTCGCGTCCAATTCCGATGACAGATTTTATTAAATTTGCCAAAGAATATAACGGAAAACTCGATTCATTTTCATCCTAAATTTGGATTGTGCAGCAAGGGTGCAACGCCTGAAATGTCTTTACCCAATATTTTCTGAATTTTCAAATTGTCTCCAGCAGGTGAAAATTTATCGATTGAATTAAAGGTATCTGTAGGCTGATGTTTTTTTGCGGGGTCGTTTAGGGCTGTGACTATTTTATAGTCGTTTGCTTTAAGAATATATCAGTGATGCGTTCGGATAAGGCTTCGATTTGTATGCGTTCCATAAAGCACATTGCATTGAATGATATTTCATTAAAAAGATCTGCATGATCGTTGCCTATTATTGCACTCCATAATTTTTAATGCCTTGTCCCGTTTCCATAATTTATCAAGATTTTTTTAAAACGGATTGTTTTTGACTGAATAGCCGCTTATAAAAAGGGCATGAGCAAAGCTAAGAAACTGATATCCCACAAAACTACCCACTTTAAGGGGGCCGCGCGCGTGCCGGGTGATAAATCCATTTCACATCGCGCATTGATGTTTGGCGCACTGACGATTGGTGAGACAATTATCAGTGGCTTACTAGAAGGCGAGGATGTGCTGGACACTGCAGGCGCCATGAAAGCCATGGGCGCGCACATTGAAAAAGACGGCAGCGGCCTGTGGAAGGTGCATGGCGTTGGCATAGGTGGTTTGAAACAGCCCGATACGCCATTGGAGATGGGAAATAGCGGTACATCGACGCGCCTGCTGATCGGGTTGGTCGGGGGGCATCCTATCAAGGCGACTTTTACAGGCGATGCATCGCTTACCAAGCGGCCTATGATGCGGGTAATTACTCCGCTTGAGAAGATGGGGGCGCAATTTGAGGCATCCGAAGGCGGGCGTTTACCGCTGACTGTTACGGGTGCAAAACACGCTTTACCAATTGAATATCGTTTGCCTGTGGCATCGGCGCAGGTGAAATCGGCAGTATTGCTGGCGGGATTGAATGCGCGGGGCACTACGACTGTGATTGAGGAAAAGCCTACGCGCGATCATACCGAGAAAATGCTCCGTGCGTTCGGGCTTGAGGTTGAAGTTGAAGATTTGGCGGATGGCGCGCAGGCTGTCAGTGTAAAAGGGCAACAGGACATGAAGCCTTGTGCGATCGATGTACCGGCTGATCCGTCCTCTGCGGCGTTTCCGGCGGTGGCTGCGTCTTTAATTGATGGCGCTGAGGTGCGTTTGGGCCGTGTTGGCGTTAATGAACGCAGAAACGGCGTATACCGTGCCCTTCAACAGCTGGGCGCTGATGTTTCCTTTGAATATGAGCGTGTTGAGGGCGGTGAGGAAGTGGCTGATATCGTTGTACGCGGTGGAGCTGTTCTTAAGGGCTGCACGATTGACCCTGCAATAGTCCCGAGCATGATTGATGAATTTCCGGTTTTTGCAATGGCGGCGGCGTGTGCGGATGGCACAACGCATATGAGCGGGCTGGAAGAGCTGCGCGTCAAAGAATCCGATCGTTTGATGATGGTTGCTAATGGGCTCGAAGCATGCGGTGTAAAGCTTGAGATGGGCGAGGATAGCCTTACGATTTATGGCACGGGCAAGCCACCAAAGGGCGGAGCGGAGATTGAAACTGCGCTGGATCACCGCATTGCAATGGCATTTTTGGTGCTGGGCTGCGTTTCGGAAGAGCCGATCACCATTGACGACGCCGCGCCGATTGCGACCTCGTTTCCAAATTTTGTGGCGCTGATGAATGATCTTGGCGCGGATATAAAAGGAATATAGGTATGAATATTGTTGCAATTGACGGGCCTGCGGCGAGCGGAAAAGGGACTTTAGCGCGTAAGGTTGCTGACAAAATCGGTTTTGCTTACCTCGACACGGGGGCGCTATACCGTTTTGTCGCGCATACAGTTATGCAGCGTTTTGGCGATCCGTCTGATAAAAATGATGCGATCGAAGCGGCAGAATTTTGCCGTGATTTCTTTGATCCTTCATTGCTAGATAATCCTGATTTGCGTCTGGATGAGGCAGGGCAAGCGGCCTCTAAGGTCGCCGTAGTGCCGAAGGTTCGTACTGCACTTCTAGATTTACAGCGCAACTTTGCAGTCAATCCGGGTGCGGGTTTTAAGGGTGCAATTTTGGATGGTCGCGATATCGGTACAGTCATATGCCCTGATGCGCCGGTTAAACTGTTTGTCACCGCCAGCGATGAAGTGCGTGCGGAAAGACGCACAAAAGAGTTGCAATCTAAAGGGATTAGCGTTACAAAGGCGGCGGTTTTGAAGGATATGCGCGAAAGAGACGCGCGGGATGCGGCTAGAGATACCGCTCCGATGAAGCCGGCAGATGATGCAATCACTATAGATTCCAGTGATTTAACCCCTGCCGAAATGCTTGATAAAGCACTCGATATTATAAAAGAGCGCTTGTCGTTATAAAGACGATTAAATCAAGTTTTTGTCTAAATCCGCATAGTCGACAAAATCGTGTCCGCTCAATAGTGAGGGGGCACAAGATAACTCTAACTAAATGAAATGGAATAAATAAATGGCAAGTGTAGCCGCAAGACTCCAAGACAATGCAGATTCACAAGAATTTGCTCAACTCCTCTCAGAATCCCTAAAAGGTCAAGACAGCTTTACTGGTAACGTCGTAAACGGTACGATCGTTGCAATCAAAGATGACTTTGTTATGGTTGATGTAGGCCTTAAATCAGAAGGTCGCGTACCTTTACAAGAATTCTCTAAGCCTGGTGAAGACCCTGAGCTTAAAGTCGGCGACACTGTTGAAGTATATGTCGAGCGTATGGAAAACCGTCAGGGTGAGTCTGTTCTTTCACGTGATAAAGCGCGTCGTGAAGAAGCATGGATTGAACTTGAAAAATCTCATGAGAAAAATGACCGCGTTACAGGTATTATCTTCGGCCGCGTTAAAGGTGGTTTCACTGTTGACCTTGGCGGCGCAGTTGCGTTCTTGCCTGGTTCACAAGTGGATATCCGTCCGGTTCGCGATGTGACGCCTTTGATGGACACGCCACAGCCTTTCCACATCCTGAAAATGGATCGTGCACGCGGAAACATCGTTGTTTCACGCCGCGCTGTTCTTGAAGAGAGCCGCGAAGAAGCCCGTTCAGACCTTATGGACAATCTGGCTGAAGGTCAGGTTCTACAAGGCGTTGTTAAAAACATCACAGATTATGGTGCGTTCGTTGATCTTGGCGGTGTTGATGGTCTATTGCACGTTACAGACATTTCATGGAAGCGTATCAACCACCCATCAGAAGCGCTACAAATCGGTCAGACTGTAGAAGTGCAGGTTATCCGCTTTAATGAAGAAACACAGCGTATTTCTCTGGGTATGAAGCAGCTTGAGAATGACCCATGGAAGGATGTTGAATTGAAATTCGTTACCGGTGCTAAATTCACTGGTCGTATTACAAACATCGCTGATTACGGTGCTTTTGTTGAGCTGGAAGACGGTATCGAAGGTCTGGTTCACGTTTCTGAAATGTCTTGGACAAAGAAAAACGTACACCCTGCAAAAATCGTATCTACATCTCAAGAAGTCGAAGTTATGGTTCTTGAAGTGGACGAAGACAAGCGCCGTATTTCTCTTGGCCTCAAGCAGTGTCAGGAAAATCCATGGGCGCAAATCGCTCAAAATCATAAAGAAGGCGATGTGTTTGAAGGCGAAATCCGCAACATTACTGAATTTGGTTTGTTCGTGGCTTTGGATGAAGACATTGACGGTATGGTTCACCTGTCAGACATCTCATGGGATGATGAATCCGAAGATGCTCTGAAAGCCTTCAACAAGGGCGACAATGTTAAGGTTAAAATTCTTGAAATCGACCCAGACAAAGAGCGCGTTGCTCTTGGTATCAAGCAATTGGCTGATGATCCAAATGCAGGTGCGATGGAAGGCGTGAAGAAAGGCTCTGTTGTTACATGTACAGTAACAGAGATCACTTCAGGCGGTGTTGAGGTTAGCGTGAATGAGGCTGTTAAAGGCTTTATCAAGAAACCTGATTTATCACGTGAGCGTTCCGAGCAACGCCCAGACCGTTTCGCTGTAGGTGAAAAGGTTGATGCGAAAGTTGTTTCTCTTGATAAGAAAGCTCGCAAAGTTGGCCTCTCTATCAAGGCACGTGAAATGGATGAAGATAAGCAAGCAATGCAGGAATTCGGTTCTACTGAATCCGGTGCATCTCTTGGTGACATTCTTGGCGCAGCATTGAAGGAAAAAGAAGGGACTGCTGAAGAGAAGCCAAAGAAAAAAACAGCAGCTAAGAAAAAAGATGCTGACGAAGCATAATTTTTAGGCTAGTTCCTTAAAAAAATTGAATAAATTT
>JAHQVU010000040.1 GCA_019634145.1 Micavibrio sp. | reverse complement strand
GGCATCACGCCATCAGCCATCAAAAACGCCGACGCACGGATATGATCGGCAATCACCTTGTGAGAGGCGCTACTTACATCATAGCCCGTCAGATCGGCACTGTGCTCGATAAGGCTTCGCATAATGTCAATATCATAGTTATTGTTTGACCCCATTAAGGTCGCGGCAATCCGCTCCAGCCCCATGCCGGTATCAACACTTTGCGCTGGCAGATCAACGCGTGTATCGGCATCAATTTGCTCATACTGCATAAACACGTTATTCCAGATTTCGATGAAACGATCGCCGTCTTCTTCAGCGCTACCCGGCGGCCCGCCCCATATATGCTCGCCATGATCATAGAAAATCTCGGTACACGGCCCGCAAGGCCCTGTATCACCCATACGCCAAAAATTATCATCAGTTGGAATACGGATGATCTTATCATCACTAAAGCCTGAAACCTTCTTCCAGATCGCCGCCGCTTCTTCATCCGAAGAATGCACAGTCACCAAAAGCTTTTCCGGCGGCAACGCGAAATTCTTGGTTATAAGCTCCCACGCAAACGCGATCGCATCTTCCTTGAAATAATCGCCGAATGAAAAATTACCCAGCATCTCGAAAAAGGTATGGTGACGCGCGGTATAACCAACATTTTCAAGGTCATTATGCTTCCCACCCGCACGCACGCATTTTTGCGATGTCGTTGCACGGCTATAGGGCCTTGTTTCCTTGCCTGTAAAAACATCCTTGAACTGGTTCATCCCCGCATTGGTAAACATCAATGTCGGGTCGTTCTGCGGCACAAGAGAAGAGGAGGGCACAATCTCGTGCCCCTTACTCTCAAAGAAATTTAAAAATTCTGCGCGAATGTCATTTACGGTTTTCATAATGGCTTAATCCTTCTTGAACCTATGAAAATAGAGCGCCTCAAGCCAATTCGCAAGGTTAAAGATAAGTCATAAAGTGAATTAAAAATTCCCTAGACCATCTGGCGTTTTAATCGCAAATTTCTACCGAATTTGTTTCACATTATTTAGATATGATGTCTCTAAAGGCGCGCTTTTAAGGCGAATAATAGGCCGGCTGCCCTGCGGCTATTTTGTCTAGGCTGGATAAATCGTTACCATCGCGCAAACGATAAATCCAATAATTAGCAAGCACACGCTCGATATAGCTACGCGTTTCCGCAGACGGGATCAGCTCGATAAAAAGCAAAGGGTCTTTAATATCCGGCCATAATTTTTTCCATTTCACTAAATTGCCCGGCCCCGCATTATAGGCAATAAGAAGATAAAGAAAATTATTATCAACCGCCTGAAGGGTCAGCAATTTCTGCAAATAAGCCTGGCCCAACTCTAAATTAGTTACAGGATCATCTAACATGGTGGCCTTATCACCGCCTATACCGCGCGCAGTAGAGGGAATAATCTGCATAAGCCCCTTCGCACCGCTATGGCTTTCCGCCGTAGGGTCAAACCGTGACTCCTGCTTCATAATCGCATGCATAAAAGCGCGGTCAATTATATAGCCCTTGGGCGGCGACCATGGAATAAGCGGATATATTGCAGCATCATAATAATGTTGATTTGAAATGGCATCAGCACTCCCTAAGCGCATTGCCAGCGCCGGCAAATTCGCATACCCCGCAAAAGCAAGATAAGCTTGCGTCTCTTCAGCACTACGTGGCTTTTGATTTAAGAGTTCACCTTGAGCGGCAATTGCACGATCCGTCTTAGCCAGAGCTATTGCACGTGCGCCATAGTCCATGCTCGTCAATAAATCATGATAACGCTTGGTAAATGTTGGTAAATCCCATTTAAAATCAAAATCTACACCTAAAGCACGGGTAGAAATGAGACCGTAAAATGTACGAGGATGCTCTGTACCTTTTTGCAGCCATGTACTGATTTCCGTAACTTTGCCCGAGCGCATATTCGAGCGCGCCGCCCAATATGAAGCCGCGGTAATCAACCAACCCGATGAATATGGAGATGTCGCCGCCAATTCAAAGAATTTGGCCGCACGGTCATAATCGTCCTTATGCCATGCGATCAAGCCCGCTACCCAGGCCGCCTTAGGTGCATGATTTGGTGAAGTTATAACCGCTTGCGTTGCAAGAGTGTACGCCTCATCAATTTTTCCCTGATATAAAAATCCGGCAGCGATCTCGCCCTTTAAAACGTCTTTTTCTATGGAATCAAGATATTTCTGAACATCATCTTGTCTAAAATAACTCAAAGCCGCGTGTGAACCCTTCCCGCGAACGAGTGAGCGCACTTTGTTTTTAATTTGCACGACCATACTTTTATGGCTACGGCCACGATCCGCAGAAGAGACATACAGCTTCGCAGGCCGCATAGTCGGCTCGCGTACACGCGGTAGGGGCGATATATCTTTGGGCTTAACAAGTGAGGATGCAGCTGCACCTTTTCGAATGGCCAAAGCATAAATTTTATCTGATCCCGGATGATCACCATATTTTCCCAGCCAGCTTTGCAGCTCCTCCGGCGTGGATGAATAAGCGGTCGGGTGCATATAACGCTGAAACAAGACGTGCCCTATCAAAAGTGAATTTCCGAGCTTCTTGATCTGAGCATTCGCAGCAATCATGTCGCCTTTTTTTTGTAACGAAAAAATCCTCTTATACAGCTCCACATCATTAGAACTAAGGGATTTGCCTATCGGTGCTTTCGAAAAATCAGCGGCTTTAACTTGAATGGGCTTTTCGACAATCGACTTACCAACGCGTTCCTCACCTTGTGGCATAACATCATTTTGAGCTGATGCATCATCAGCGCTAAAAAAACTCCCTATACGATCAATAATCCCCTCAGATCCCTGAGATTGACTGGGTTTTTTTTGTGGAATTGGGGCATCCTGCGCAAATGAATCAAATGCAGGAGCGAGTAAGGCGCAAAATAATAAGATTTGAAAAAAAGCCTTCATAATGGCCTGTTTTTATAAGATTAGTTAATAAGTGTCTATCTTATTCTAAGGGGTGATTATGAAGAAAGCTTTAAAGAAATAGACTGCATATCTTGCCAAACACTTCGCTTTTGCAGCGGCGTGCTTATAAGATAAGCAGGATGATAAGTGACGATGCTCGGTATTTCCTTGCCTAGCTTGGATGTGCTGAACCCAAACCATTTTCCCCGCATACGAGAAATACTCTCCGGTCTGTCAAGCAGCGCCTTACCCGGCACGCCCCCAAGAAGCAGCAAAACATCGGGATTAATCAATTCAATATGCCTGCGAAGAAAAGGAAGGCTAATCTCGATCTCGCTTTGGTTTGGCGAACGCCCGCCCGGGGGGCGCCAATTCAACATGTGGCTCATATATACTGCTGAGCTGGCGTCTTCTTGATCCCGATCAAGGCCGATACTGGCGAGTATGCGGTCCAGAAGTTGCCCCTCTACACCCATAAATGGCTTTCCCTCACGATCATCCTCGGCAGCAGGAGCCTCACCCACAATCATAATTTTCGCATCTTTATTACCGTCCGCAAACACCATATTCATCGCAGTGCGCTTAATGGCAAGGCCATCAAACTCGGAGATATTTTTTTGCAAATCTTCTAAGCTAACGGCCTGCTCGGCAAGTCTCTCTGCTTCCTCTCGCGCCTCATTCCGACCGATCGGTATGGCGGGTGCCTGCTCTACCTGCACGTGCAAATCTAAACCAGCACCAGTCGATTTTTTTTCCGCAACCAAAACTGAAACCTCTTCTTTTAGCGCAAATTTATCCTGCGCTTCATCCAAAGAAATATCCGCCACGCCTGCATCTATATAGAATTGCAGAGCAGCCAAATCAGCGGCGAATTGTTGGTTTTGCGTTTGCATGAATACAACGCTATAGAGATGAAAAACGCTTATCAAGATGAAAAAGCTTTACATTGATCCAAATTCTTGTATAACTCGCTTGCAAATTAATCTTCAGATGAACAAGGATAATTTGCGCTATGGCCAAGATTAACGATCCCGCTAAAATTCGCGAAGCTCTTACCTTTGACGACGTGCTTTTACTGCCCGGCGCCTCCGAGGTTCAACCCGCCGATGTGAATACGTCCACCAACCTGACGCAGAAAATCAAACTGAATATTCCTGTTCTCTCCGCCGCTATGGATACAGTGACAGAAGACGGTATGGCCATTGCCATGGCCCAAAATGGTGGCCTTGGCATCATACACCGTAATATGGAGATTGACGAACAAGCCAATATGGTGCGTAAAGTCAAACGCTTTGAAAGCGGCATGGTTCTTGACCCGATTACAATCATGCCCCACGCCACGCTCGCCGATGCACTCGAGCTTATGGCAACCTACAGAATCTCAGGAATTCCGGTCACAGAAAAAGACGGTAAGCTCGTCGGTATCCTGACTAACCGTGATGTACGCTTTGCCGAAGATCCTGACCAGCCTGTCCACGAGCTAATGACGGCTAAAAACCTCATCACCATGCGCGCAGAAGCCAGCAAAGAAGAAGCAAAAAGACTCCTCCACCAACACCGCATTGAAAAAATCCTGATTATAGATGAATCCGAAAAATGCATCGGCTTAATGACCGTAAAAGACATTGAAAAATCACAACTCTTCCCGCACGCAACCAAAGACGAGAAATCAAGACTTTGTGTTGGCGCCGCTGTCGGTACGGGCCCGAAAAACGGTATCGAGCGCGCAGCTGCCTTAGCTGCCGCCGGGCTCGATCTGGTCGTGGTTGACACCGCGCATGGTCATTCCAAAGCCGTCTTGGACACTGTAGCGCAAATCCGCAAAGATAATCCTGACCTACAAATCATGGCCGGAAACGTCGCCACGGGCGATGCCGCTGCTGCCCTTATCAAAGCAGGCGCTGATGCAATCAAGGTCGGCATTGGCCCCGGTTCAATCTGCACAACCCGCGTGGTTGCGGGCGTAGGCGTACCACAGCTCACAGCCATTATGGATGTCGCCGCAGTGGCTGGCAAGAAAAGCATACCTGTTATTGCGGATGGCGGAATTAAATATTCCGGCGATTTTGCAAAAGCCATAGCCTCTGGCGCAGATGCGGCCATGATGGGCGGCGTGTTCGCCGGTACCGACGAAGCCCCCGGCGAAGTTATTCTCTATCAGGGTCGCTCTTACAAATCCTATCGAGGCATGGGCTCGGTAGGCGCAATGGTTAAAGGCTCTGCCGACCGTTATTTCCAAGGTGGCGTGAACAAAAGCGAAAAACTTGTCCCCGAAGGCATTGAAGGGCGCGTCCCTTATAAAGGCCCGATCGGAAATGTTGTTCACCAGATGGTCGGCGGCCTACGTGCGTCTATGGGCTATACCGGTTGCGCTACAATCGGTGACATGAAGAAGAATGCCGAATTCGTACGCATGACTGGCGCAGGCTATAAGGAATCACACGTACATGATGTGACGATTACCCGTGAAGCACCAAATTACCGCACAGAGAGCTAATCACAAACTGTGACTCTTTTATTAGCGGCCATTATAGCTTTCGCTTTTTTCACCCAAAGCCTACTTGGTTTTGGTGGCGGACTGATTGCTGTTCCAATATTAAGTTTGTTTATACCGGTAAAAGATGTCGTATCTACCTTGATAATTTTCCAATTCTCGATGGGATTAATCATTTTCAAAACTTGGCGTCAAACTGACTGGGGCGTCATAAAATCTATAATTCCCACTATGCTGGTTGGCGTTACTATTGGGACGCTGGCTTTAAAATATATTCCCGCCGACCCCATGCGTTTGATTTTAGCCGCCTATATTATTTTACATCTTCTTAAAACCCACACGCGTTTTGACCTCATGGGAAGAGCGATAAAAAAGGGCGGAGCGCATCTTGCTGGCCTATTGGGCGGAAGCTTTAATGCCATGATTGGCGGAGGGGCACCCGCATATATTATTTATTTAAAAAACATAGGTAAAAGCGCCATCCATTTTCGCGCCGACATAACGGCAGTATTGTTTCTCACCAACATCCCGCGCGCCATTTTTGGTACTTTTGCCGACCTTTATAATCCTGAATTGTTAAAAACAGCATTAATTGTTTTCCCCGCCTTTTTGGCCGCGATTATTCTTGGACAAATTCTGCATAATAAAATACCGCAAAAAATATATTATACCGCCGTAGAAATTATACTCACAATCACTGTTTTACTTTTGATCTATAAAAGTATATTTGCGTAATAATCGCTTGCATATCCTTTGAAAATGTCCATATTGTCTTTATAGAATAAAACTTATCCACAAGACAATAATCGGGGAAATGCAATGAAAAACATCGCCACTTTTGCGTTTATAGCAATCATCTTTGCAGCGCCTTTGGCTATCCACGCAGTCGCACAGGAAGTAAGCGTTGAGGAAACGATTGTTGAGAACGATACAGTTTTACTCGATGATCAAGGCAATCCAGTAATCGAAGACTCTGAAATTTACCCCGAAGCAGAAGCCGATAGTGCATATACACCGAAAGACGGGCGATAAATTAACACCCGAATTTCTCATAATTTATAATTAAGAAAAAAAGCCCCCGCATGAAGCCATCATCGCGCATACAAGCCAATATCGAGATTTTAGAGCGCGCAGCTGCGCAAAGCCGCATACCAATGGACAGCGTAGTGGGCGATTATATGCGTCAACGTCGCTATATCGGATCTAAAGACCGTAACGAAATTGCTGACCGCGCCTATAATATAATTCGCAACTACGCCAAACTAACGTGGTGGATCAAACATGAAAAAGGCGCCATCACTGCGCGCGCCTATGTGATTTATTATCTGCTACTTGGTGAAGGCTTGGATGCAAAGCGCGTTCGCGATCTCTTCGATGGTACAAAATACTCTGCTGATCCTTTGTCCGATGAAGAAGAAAAGATACTCACCAATGCAGGTAAAAAAATCGAGCATCCAGAAATGCCCTTAACCGTGAAGGTTGAATGCCCCGCTGAATCAGAAGAGCATCTCAAAGCCGTCTTCGGTGATGATTTTGAAGCAGAGCTTCTGGCTATGCTTAATCCCGCGCCCCTTGATTTACGCGTAAACACATTCATCATGCCCCGGGAAAATGCTGCTGACTCATTGAAAAAAGACGGGATCGAAACAAAAGAAACCCCCCTCTCCCCTTGTGGATTGCGTTGCCTTGATAAGGCTTATCTATCCAAAACCAAAGCTTTCAATAAAGGATGGGTAGAAATTCAGGATGAAGGATCACAAATGATCGCACATCTCTGCAAGGCAGCGCCCGGAATGCAGGTTCTTGATTTTTGCGCTGGCGGGGGCGGTAAGACATTAGCATTGGCCGCAGCAATGCAACGAAAAGGGCGCATTGTCGCCTTAGATAACAGCACAAGGCGTCTTGAGCGTGGTAAACGCCGCTATAAAAAGGCGCAAATCTCCGACATCGTTGAAGTGCGCTCGCTCGAAGATGAGAAGAACCGTAAATGGCTTAAGCGCCAAAAAGAGAAATTCGACATTGTCCTGACCGATGTGCCTTGTTCAGGGTCTGGTACATGGCGGCGCAACCCGGATATGCGCTGGACGAATTATGGCCCATCGCTCGATGAACTTTTGCCTATACAAGCTGAAATTTTAGAGAAAGCCGCCTCGTGTGTGAAAAATGGCGGACGTTTGGTTTACGCAACCTGCTCACTCTACAAACAAGAAAATGAAGCGCAAATCGAGGCGTTCTTGGGCAATCATCCAGAATTCGAAGTAGAGGCCGTGCCTAATGAGCTTGGCACCGCCTTTATGCGCCTGACTCCACACCGTCATAATACCGATGGATTTTTTGCAGCAGTGCTAGTAAAAAAGTCTTCATGATAAAAAACATACGGTGCGACTGCGACGCGCGCCTAATGCCGAGAAAGCCTCAGTGGCGCTTGAACGAAAAGGAATAGAAAATGACCTTAAGTGTAGAAAAAGCAAAAGATGCCGTTTACCAATCTCTTGAGATGAATAACCAAGACATCGATTTTCATATTGCCAATCTAAAAGAAGCGATGCGGGAAGAAGGAACAAAATCCGTTGAATTCGCCCCTTCAAAACTCGCGCAGAATAATCGCGCCGGGCGTAAAATGATGCAAAGCTATTTTAAAAAACGCGGCGTTAATGTGACGTTCAGCGAAGAATAAATCTGGCGAATAGATCCTACCGCGCCATAATCACATGATAGAAATAATTATTACCGCCACAAACCACACATGCCTGTAATGCCGGTTGAGTACTAAATGTCGCTTCAGTCATGACAGGAGGAATAGTAGTGCTGCTCTCATCAACATCATCGTCAAAATTAGTTCCACTATCGAAACGTCCAGCGTCCGTATAAGGGCAGCTTGTCGCAGCAGGAGTGGCCGTCTGGTTATTCAGTTCATTAATCTTTTCGCAAAATGCAGCCGTAACATTTGGCAATACTGCTATTAGATCACTGCGTGCCGCCGTCCCAACGCCTGGCATATGCGATGCTCCGGTAAATTCCCAGGCCGAAGCGCTCGTTGTTATACCGGATGGAACATTCCGATAAGTCGCTGCTCCACCATCAGGATGGAAAACCTGCATAACATATTGTCTGCCGTCTACACTATCATCGATATCGCCATAATCAGCATGTGCACTCGCATGCGCAAAGCGAATATCAATTTCGCTAACGCCGTTCTCTAGAACGAAGCGCACCGCCCTCTCTAATTCAGAAGCATAAGATTGCACTTCACTGGCTCGGATGGCCAGCGTTTCATTATCAATATTACTGCTCTCACTATTATTAGATTGCTGAACCGCCGCAGTTAGAGCGCCGATAAGAACAATAGCGATAAGGATAATAAAAAGAACATTTCCGCTCTCATTATACTTCTTTTGTTCTGAATAGGCGGACATATCTTTTTCCAATATTAATGACTTAAGATTTTAATTTCGAGGCGCGATTGGTAAACATTCCGAAATATGCTTACAAACAGCATAAGCTTCATCTTTTGAAAACCCACTCAAGCGTGCGCGGAAAAGCCAGCCTTGCTGGGTTTGCAATGGTGCAACCAATGGCTGAGCGGATGAGAAGGGCGCAGGAAGCGTACGGAGTGTATTATGGATGGCCTTATCTGTCGCTGCGCGGCTGTTAAACGCGCCTATCTGAACAGACCAAGGCTCGAGACGAGAGCTAGACGTATTTTGACGCATATGCGCAGGCATCTGATCAGCGCTTTTCTGCGTATGATCATTCGAAGTCTCCAACACAGGAACATGCGTGCCAAAACCTTTTACCTGACTATATGAACTAATGGCACTCAAGCCTGCTTGAACCCGCAAAACTTCTGACGGGTCGCTATCGCCTTCACCGAGTAAGGATTTAAAATTGTCATTAACACTCGGACTTAACGCCGCCAATTTTTGACCGCCTTGTTCGCTAGCATTAGTAATGGCTGCAATTGCCCCCAATACCGCTGGCTTACGACCCGGAATAGGAGGTTCAATCAATGTAAGATTTGCAACAGTAGTGGTTGGTGCAGGAGTACTCGCAATTCTAACTTGTCCCATTTTTTTAAACCCGCGATCAAGCAAAACTTCCATATGTGCATTGCGCGTTTGTGATGTGCGTCCACCAAAAACAACTGCAATGATGCGTCTATTTCCTTTCACTGCCGAGGCCACAAGGTTAAACCCGGATGCATTCACATACCCGGTTTTAATCCCATCCATCCCTGCATATTTACCGAGCAAGCGGTTATGATTATGGTAATTTTTACCGTTATAATTAAAATTCGTCATTGAGAAATAACGGTATTCTTTAGGGTAATTAAGAATAATATAGCGGGCTAGCTTAGCCATATCACGTGCAGTTGATATTTGACGCGGATGATGAAGACCAGATGCATTAACGAAGGTTGTACGAGTCATACCAATCTGTATAGCCTTACGGTTCATCATCCTTGCAAAACCTTTTTCACTACCACCTAAATAATCACCAACAGCAGTAGCAATATCATTTGCCGATTTGGTAACGAGAGTCCCGATAGCATCTTTAACTTTAATCGTTTCGCCGGGCTTAAGACCAATCTTGCTAGGAGGTTTACTGGCTGCATAAGTCGTCATAGGAATTCTACTATTCAAACTTAACTTACCGCTATTAACTGCATCAAAAAGCATCATCAAAGTCATGATTTTGGTCAATGAGGCCGGGTGGAGCGGTTTATCCGCGCGTTGCTCTTCTAATATCACACCGCTTTGCGCATCCATAATAATAGAAGCATAGCGCGGATTTCCTTTCGCAAACGCAGCGGCGCTGGAAAAAATTATAAATGATGTGATCAAAAGTGTTAAAAGCGCGGTTCTCATACTCTACCTATAGTATTAGCTTTTATTTTAACTGTCCATAATTCCTATAGGTTAACAACAAGAAAAACAGTGTTTAATAATCTAACTTAGAATGGCTCAACAACCACAAATATAACGATTAAAATCATTAATACAGCCGGAACTTCATTTATGATGCGATAATATTTCGAACTCTTTGTATTTTCGTCCCGCTCAAACTTTTTTACCGCCTTAGCCAGAATACCATGGATCGCTGATAAAACCAAAACCAGGAATAACTTTGCATGCATCCAGCCCTGACCTTGTAATAATCCCGGATTCGCAAACAGCATTCCAAGACCGAAAAGCCAAGATGAGCCCATACCAGGATTGATAATAATCTTCAAAAGCTTCCGCTCCATGACTTTAAAGGTCTCGCTTTTATCAGATCCAATCTCGCTCTCACTGTGATAAACAAAAAGGCGCGGCAAATACAGCATTCCCGCCATCCACGATATCACCGAAATAATATGTAGCGCCCTGAGCCAATCATAATGAAGTAAAAGCCACTCTTGCATCAGACCTGAACCTCATTACGCATACAACAGCGCGAAAAACCAGAAGGGCAAAGGCTTTCCATCCCCTCTGCATGAACACCACTTACATCAGTATGCTTTTTAACCAAAGACGCCATTTCATTGATATATTCATCATGGATACCAACAGTATCAGCCCTATAATAGCCTTTAATGCCGCTATGCTCTGCCATTTCCCGATATTCAATATCCAGCTCGACCAGCGTCTCCACATGCTCTTGCGTAAAAGCGTGCGGATAGATAATCACCGCCTTTTCATCGACTACTGCTTTTTCCAAAGCCTCATCCAAAGAAGGGCCAATCCATTTCATCGGCCCGACGCGAGATTGATAACAAATTTGCCAATCAAGTTTTTGGCCTGTTTTTTCTTTTAATTTGGCTGCTATTTTTTCGGCAGATTTTTCACATTGATATTGATAAGGATCACCGCCCTTAATGATTTTTTCCGGTAAACCGTGGGCTGAAAATAAAACACGGATATTCTCATGCCCATCATCTTTGGCTTTTTCAAAACATCGCATAATATTCAAAGCAGAAGCCTCGATAAAACCATCATTCATCGGATAACAACAAATCGTAGAGGTCGGTAAATCCATCCCCGCAACATGCATGACCTTATTCCACTGCTCCAAAGATGACCAAGTCGTCGTCGTTGAAAATTGCGGATAAAGCGGCAAAATCACGATCTTATCCGCTCCCCAATCTCTGACCTCGCGCACCACTTGCGCAGCCATCGGATGCCAATAGCGCATACAGATAAAAGTTTTAAACTCCGCGCCTGTTTCCTTGTTTAATTCTTTTTCCAGCTCCACTGCCTGCATCTTGGAATTTGTTAATAACGGCGAAACATTCCCCAGCTCGTTATAACTTTCTGCAGCCTCTCTTTTAGAGCGCTTTTTAGAAATCGCATTCGCAATAAAGCAACGAAAAGGGATAGGCAGGGATATGATATTTTTATCCATGAAAAAATTCATTAAAAACGGACGGATCGCATTTTTTGAATCCGGCCCGCCAAGATTAAACATTACAACTGCAATTTTCTCGCTCATACACTTTCCCCGCGAATAATTTTAACCAGCCTTTCGACATTCTCCGGCGGTGTATCTTTGTTAATTCCGTGACCAAGATTGAAAATAAATGGCCTACCCTTCAAGCTATCAAGAACCTCTTTTGCCGCCCTATCCAATGTTTCGCCGCCTGCTAAAAGCGCAAATGGATCAAGATTCCCTTGCACCGGTATTTTGGTCTGAATGTTCGAAGAAACATAATCGAGAGGCGTAAATTGATCAATGCCCACCCCGTCAATACCGGTTTCACAAACGTATTTCTCTAAATTATGCCCGGCGCCCTTTGGAAAACCAATGATCGGAACATCGGGATGAACCGCTTTAACACGTGCAATAATTTCCTTTGTTGGGGCAATCGACCATTTTTCAAAACTTATAGGGTCAAGCGCACCTGACCAGCTATCAAAAATCTGCAAAGCTTCTGCGCCTGCTTCAACCTGCTTGATCAAATACCGCGCCGTCGTCTCGACCAACATATCCATCAAGGCTTGAAACCCTTCTGGATCACGATACGACCAAAGCCGCGTTTTATAAAAATCCTTCGATGACCCACCTTCGATCATGTAGGTCGCAACCGTCCACGGCGCACCTGCAAAACCGATCAAGGCGGTACTTTCAAAACCTTCTTGCTTCAATCCCGCTCTGGTCAAGTTTAAAGCTTCAAAAACAGGATCAAGAACATCAAAATGCTTATCCGATAATCTGCATAAATCCTGCGTATCTGCTAAAGCTTCGAGCTTAGGCCCTTCACCTGCCACAAATTCCAAATGCTGACCCAAAGCCATCGGGACAACCAAAATATCCGAAAAAATAATCGCTGCATCCATTTGAAACCTGCGAATGGGTTGCAAAGTAATCTCGCATGCCGCCTTCGGATCAAAAGCCATCGCCAAAAAACCGCCCTTTTCAGCCCGTAATTCTCGATATTCAGGCAAATACCGCCCCGCTTGCCGCATAAACCAGAAAGGCGGAACGTCGAAACATTCCCCCTGCAAAACCTTTAATATTTTTTTGGGAACCATTTCTCCCGCCATCTGTTCATCCAATACTGATCAAAATTTAAACGGCACAATGCCTTATTTTTCTCTCCTTACCAATCTTAATATTTATTTAATTAAAGGTATTAGTAAAGAGTAGGGGCTGTGAATCATGGGTATAGTTTTTAACCCCGAACTTATCCCCATTGCTGCTTTCTTTAAATCTCATCTATTTCCAGCGATTCGCTATGATTCGTTCAGATAAACACATTTTCATACATCTCTCTTATCCTCATGGGTAAAACAGCCCTTGAAAAAATCTTATCGAATCTGGATAAGTTTTTCCCTGAATTACCCCATAATTTTTCTACCCATTTATGCACAAATTTATACAAAGACATTTACTAACCTGTCATGCGAATCGAATCTATGCTAACACTGTTGTATCTAGGGGTATAAGAACAAACCACAATAAGATCATATGAATCAGGAAATTTATAAAAAACTAGGGTCAAAGGAAGCAGGTGTAATTGTAAATCGCCTTAATCCTTTGTTTGATGGCACTCAATTCTCTGAAAAAGAGACAATTATCCTTGCTCAGAACCTTTCATTTTATCCCGGCTTTAGGCTTTTAGAGATTTCCAATCAGTCCTTAACGCCTGAAATTAAGCGCTTTGTGGTTACCAATGATGAACGTGATCTGGTTTTAAACTTTTCCAATGAATCTATTTATGAATTCAACCAATCACTGCCAATTACATTGAATGAGAATAATGCGCAGGATTATTTAAGGTTTTTCTTTAATTTCGTTCGTGGACGCTATGGTCGTTTTTTAATCGTAGAAAATGTTGATGCGATCGCATGGAAAGATGATCCGCCACCGGCCGCGCGTAAAGCAGTGGGTGAATTGATCAGCCCAGTAGAATTAGAAAAAGTGGATGAGAAGGGAACATACCATCTGCGCGTATGCATGATTTTTAAAGATTCGCTCTTTCGCTCACTCGTAAAAATTCAACCTAACGGTTTTGTTTCTATTCATGACGAAGAACTCTTGGTGGAAGATATGCCAGTTCTCGATGACACGCTTGGTCAATAATTTCTAAAACCTTATTCAATACCCTCGATCTAAATTCCATAAAATCACTGTTTATTAATGCTTCGTTACTGTTTGGTAAACGAAGGATTAAGGAATGACTTTTATTTTCTATAATACGCAGATTTTCTTGAATTTTTCTACTTTTTAGAAAGGTTCTGTTAAGAAGTTGGGGGGCATAATAAGACTCGAAAGGGGCAATATCGCCAAAAAACTTTCAGGGTAAAATAAAAAAAGGTCGGGTCAATGAGTGATATCAACAAAACAACATCAGGTGATGATATAAAAATACAGCCGCGTGTAGCTTACACGCTCAACAATCATCAACCGGTTGAATGCACCTATATCGGCTCGCAACCATTATTTTATATGGATTTTGAGCACCGTTACGAAGATGTCGATGACATACTCCTTGATGCAGCCGACTATGGAATTTTCGAAAATGAGCTTAATGTATTAAAGCGTGAGCTCGATAGCTTTGACTCAGTTAATTTTTCATCCGCTCTAAGCACAGAAAAAAAAGTTGAAACATTCTTCATGAACAGCGATTTCATTACCGGCCAGCACAAAAAGGATCAAGTTGAACTTAAAGAGTTCATAGCTCTTCTTAAAAAATCACGCCTAGCCGCTGGATATGTGGAAACGGCTGAAAAATATGGCATAGAAATTTGCTTCAGCGGACAAATCGAAACAGCACTTTATGATCGTCAGGCAGGGAAAATATTCATTAACCCTGAAATTAACGAGACTGATCGTGTATTTTTGGCTATTCGTGAACTTCGCCGTCATTATCAACACCGCGCTGGCGCACTTATCAATCCATTAACATTCCACCCTGATAATGCCGTGCTTGTTCACCGCGCTCAAAGTGCTGATCTTATCGTCTCTGTTATTCGCGCTGCTTGGGAATTACAGCTATCAGGCTATAAGGAAGCTTGGGAACATATCGAGAATTCATCAATGGCAGATTTAGGGCGCGCTTTTGCCCGTGAAGCTTATTTGGATTTCCGTACAATTAATAATGGACAAGCCATGGCCGCCGTTTTCGAGGCTTGGTTTCTTTCAGAGCGTTGTAGATCACAAGACAAAATCCTCATCAATCAGATGCTTTCGGATCATCAGGGTTATGTTTTCGAATTTAAGGAAAGCGAATCGATTCTTACACCCGCAATAATCGCCGCGCTTGGCGAGCTACCATTCGGCAAAAATTACCTGGCAGAACATGCCGTCACTATAATGGATGATGCCATTTTTACCGATGTGCGTGACCGCGCGAATGCCAATTTCCTATGGTTCATCAAGTTCGAGCGTTCATTCCGTGAAACGGAACAGGAGTTGCAAACTAAAGGGACATCTGAAAATGGTGCCGCTTCCGGTGCTAAATCATCAAAAGTAACTCAAGGTAAAAATAATGAGCAATCAACCGAGGCTTCCGCGCAAATCATCTCCTTTAACTTCGGAGCAGACACCGCGTCTGATAGCGCCTCAAAAACCAAATCTGGCAAAAAACTCGTTTCAAAACAGCGAAAAGCAGCAAAATCAGATAAAGGATCAATATCAAATGTCGTTTATCTACGGCGCTGGTCTGGAGAATAAGAAAGCAGGATCTTCAGATATGCAGCCAATCGATACACATTCAAAAAAGACACAAAAAACCTCTAAATTTCAGGCTTTGCGAAATTTCACGGAAATCTGTGAGCCGGATTTACCGATTGTTGATGATATATACGATATTTGGTCATTAGAAGATTTGTTCTATGAATCTGAATGCTATGATTATTCAAATGATTTTGATGCCGAGATCTCGCTAAGTGACAAATTCGGTCTTCTGTCATGGTTATGCGCGCAAGTGTCAATGAGCGCAGCCGGATCGATTATGTTGCAAGAGGCAATGAATGAAGGGTGGACAGTGTCTCTCGAAGATTTAAACGGCCCTGATTTTCACATTGATGTGCCCGATCATCTAATCGTACTTGATAGCGCAGGAATGCTTTTATCAGCATTAGGGCGCAGCGAATATTTCCGTAATATTTTGCTTGTTTCCTTTACCCGCGCTCTTCGCGATGTGTGGCAGGAAAAGCGCCATGGTGGCTTTGACGAGATTTATGCGCCCGCCGATATCCTAATGCTTGAGCGTGTGCGCGCGGCTGATCTGGATGTAATGGCAGTCATGGTCGCTTGGGAAATTCGTGGTGAAGGCCATGGCAGCCTCTGGCGTCATCTGGTTGGCAGTGAAGATGGCGATATAGCCATGCGTTTTGCGGGATATGTGGATCGTGATCCTTCCTCGCTTGATAATGGCCAGGCTTTGGCAGCCTCCTTTGTTCAATGGTTCAGAAACCCTGAGCGTCTGGATCTGTGTGAACATGAGATTTTGAATGATCTGGATATGATCATGACTGAAAGACAAGGGTTAAAGCAGATTTTCGGCCATGAAAAATTGACGCCGATTAAAATCGAAAGTCTATCTTGTTTACCGGACAGAACGGCCTACCTCCACCATAAAGGGCGCGAGATCATGGGTGATCCTTTGTTCACAGGTATGACCAGCATGGTTAATCAGGCACACTTAATGCAAATTTTGCATGATATGAGTGTAACCCGTGTTCAGGGTGTACCGTTCCGTAACGCAGACCTCGCCTCACGTATTTTCCCTAGTGGTGAATTCACAGCCGATATCGAAAAATTACGGGATTTATAAAGTCTCTCTCATATAAAGCTTTTCTATCGCGCTGCGCATGCTTAGGATATGCGCATGAACGAAGATAAAAAGAAATTTCATTTGCACTTGGTCTCCGATGCAAGCGGCACGACTCTTCTGGGTTTAGCGCGCGCCTGTATCGCGCAATTTGATCATGTTGACCCTATACAGAAATTCTGGCCTTTAGTTAGAACAACGCGCCAGCTTGAAAAAGTGATCGCTCAAATTCGTAGTAATCCCGGCCCTGTAATCTTCACATTTGTGGATAATTCAATGCGCGAGCGTTTGGCTGAATTTTGCGAAGAAATGGGTGTGCCATGTGTCGCCGTACTCGATCCTATCATTAGATCTCTTTCAAGCTATTTGGGTGAGCACGCGAAAGGCGTTCCTGGGCTGCAACACGCTATGGATGATGCTTATTTTAAACGTGTTGAGGCCGTTGATTATGCGATGAGCCATGATGATGGAAAAACACTCAAAGGCTTATCAAAAGCCGATGTCATTTTGGTGGGTGTTTCGCGAACCTCTAAAACCCCGACCAGCATCTTTTTGGCGCGGCGCGGGATCAAGGCTGCAAATATCCCTCTGGTACCGGGCGTTGATGTACCCGATGAAAAACTCTCATTAAAAAAACCTATGTATGTGGGGTTGATCGCAACACCGGATCGCCTCATCCAACTGCGTAGGACGCGCCTTAGCACCAATTCAAAAGATAAAAAGATTGCCGCCCATATCGAAGAAAACGCCTATCTTGATGAAGACCGTATTGAAGATGAAATACGTCTTGCAAGGCGCCTCTTTTCAAAGAAAGGATGGCCGGTGATTGATGTAACCAAGCGCTCGATCGAAGAAACCGCCGCCGAGATTATGGCTTTATTACAAACGCGAAATGAAAAAATTCGCAGCGAACAGGAAATGGCGGAAATGGCCGCTGAAGAGCAGCAAGACGAGGAGGGTTAGTCCATGGATTTTATTCTCGCCTCACAAAGTCACGCCCGAAAAACGATGCTCGAAAATGCAGGATATGTATTTGATTGCTCGCCTGCAAACATAGGTGAAAAATCAATTATTTCTGCGTTGTTGGCGCAGAAAATGACGCCTACATTAATCGCACAAAAACTTGCAGAAGAAAAAGCAAAAGCGATATCAGTAAAAAATCCCGACTCGCTTATCATCGGCTCTGATCAGGTTTTGGAAATTGAAGGTAAAATTTTAAACAAAGCAAAATCGTCTGAAGATGCGCATGTAAAATTGAAAACATTGCGCGGTAAAACACATACCCTGATTTCCGCTGTTTCGGTTGCCAAAAACAATCAAATTTTATGGAGCGACACGTCAAGCGCGCATCTCACCATGCACAATTTCAGCGATGATTTTCTCGCGCGCTATTGTGAGAAGGCCGCCGATGCTCTGACCCGATCGGTCGGCGCTTACGAACTTGAAAGCCATGGCATTCACTTATTTGACTCTATAGAAGGGGATTACTATACAATACTCGGTATGCCGCTTTTAAAACTAACAACATATCTACGCGAAGAGCAGGAAATTGGCCTATGAGTGAATTTATTAAAGCCGCAGTTATCGGCCACCCGATATCTCACAGTAAATCACCGATCATCCATAATCATTGGATAGAAAAGTACGCGCTTAACGGCTCTTATGAAGCTATTGATATTCATCCCGATAATCTGAGCGCAGAACTTGATAAATTAATCGCGCAAGGCTATAGCGGTTTTAACTTCACCTTGCCGCACAAAGAGCTTGTCCTACCCTATTGCGATGAGCTTGAGCAGATCGCCGAAGTGATTGGCGCGGTGAATTGCCTCAGCGTCAAAGACGGTAAGAAAATCGGCAGCAATACAGACTCCTATGGCTTCCTTGCAAACTTAACGCACCAAAAACAGGGCATTGATTTTCAAGGAGGCGCAGCTTTGGTAATAGGTGCGGGCGGTGCAGCGCGCGCTATCGTCAGCGCCCTCATGAGCACGCGGATGCCACGCATTTATGTTACAAATCGTACATTTGAAAAAGCACAAAAACTCGCCGATGAATTAAACATGTTCACCGATTTAATTGTGCCGGTTGCCTGGGACAAAAAAGATCAGGTTCTCGATCAATGTACCCTTATTGTTAATACGACATCGCTGGGCATGGATGGCCAGCCTGATCTTGAAATTGATTTTGGGCGATTATCAAAGGGCGCGCTCGTCAATGATATTGTCTACGCACCGCTTCAAACTAAATTTTTAAAGGATGCGCAAGCCAGCGGTTTTGAAACAGTGACCGGCATCGGTATGCTTCTCTATCAGGCGCAGCAAGCTTTCCGAAAATGGTTTCATGTGAATCCCGAAGTGGACGAAGAATTAACGCAGAAAGTTTTGGCGCAAATATGATCGTTATCGGTATAACAGGCTCGATAGGAATGGGTAAATCAACCGCCGCCACTATGTTTTCAAGGCAAGGCATCCCTGTCCATGATTCCGACGCGGCTGTTCATAAATTGCTGCAACATAAATCCCCGGCATGGGACGCGTTGTTAAATTCATTTCCGCCTCTTAAATACCCATCTATTTACACAAAATCATGGAAATTCTGGCAAGCGCCGACAGGCATAAACCGCAAAAATCTTGGCAAGCTTGTGTTTGAAAATGATGATTTGCGCCTGCGCCTGGAATCCATCCTTCACCCCTATGTGCGTCTATCGCAAAGCGAATTTATCCGCACGAAACGTGCGTCAGGAAAAGAAATCGTTCTTCTCGATATCCCGCTTTTATTCGAGACGGGCGCTGATCATCAGATGGATTATACCATCACCGTTACCGCCCCAAAGTTTTTGCAGCATAAACGTGTGCTTTCGCGCCCGAATATGAGCGAGGAAAAATTCGAATCTATTCTCAATCGACAAATGCCCGATGGTGAAAAATGCGCGCGCGCTGATTTCGTCATCCACAGCGGCCTAGGGCGCGCCCAAATGATGCGAGAGATTAAACACGTCATATCCGAGATTAAATCAAAACATAAAAGGATCGCAGCATGAAAGAGATCGCTCTCGATACAGAAACAACTGGCATGGATCCAAGCAAGGGCGACCGTATAATCGAGATTGGCGCGGTAGAGCTGTTCAATCATTTACCCACGGGTAATACGTTGCAGATTTATATAAATCCTGAGCGTGATATTCCCGCCGATGCAACGGCTGTTCATGGAATCACAAATGAATTTGTTGCTGACAAACCTGTCTTTGCAGAAGTTTACACCGATTTTCTGGACTTTATCGAGGGCGGCAGGCTTATCATTCATAACGCCGAATTCGATATGAAATTTTTAAATGCCGAGCTCGCCAAAGTCGGGCATAAAGCGCTGTCATGGAACAACGTGATCGACACGCTCGCGATTGCGCGTAAGAAATATCCCGGCTCACCCGCCAACCTTGATGCACTGTGTCGTCGTTTTGGCATAGATAACTCTAGCCGAACCTATCACGGCGCGCTTTTGGACTCAGAGCTTCTGGCGGAAGTGTATCTTGAGCTTATGGGCGGACGCCAGCATGGGCTGGGGTTGGCCGCTGAAACAGCCAAGGCGCAAAATGAAGCGAGAGAGGTCGCGGCAGCATCCCGCAAATTCCGCGAGCCAAGAGCTTTTCCGCCCAGCGAAGATGAGTTAGCGGCACATGAAGGGTTTTTAGAAAAATTGAAAGAGCCGCTCTGGAAAAAACAGGGCTAAAAGATTTACATCTTTTGCATGTTCTCGCCTGCTTTCTCCATATCTTTACCTAAGCCCTGCCAAGTATTGCTACAGGCGCTAAGGCTTAAAGTCAGAAAGCAAAGAGATAAAATAGTAAGAGTGCGCATGCTTTTCTCCTGATGAAAAAATTATTGCTCGGTTTCTGCTTCTTTTTCTTCCAAAGACTTAAGAATTTCATCTTCATATCGATCCATGTAAAGCGATTGAAAATCGATCGGATTAAGCATCAAAGGCGGATAGCCCCCTTGCATTGTTACATCCGATATAATCTGTCGGGCGAACGGGAAGATGATTGTTGGTATTTCGATCAGCAAAATCGGGTGATGCTTGTCTTCGGGAACATCCTTAATCTCGACTGTGGCGCCATATTGTAGCTCGGCAATAAAGACGTTTTTTTCACCGCGTGTGGCCGTGGCATTTAAGTTCAAAACCACCTCATAAAGAAACGGAATTTTGTCATGCGGTATTTTGCGCGCATCCATTCCGATCTTAATATCCATCTCGGGCTGTCCTTGTCCGGCACGCAAAGAATCCGGCGCGTTTGTATTTTCAAACGATAGATCTTTAACATACTGCGCAAGTACATTTAAAAAATGCTGCTGGTTGATGGGCTGATCCTGATTTTGTTCTTCGGCCATAATGTAATTTTCTCCTACGTATATTTTTTCATTATCACGATTAATTGCTCTTGTCATGAGGGTCTTTCACTTCCTCATATTCACCCTCAATTATATCGCCTTGATTAACATTGTAATGCTCATGTGGTGGCGGTGATGATGATGTATGCGTATCGTGCGCCCCCCAAATTTGGTATTTAACAACAGTGCCGCGCACCACCGCCCTTGCTTGCGGAATGAGCAGGGCAAAGCCGATTGTATCTGTAAAAAACCCGGGAGTTATCAGCAAAGCGCCTGCTGCGATCAAGCAAAACCCGTCAAACATTTCAGATACTGGCATTTGCCCTTTATCCATGGAATGGCGCATTGCCAATAATGTTTGAACGCCCTGACGTTTGACCAGTGTTCCACCAATAATAGCGGTCAGCAGGGCGAGGAACAATGTCGTCCATACACCGATTTTCTCGGCTACTACGCCAAAAATCGTTAATTCGATAAAAGGAATAATAATAAATATTAAAATAATCGGCATAATTTCTTTTCTTTAGCTTGTTTTAAGGCGCTTAAGGCACAATGTAGAGAAGAGTGCCTTTACACTCAATGCTATTAATGTGATAAAATAGGCTAGGAACAAGAGTTTTAAAGTAGCGAGGGTCGATTGCCTGCTGAATTATTTGTATATGCAATCGTAGCCGCCGGTCTGGTTTTCTGGTTACGCAGTATCTTGGGAACTCGCCATGGTGAGGAGCGCTCACGCCCTGATCCTTTCGTTGCCAAAGATACCGAGCTTAAAGACGCGCCCTCCAACGTTGCTGAAATTCGTAAGAAATTCGCGCAAGAAGATGAAATTTCTGAATTGGCTGAGAACCCGACAGGGGTTTATGCAATCGCTGGAAAATTGGTCGAGGACGGCCTTCTTGATATTGCCCGTGCCGATAAGACGTTTGATATCAAACTGTTTTTAGAAGGGGCGCAGGATGCCTTCGTCATTATCGTAGAATCTTTCGCCGATGGTGACCGTGAAACACTGCGCGGCCTATTGGGCGATGATGTCTACAACGCGTTTGATGAAGCAATCACCGCACGTGAAGAGGCAAATCAAACTCAAATCACCGACATCCATGCTATCCGTAAAGTGGAAATCGTGGAAACCAAGTTGGAAGGCGGTAAAGCTGCCATCACCGCAAAAATTATTGCTGATGAAACAAGCGTGACTAAGGATGAAGAAGGTAACACGATTGCTGGCCATCCTGATGCGACCACAGAAATGCGCGATATCTGGACATTTGCTCGTGATATAAAATCACGCAATCCGGCATGGTTGGTGACTGAGACCCGCGGCGGTTTCGAAGATGACAATGACATCATCCCTGACACGCACAAGCATTAATCATTCCTCTATTTAAAGCAGCACGAATCAGCTAGAATCAGGGCTATGAGATATAGCCCTTTTTTAATGTCCTTTGCATTCATCCTCTTTCTAACCGCTTGCGGCACGGAAAAAAAACAAGAGGACGCGCCTAAAGATTTGAAACTGGTTGCGGCCAGCTTTGCTGATCTGCCGGAGTGGAACAAAGATGATCTTCTCACCCTCGCCCCCGCTTTTGAAAAATCCTGCGCTCGAATTATGCGCGCCCCCGCTGATCGCTCTTTCGGCGCTTTGGAAGCCGCAGGCAAGCATAGCGATTGGCGCGCCCCGTGCGAGGCTTTTGCAGGTATTTCGAAAGACTCAACATCACTGCGCCGTTTTTTCGAAACCTACTTCACACCGCACACTGTTCGCGCAGGCAACAACCCAATTGGCCTGTTCACAGGATATTATGAAGCTTCTCTGAAAGGCTCGCGAACGCGCGGCGGACAATATCAAATCCCGCTCTACACCCGCGCCGATGATCTGGTCATGGTCGATCTTGGTCAATTCCGTGACGAACTCAAAGGCCAGCGCATCGCGGGCCGTGTGGTGGACGGCAGCCTCAAACCTTATGAGACCCGCACCGAGATTGTCTCAGGGCGTTGGCCACATAATGATAAGATTTTGGTCTGGGTTGATGATGCGGTCGATGCCTTCTTCGTTCAGATCCAAGGCTCTGGCATTGTCGAGCTATCCGAAGGCGGCACAATGCGCATCGGTTATGCGGGGCAAAATGGCCACCCTTATTACGCGATCGGGCGCGAGCTGATTAAACGCGGCGCGCTCACAAAAGAAAACGTCTCCATGCAATCCATCCGCGAATGGCTCGCCGCAAACCCAGCGCAGGCTGATGAGATCATGAACACCAATAAATCCTATGTGTTTTTTGAAGAGATTATGGGCGAAGGCCCGATCGGCGGCGAGAATATCGCCCTGACCCCTGCGCGCTCTCTCGCCATTGATCGCTCGCTTTTATCCTATGGCTTGCCTATGTGGGTTGATATCGACCCGCCCGTCCCCAATTCTGGTCGTCTCCAACGTCTTATGATGGCGCAAGATACTGGCGGCGCAATACGCGGCGCTGTGCGCGGGGATGTCTTCTGGGGGCATGGTGATCGCGCTGAAGCGATGGCCGGACCGATGAAATCCGATGGCCGCTATTGGGTTCTATTGCCTAAGAAGTAAACTAGATAAATATGAATGGCATAGACGAAAGAAATCTGCAAAGTTCTAGAAAAGCCCATAAAGGCATCTTCAATCGGAAATATAGAAAACGATTGAACTTAAAATTCCAGATATGATCGCTGCGCTGCATTGTCATCCGTCATATGCAATTCATCCCCTCCAATGACAGGCCAGCACAATCAGTTCCATCTTTTATATAAAGATATCAAAACGCTTCCACATCGGGGGCATTTTTTACGTATGCTTGGGAAAAAAATGGAGCGAGTGAAGAGATTCGAACTCTCGACCCCAACCTTGGCAAGGTTGTGCTCTACCCCTGAGCTACACTCGCTAACGTGCGTTCTTTCGAACAGGTGCGTGATTTATAGAGGATTAGCAGAAGAAATCAAGAAAAAAATGCGAAGATTTTTAAAACAATTCGCCAACCTTGACCAAAGGCACTTTATAGGCCAGCGGATCCATACCCGGAAACATCGAAAATATAATGACATTGGGGCATTTTTCGACGGGAACAGATAATTCCTCGTTAATTTCGCACTCCATTAAATGGCCACCAGGATCGTTATTTTTGTATACCAGCTGGAAGAGTCGTTGATCGCGATAATACTCCACGCGCTTGACCACCGATGGCAACGGCATATCGCTTACTAGCATCACCCGCCCATCTTTTAATATACCCAGTTCAATATTCATTATCCGACCCTCGGTGTATTATCATAGCTTAGCGAGGCAATGCCTTCATCAATATCAGGGTTAGCCGACTTATTGAACTGGCTCTTATTAGCAAGCGTTGTTTGCGGCCCACACATCTCTTCCAGTTTCTCCGCCGCTACTTTCAGGGGTGTACAGACCTCGTCATTTTGCGCGACTGCTTCACTTAAAGATTGTGGATTGAGAATACAGGCACCGGGTGGAAACCCGTTCCAGATTGATTTTAATTCGAATAAGGACATTGCGTTGCCACATTCTGCAGCCTGCTCCGCATAGATATCCTCCCAATTATGTGCGCCCTCTGTCATACTTCCCGTTTGTCCGTTTATGTTGTTGGTTTTAGGATTATTCTTATTATTATGTCACAAGCATACATGAGAATTATTAACAAAGTTTTGATGTTCCATAAAATTTTAAGCAATTCTTTATTCACGAGAATCGGCTTCCTCCTTGCTTTTTCTACAAAAAGCTTTAGATCTAGAATAAGAATTTTCGTTAAAAAAATGATAGAAAGTTAATAGACCCATGATTTTCGGCTCGCAAAAAACGCCACAAAATGGTCCTGCTGCACCCGTAGCAAATTCGCCACAGCACATAATTTTTGATGCGACCGCTAATGATTTCGAACAAAGCGTGCTTCAGGCTTCCATGGAAAAGCCGGTTCTAGTAGATTTCTGGGCGCCATGGTGCGGCCCGTGTAAGCAGATGATGCCGGTCCTCGAAAAGGCTGTTAATGAAGCGGGCGGCGCTGTTTTGCTCGCCAAGGTCAATCTGGATGAAAACCCCGAACTGGCACAGGCGCTGCGCGTCCAATCCGTTCCCACCGTTTTCGCTTTCTTCGGTGGGCGCCCCGTCGAGGCATTTCAGGGTAATCAGCCCGAAAGCCAGATTAAGGCCTTTATTGCAAGCCTTATCGAGCTTGCAAAACAAAATGCGCCCGAAGCATTGAATATTCCTGAAAGCCTAAAAGCGGCTGCCGATGCGCTGGCCGAGGGGAATTTCCCCGTGGCACAAGGTATCTACGCTGATATTCTTGAGCAGGAAGAGGGCAATGCCGATGCCTTCCTCGGCCTGATCCGCACCATGATCGCCGCGGGCAATGCCGATTACGCCCGTCAAATGATCGACAATGCGCCTGATCCGATCGCGCGCCATCCGAAATTTATCGATTCTAAAGCGGCGCTGGAAATGGCGTTAAAATCACCCGCCAGCGATCTAGCACTTTTAATCGAAAATGTAGCCAAGAACCCCGATGACCAACAAGCCAGGCTTGATCTGGCTGAAGCTCAATTCGCCGCGGGAGAGCGCGAAGAGGCGATCGAGACCCTGCTTGCCAGCATCGCTATAGATCGTGAATGGAACGAGCAAGCCGCGCGCAAAATGCTAGTGACGCTTTTTCAAGCGATCGGAAATGCCGATCCGTTAACGATACAGAGCAGAAAAAAACTCTCATCCCTTTTATTTTCGTAAATAACACCTATATTCTTAAAGATGAAGGACATCAATCCATTCGCACCGTTATTTAAAGATCTTCCGGAAACACTGCCTGTTTTCCCGCTAACCAGTGTCCTCCTCATGCCATTTGGTCAATTGCCGCTCAATATCTTCGAACCCCGTTATCTCAGGATGATAGAAGATGCGATGCGTACAGACAGAATGATCGGCATGATTCAGCCGCGCAATAAAATCCAGAATAAGAATGATCTTTATGAGATTGGCTGTGCCGGAAAAATCACCGAATTTACCGAAACCGATGATGGACGCTACCTGATCTCTCTTACCGGCATTTGCCGCTTTAAAATTTTAAGCGAACAAAGCGCTACTACACCCTATCGCATCGTTCATGCCGATTGGGCACTCTTTGAAGATGATTTACAGCGGCGCGGCTGTCTGGAAATTGATCGCGAGCGCTTAATGAAATTACTCTCGACCTATTTTGAACAAGAGGATATGGAGTGCGACTTTTCTATGTTTGACGGCGTGCCAGATGGCAAGCTGATGACTTGCCTATCCATGGTTTGCCCTTTTGATGCCGGTGAAAAACAGATGCTGCTTGAGCAAATTTGTTGCGTGGAGCGTTCGCGCCTGTTTATGAGTATGCTGGAAATGGCGGTGCAATCAGGTGCACGCGCCGATAAAAACTGCCATTAATCCCATCCGGATTTAAAGGGCATGCTTTTCTTTTCAAAATGGCTGTGATAGCTAAAAAGACATAAACTTTAAAAACGGATCAGTATATATGAGCCAAATCGACCCTAAACTTCTCGAAATTCTGGTGTGCCCCGTGACAAAATCCCAGCTGCGCTATGATTCTGGCAAGCAAGAGCTCATCAGTGATCAGGCCAAGCTCGCCTACCCCATCCGCAACGGCATCCCGATTATGCTTATTGAGGAGGCTCGGGAGGTTTAGTGAGATGTAAAACTATAAATAACATCGCAAGTGAAAAATTATTCTTGCACTCCATCTTCAAATAAGCTTTATTCCCGCCCATGTTAATGACAGTAGCGAGCATATTATCACTATCTCTCATCCTCCTTATGACCCCCTGAGCGGGCATGAGGCGCTTTTTAATGCGCCTACGCTTCAGGGGAAAATCTTCAAAACATTGATTAACCGATAAATTCGCGCTAAAACGCGACGTAAGATTTTTAAGGAGCCGCCCCATGAGCCGCGCATATGATTTAGTGAAAGCCGACCCCAACCGCGTCATCATCTTCGACACCACTTTGCGCGATGGTGAGCAATCCCCCGGATGCTCAATGAATTTGGAAGAAAAGCTGAAAATGGCGGTCATGCTGGACGAGCTCGGCGTGGATGTCATCGAGGCCGGCTTCCCAATCGCCTCACCGGGTGATTTTGAATCCGTCTCCGAGATCGCTAAGATCGTGAAAAACGCAACCGTCTGCGGCCTGTCTCGAGCGCGTGAAGCCGACATCACCGCCGCCGGTGAAGCCATCAAAGCGGCCGAGAGCAAGCGCATACACACCTTCATCTCCACCTCGCCGCTGCATATGAAATATAAGCTGAAAATGGGCGAAAATTCGGTCATCGAAGCTATTCATGAAAGTGTAACCCTCGCCCGAAATTTCACCGATGATGTGGAATGGAGTGCCGAGGATGGCTCCCGCACCGAAGATGACTTCTTGTGCCAAGTGGTCGAAACCGCCATCAATGCGGGCGCTCGCGTCATCAATATCCCCGATACTGTTGGCTACGCAATCCCCGAAGAATATGGTCGCCAGATTAAAATGCTCTTCGATCGCGTGCCCAATATCGACCAGGCCATCATCTCAACCCACTGCCACAATGATCTTGGCCTTGCGGTCGCTAATTCTATCGCGGGCGTCCAAAACGGCGCGCGTCAGATTGAATGCACCATCAATGGAATCGGCGAGCGCGCAGGAAACGCCGCACTGGAAGAAATCGTCATGGCGCTCAGAACCCGCCAAGACCTCTTGCCCTATACCAACAAAATCGAAACCACAAAGATCACGCGTACATCGCGCACGCTCTCGACCATTACGGGCTTTAGCGTCCAGCCGAACAAAGCCATCGTCGGCGCGAACGCCTTCGCCCACGCCAGCGGCATCCACCAAGACGGCATGCTGAAAAACGCCCAGACCTACGAGATCATGACGCCCGAAAGCGTTGGCCTCAACGAATCCAAACTCGTCATGGCCAAACATTCCGGACGCGCCGCCTTCCGCTCAAAGCTGGCAGAGTTAGGATTCGTGCTTGAAGACGATGCGCTCAATGATGCTTTCGCCCGTTTCAAAAACCTTGCCGACCGCAAAAAAGAAATCTTCGAAGATGATTTGCTAGCGCTGGTTGAGGATGAAGTCGTGCGCAAAAACGCTGTGCTCCAATTCGTATCCTTGCAAGTTGTGGCGGGGACGAGCGGGCCTCAAACGGCTGAGCTCACTTTAAAAGTTGAAGGGGAACAAAAATTTTCCAAGGTCGAGGGCAATGGCCCCGTTGATGCGATTTTCAAAGCCATCCGCGCCATCTATCCGCATCCTGAAGGGCGCTTAAAGCTCTACCAAGTCCATGCAGTAACAGGCGGCACAGATGCTCAGGCCGAGGTCACAGTACGCTTAGAGGAAGAGGACAAAACCGTCAATGGCCAAGGCGCCGATGCCGACACGCTTGTCGCCTCCGCCCGCGCCTATGTGAATGCTCTCAACAAGCTCCTCATTAAACGCACATCGCTAAATCCGCAAACGGGCGTTGAAAAAGGGGCGATATGAGGCGGGAAAAAAAAGAGCCGCCCCTTGCAGGGCGACTCAAAATCACTTAACGTTCCATTAGACTATTATGCCTATAATGAAATTATATATATGTACTAGTTAACCATATATGCCGTTTTTCACTTCAGAAATTCGACCTTGGTTGACGTCTAAGATTGCCGCGATTTGGTGTTGAAAGTAATTGCCCTCGGCTAAAAGCGCTTTTATTCTCTCCACCATTTCCGGTGTCATTGAACTAGACCGTTTCTTCATAGAAACTCCTATTTTAGTGGTGTGATGTATGTTTTATTAATTAGCAGATCACAACATCACTTAGCGATTCTGCTACTTATAATTTTTTCATGTTTTTAAATTATGTCTACATGAATCGATTATTTATCCCGTGGATAGCGGGGATAACCTAGCATTTTCGCCATTTTAGCCCTGCATAAAGTGCGGTGAAGGCAATCCATTTGAGTTAACCTATATACCAACCAAACTTGCAAATAAGAGCAAATTCCTATATCTTTATTTATTTTAATTTATGTAAGGATGACCCATGCTCTATAAATTCCCCTCAATTCAAACTGAAAGAACTATAAATAAAATCAATCAACTACCGCCACCCCCTCTTAAAACGGGGAACAAAGTGAAGGCGATTGCCGCAGTGAATATCAACACTTGCATAAGTGGGGATAATTCTCTATAAATCGCCTTTAAACGAAATTCTAAAACCTATCAGGATGAATAAATGGCACGCGTTACCGTAGAAGATTGTATTGATAAAGTTGAAAACCGCTTTGAGCTTGTAATGGTTGCTGCCCAGCGCGCCCGCAAGATCGGCTCTGGCTCACCTCTGACGCTCGAGCGTGATAATGATAAAAACCCGGTGATCGCCCTTCGCGAAATCGCACAGGAAACAGTTGAAGTTTCCGCGATGAAAGAAGAGCTTACTCGCTCTCACCAGCGCATGGTTGCATATGAAGAAGATCAGGACGAGATCGACCTTATGGATGGCGAAGAAGAGTGGGGCACAATGGCCAACAAGCGCGCCGAAGGTATGTATGCCGATGACGAAATTGTCGAAGATGATGCGTCCGAGCCATCTCTCGAAGACCTCGCAGGCGGCAACCCATCTGATAGTGAATAATTGATTTTTATCATTATCGATCTATTATAAATGCCGGTTCATAGCCGGCATTTTTTAATAAAAATTAGAACCATGCGACTGCATGGCGTTCGTCAGAACGAAAGCATGCCCGGCGTTGAGGGCTTGCATTTGAAGTTCTTTTAAATGCAAATAATAAAAAGCAAGGAGTCTCCCATGAAATACCGTAAACTTGGCCGCACAGGAATAGATGTCAGCTTAATCTGCCTAGGCACAATGACTTGGGGACGCCAGAATTCAGAGGCCGAAGGCCACGAACAAATGGATTATGCGCTTGAGAAGGGCGTAAATTTTTGGGATACGGCTGAAATGTACGCCGTTCCGCCGAGCGTAGAGACCTACGGCAAAACGGAAGAGATCATCGGCACGTGGTTTGCCAAAACTGGCCGCCGCAAAGATGTCGTGCTCGCTTCCAAAGTTGCAGGTCCTGGCGTGGGCTGGATCAGAGGCGGAGATTATAAGATTGATCGCAAAAATATCATCGCCGCGCTTGATGCCTCGCTCAAACGGCTGCAAACCGATTATATTGACCTCTATCAACTGCACTGGCCAAATCGTGGCTCATACCACTTCCAGCAATATTGGAATTATAATCCCTCATTCGATGAAAAACAGGTCGAGACCAACTTTGTCGAAGTCCTCGAAACACTGGATGAATGTGTGAAAGAGGGAAAAATCAAAGCCGTTGGCCTGTCCAATGAATCGGCATGGGGAACGATGAAATATCTGGAGCTAGCCAAAAAGCATAATCTGCCGCGCATGGCCTCGATCCAGAATGAATACTCACTTTTATCACGTACATTCGAGTCAGATCTGCATGAAATCGCTATGGCCGAGGATGTCGGCTTGCTCGCTTGGTCACCTTTGGCAACGGGAATGCTCAGCGGAAAATATCTGGATGGCAAGCGCCCAGAGGGATCGCGCTGGTCAATCCGCCAGGATAATAGCCGCAATACCGATAACGCCAATGCCGCGCTATGCGAATATATTGATATCGCGAAAAAACATGGGCTGGATATGGTGCAAATGGCGCTCGCCTTCGTTAATCAACGCCCTTTCACAACCGCAAACATCATCGGCGCAACCTCAATGGAGCAGCTTAAAACAAACATCGCTTCAGTTGATGTCGAGCTTTCAGATGATGTTCTGAAAGATATCCAAGCGGTTTATAAGAAATATCCGCGTCCTTATTAGTAAAAGCCACCTGTTCCCGTGTTGGGGCTAACAGGCACAGGTTGCTCTGGTTCTTGAGGCTGCTGCGGCTGATATGTCGGCGGCACATAACCGCCAGACCTTTGTCCCGGTATAGTAGGTTGCGTAGGGGTTAATTGTGGCGCTTCATTGTCATAGCGACCGTTCGGATAGACTAAATTGGGCTTGTTCTGCACATTTGGTATCTCCGACGGATACATCGGCTGCGTATCGGCATTATTAGGCGTAGGGCGATAAATCTCCGGCGCATATGCTGGGCGCTGGGAATTAATATCACGCATCAGATTAATGCCGTTACTATCAAGAATATACATTTGGTCTGTTGGCTCTGTTCCGACCTTAAAGGCTTCCCAAATCACTTTAGAATCGCCTGGTCTTGCTCTTGCGCCTGTTTCCGCATTTACCTGAACATTGCGGATGCCATCGGGCATACGGAAAGGCAGCAACGGCTCGTCTTTTAAGGCCGCTTTCATAAAGTCCTTAAAGATCGGTAAGGCGACCGAGGAGCCTGTTTCGCGCTTGCCCATCGAGCGGGGATCATCAAACCCGACAAACACGCCAACCACCATATCAGGTGAAAATCCGATAAACCATGCATCTTTGGATTCATTAGTTGTACCTGTTTTACCAGCCAGCGGGCGATTAAGTTCTTTTAGTCTGACACCTGTACCGCGTTGGACAACCCCTTCCAGAATCGAAACCATCTGATAGGCACTGGTTGGATCAGCAATCTGTTCGCGCTCATCTGGCACAAAAGGTGCGGCTTGTCCGTCCCAACGGATCAGCTTGCCGCATGCCGCGCAATCGCGCTCATCATGGCGATAGATGGTCGAGCCGTGACGATCTTGGATACGGTCTATGAAAGAAGGCGTGATTTTTTTACCACCATTAACCAATACGCCGTAAGCAGCAGTAATTTGCAATAAAGTTGTTTCGCCAGCGCCCAGCGCGTTTGATAGCATCGGCGGCATATCATCATCAATGCCAAAGCGCGCAGCATAATCAGAAATTTTCTCAACACCGATATAATCGGCTAGACGCACAGTCATCAAATTTCGTGACTTTTCAACGCCAACACGCAGCGGTGTTGGGCCGTAATATTCGTTGGAATAGTTAGTTGGCGACCAAAAATGCCCCGGACGATCCTCAATAACAAAAGGTGCATCCAGCACCAGCGTTGCGGGCGTAAACCCGTTTTCCAGCGCGGCCAGATAGACAAACGGCTTGAAAGCGGAACCCGGTTGGCGCTTGGCCTGCGTGGCGCGGTTAAATTCGGAAATGCCGTATTTCCAACCGCCTTGCATGGCCAATACACGCCCCGTATGCGGGTCAAGCGCAATGATCGAACCTTGCACGTCAGGAATTTGACGCAAGCCATATGTATTGTCCTGATCCTCAAGAGGCGCAACCATCACCACATCGCCCTTTGAAAGCGCATCACTAGCGGCAGTAATCTCCGGCCCGCGTGCGTAGCCTTCATTCAAATATTTACGCGCCCATTTCAGATCCTCAAGGGCAATTGTGCCTTCGCTGCTATCTTCGAATTTGATCGCGGCATCCTCGCCCACATCTATAACAAGTGCCAGTTTCCAATGGTTAAGCATGCCATTGGGGCGTGTCATCTCGTTAAAGCCCCACTCTTGTATGCCAACACCCGTTTTAACTGGCCCGCGATAACCATGGCGCTGGTCATAAGCCATTAGCCCTTCACGTAAGGATTTCTCAGCAATTTTCTGTAAAGAGGGATCAACAGTCGTTCGCACCGCCAGTCCGCCACCATACAGGCTTTTCTCGCCGTATCTATCTTTCAGCTCGCGGCGCACTTCTTCAGCAAAAAACGGTGCGCGAACCACGCGTTCTTCTTCACGCTTAATCACCTCTAAAGGTGCGGTTTTCGCTAAATCGGCTTGGGCTGGCGTGATATAGCCATCCTCCAACATCCGTCCGATAACCCAATTACGGCGCGTTACAGCGGCTTCTCTTTTGCGGATCGGGTGGTAATTATTGGGCGCTTTTGGCAGGGCGGCCAGATAGGCCATGTCCGCGATGGTCAATTCGTCCAGCGATTTGTTGAAATATTGCTGCGCCGCCGCCGCCACACCATAAGCGCGATAGCCGAGAAAAATCTCGTTTAAATACAGCTCGAGCAGCTGGTCTTTGGTTAAGGCCTGTTCCATGCGATAGGCCAAAATAGCTTCCTTGATTTTACGCTCGTAAGAAACCTCATTGGTCAGCAGGAAGTTTTTTGCCACCTGTTGCGTGATGGTCGATGCGCCGACGGGTCTGCGACCACGTCCCAAATTGGTGATATTGGTCACAACCGCTCTTGCAATGGCTGTTGGGTCTACGCCTTGATGCGAATAAAAATTCTTATCTTCGGCCGATATAAAAGCCTGCTTCAACAAATTAGGAATGGTTTCAACGGGCATAAAGACGCGCTTTTCCTGTGCAAACTCGGCCATGAGGCGTCCATCACCGGCGTAAATGCGCGTGATGATCGACGGTTCATATTCTTTCAGCTGGTGATATTCAGGCAGATTGGTACCGTAATAGCGAAATAGGCCAAACAGCAGCGCTACGCTGGCTAAAAAACCAAGACAGCCCAGCGAAAATAAACCTAAAAATGCGTACCAGAGATATTTCATCTAATTTAAAAGCTCTTTGATTGTAGCTTTTTTCATATGACGCGGCGGGTAATCGGCCCATCCGCGCGACCGTGAATAAATTGCTCTACATAGGGGTTGTTAGAGTGATCCAGCTCGTCTACAGCGCCGTGCCAGACGATAACTCCATTATGCGTCATTGCGACATAATCTGCAATTTTTCGCACAGAGGCCATGTCGTGTGTAATGGATAATGCCGTCGCGCCCAGCTCTTTCACCTGATCTATAATCAGGTTATTGATTACATCGGCCATAATGGGGTCTAAACCCGTTGTAGGTTCGTCGAAAAAGATAATATCGGGCGATGCTGCAACCGCGCGCGCCAAACCGACACGTTTTTGCATTCCGCCAGAAAGCTCTGCCGGATAAAGATTGGCCACTTCAGGCTTAAGGCCGACAGCCTTGATTTTCGCAACCGCGATCTCGCGCGCGTCTTTCTTGCTCACGCCTTGACCGTGGATAAGGCCGAAAGCAACATTCTCCCAGACTTTTAGGGAATCAAATAGAGCCGCGCCCTGAAACAACATTCCGAATTTGCCCATCATCGCATCGCGCTGCTTGTTGCTGTATTCAATGGTTTCTTCACCATCGATTTTGATTGAGCCTTCATCAGGTTTGAGCAAACCTAAAATACATTTCAGTGTTACGGATTTACCTGTACCTGAACCGCCGATGATCACCAATGATTTACCCTTGGGTACGGTAAAATCTATCCCGCGCAAAATTTGCTTATGACCGAAGGATTTTGTGACGCCGGTTAGCTCTATTTTAGGGATGTCAGTGCTCATGAGAAAAACACCTGTGTTAGAAGATAGTTAAACAGCAGGATCAAAATCGAGGCTGACACAACCGCACTGGTTGTCGCTGCGCCTACGCCTTGTGCGCCTCTGCCGGAATTAAAGCCGTGATAACAGCCCATAATCGCAACGATAAAGCCGAACACAGCGGCTTTAACCAAGCCCGAGACCACATCCATGGTCGTTAAAACATCCAGTGTCTGGGAAATATAGCTTGTCGGATTAAAACCCAGATTATAGATGGCCACGACATAACCGCCGTAAATACCAATGATATCACCGATCAGCACAAGGATCGGCAGTGTCAGTGTCGCCGCCACTATGCGCGGCGCGATCAGATATTTGAATGGATTAACCGAGAGCGTTACCAAAGCATCGATCTGCTCGGTCACGCGCATTGTCCCGATCTCGGCGGCAATCGATGCACCCACGCGCCCCGCGACCATCAAGCCTGCAAGCACTGGCGCAAGCTCTCGCGTCACAGAGAGTACAACAACACCCGCAATCGCGCCTTCCGCGTTAAAACGGGTAAAGCCGGTATAGCTCTGCAGCGCTAGAACCATCCCTGTAAACAGAGCCGTCATGCCCACAACGGGAAGAGAGTAATAGCCGATATTCATGATCTGGCGCATAAATTGACGCGGAAAAAATGGCGGTAGGAATGTATGATAGAGTGCACGCCCAAGAAACGAGAACAGATGTCCCGCTTTTTCGAAAAAGTCCAAAACTGCGGCGCCCACCGTTTGGAAAGGATTAAAGGGCGCTTTCTTTGTATGCTCGGATTGCGATGTCATTGAATTTTATTATATAGTTTACAAACAAGGCCAGACTAAAACATTGAAAGCAGGCCGTCTAGTCGTAAAAGGTGCAAAATGACTCTAAAATCAATTGCTTCGCGTGATTTGATCGATATGCATACAGCCCTCGATGGGTTGCCTATACGCTTCGAAATCGCTTATGCACGTGATGATAATCTGCTTTTCGGCGAGCGGATTTATAAGGGTGATGCAAAGCTGATCTTGCATCGCCTTCTTTCCGATATAGTGATCGAGGCGGCACGAAATGTCGATGCCGCGAAGCACCGCCTTATCCTTTATGATGGTCTGCGCACCAGCACCGCACAAGCGCGTATGCTTGAAACCCGCGCTGTTAAGGACAATCCGCAGTGGCTGCAAGAGCCGCGGCTGCTCTCACCTCCTGGAAAAGGCGGTCATCCGCGTGGCATGGCCGTTGATGTATCGTTAGAGACAGTGGACGGCACGCTTGTCGATATGGGCACATCTTTTGATTATCTGGCTGCTGATCCTTCGCCTGAAAAAAACCCTGCACATAGAGAGTTTACAGGTCATGCGTCCGAAATTTATAAAAACCGTAAAATGCTGGATGATCTGATGATGAGCGCAGCGGACAATCTCGGAACACCGCTTCTCCCTTTACCGCAGGAGTGGTGGGATTTTCGTTTACCGCCTGAAATTTATGATCAATATGCGCCGTTATCGGACGAAGATTTGCCGCAGGATTTTTGCTGCTGCGATTAATCCTTATATATGCGCTCATATCGATCGCCGAGACTGGTCAGGATCTCATAGCCGATTGTGCCCGCATCGTGCCCCAGTTCATCCACGCTTTGGTGTTCACCCAAAATCTCCAGATAATCCCCTTGTTTCGGGCGCAGGCTTTCGGGTACAGCCGATAGATCAACCGATATCAAATCCATCGATACGCGTCCACGTATGGGGCAGCGAATACCGTTCCAGTAAAACCCACCCTGATTGCTTAATGAGCGTAATAGCCCATCTGCATAGCCCACGCCGACTGTGGCAACTGCCGTATCCTTCTCGAACTTATAGGTCGTGTTATAGCCGATCACCGCATCCTTATAAACCGTGCGTGTTTTGATAATCGGCGCTTTCAAAGAAACAACCGCTTTCATCGGATTGGGTTTACACGGCGTGGGATTAACGCCATAAAGACTTGCCCCGGGCTTCACCATATCGAAATGATAATCATTGCCTAAAAACACCGCCGATGAATTGGCCATACAGGCCGTAGCATTCGGAAAATTCGCCGCCATCTTCGCAAATAAATCACGCTGCAGGACATTCATCGGATGATCAGCCTCATCGGCGCAGGCAAAATGGCTGGAGATCATTACGATATCAAGTCCGCTCAATAGATCCGGATTATTCACCAATTCGCTCTGCTCGGATGCGCTAAGACCCAAACGGTTCATCCGCATATTAAAATGCAGCGCGGCCTTTAGACCGCCGCCATGCTTTTTTGAAAAAAGCCTGAATTGTTCGATTTCGGGCAAGGCATCAAGCATAGGGATCAAATCATAATCCAGATAGTTTTGCGCATAATTTTCAAAATATCCGTTCAGAATATAAAGTTTTATATCCTTATAATGCGCACGCAAGGCGCAGGCCTCGTCCAGATTGGCGACATAAAAATCCCTTGCGCCCTCTTTTATAAGCGCGCCGACAACCTCCAGCGCGCCAAGGCCATATGCATTGGCTTTAACAGATGCCGCCACGCGCACATTTTCATCCACCCGATTCTTAAAGATGCGGTAATTTTCGCGCAGCGCGGCCAGGTTGATGTCCAGAACACCTTTATAGGATTTAAATTTTGTCATTGCTCTTAATGGATTTTTAAAGCTCATTTGCCATACTTTATAAATGGCATAGCTTTAGGGGCTTGGGAATATCTAATTTATTAAGGGGTGCATTATGGTCTTTCGCGAAAATCAGGGTTTAACTGAAAAAACAGCTAATATTGATGGGAAGGTCACAAGCTTGTTCAAAAGAAATGCTTCGAATATCACCGGCCGCCAGCCCACATCTCCTGCAAAAGACTTTGATTATCAACCCTCATAAAAAATATTTATGGAAAAGTTAAGTTTATTAACTCTTTTTTAAAACCTTGCCGTCATCATGAACCCATAAATCCAAAAGCCGAAAATAAGAGGCATTGGATATAGAGGTAAAATTAAAATAGAGGGCTGTGTAATGGCTGAGAAATTAAAAGAAACTTTGCAAATTGGTGATACAGGATTTTTCCTGTCGAGCAGAATGCTACCAACATTTGGCGATGATCCTTTCAACATCCTTATCAGAGATGCTTCCGGCGCAAAGCCAGGCGATGATCAACGAGCAGCCATCCTTAACGCCCTTAAAGATCCCGAAGTAAATGAAAAAGTTCAAGAATATGTCCAAGGACAGCTTAAAGCCGCAGCTGTTGAAAACGCAGGCTCACAAATTTCATTAGATAATATTAAGAATTTAAACAGTGATTTAAACCCTTGGGGCTCTATGGCAAATGCGGACAGCTTTCAGAAAAGAGCTGCTTCATATGCCAGCGAAGAAGCAAGCATCAAGGATCAACTTAGTATTGCTGTAGCCTCCATTTCAAAGATTGCATTAAAAAACATGCTCGATGAGCTTGATCCGCAATCAATGGGCGGTCGGTCACGTGAAACAGTCGCAAAAGATTCAATTTCACCGCAGGATAAAGCGGCAGCACAAATATTCCTTGAAGATAATGATGCCGAAGTTGCGGCCACTGTGCTGAAAAATCTGGGTGTACAAACAAAAGTATCCGAACAAGCCGCACAGGTGACACAAGCAGCCGAGCCGCTAGCAGAAGAGCCGCCAGTAGATGAGCCGCCAGCAGAAGAGCCGCCAGCAGAAGAGCCGCCAGCAGAAGAGCCGCCAGCAGAAGAGCCGCCAGCAGAAGAGCCGCCAGCAGAAGAGCTGCAAGCAGAAGAGCTGCAAGCAGGTGGCGCTAAAGCTAAATCGCAATTTGAACAGGCGACAAAAGTTGAGAAAGTGCCAGATCTCGATACCGTTAAACGCCTACAGGCCGCGCTGATCAAAGCCAAGCCATCTTATGAGGAAAATCTGAAATGGACGGATAGCAATGGCGTTGATCAACCTGCCGTTGATGGCAAGCTTGGTTCACGTACGCGAAAAGCATTGAAAGAATACGCAACCGAGAATAATCTTGATCCGGAAGATATCAAGGCCGTGATCAATCATGCCGAATCTAATCCAGCGCCAGAAGAGGATAAGCCGAAAACTGAAATAGGCAAGATAGAAGAGCCTGATGGCACCAAATCTGCTGTCGAAAAAGGTGAGCTAAGTAATAGTTACAATAATGCCAGCTTCGAAGGCATTCAATTTGAAAAAGAAGTGACCACAAAAGTGACCCAAGAACGTCAGGGTAAGCCCGGACAGCCCGGCTATAAGCCTCGGGAAGTTGAACGCAACGTTGTTGATCGTACGGACGGCTTCGATCGCACGAGCCGTCGCAGCCCCGCCGCCGAAGATTGGAAGCGTGTTTTGATGGATGGTAACAAGATCAAAGGCGCCGATAATATCGAAGCCGCAAAGATAGGCATTCTGACCCTTGGCGGTGATGAAAAAATCGACCTCACGCGTTTCAATCCAGTTGAGCATAAATTCGAAAGTTTTAATGTCGGTGAATTTGTAAGCGATGCCGCAAATCTTGAAGGTCGCAACTGGGATAAACTAGAGCTTCGCCTGACAGATAAACAGGCCGAAAAATTCGGAAATGCCTTCGAGGGCATGGAAAACTACACTTCATTCGATACATCAAAAGGCATGGTTGCCCAAACAAGAGACGGCGCGGAAATCATGCTGAGCCATGATGATGGCAGTGTTACGGCGAGATTGGTGGATGATCCGAAAGATCCGTCCGTAATCGCTGCACGCAATAATACCCCTGAATTTATTGCCAATATGGAATGGGGTAAGATGAGCAATGCGGCAGAAGTTATCAAGCTTGCAACGCGCTCGAATTGGGAGCCAAAAGAAGACCAGCCGAATGTGACGGACGATAATCCTCAAATTAAAAACGAAGACCGGAAGTTGGGCATGATTACTCAACCGGCAGATATTCCTAAAATTGGCTAATCC
>JAHQVU010000039.1 GCA_019634145.1 Micavibrio sp. | reverse complement strand
TCGCCTGCACCGAAAAAATGTTTCAAAACGCAAACTATATATACCCGATGATGGCCACGCACAACGCCCACACCATCGCCACCGTCCTGCAAATCGCTAAGGCCTCAGGCGCCGATTTTGAATTCCAGCGTCTATTCGGCATGGGTGAAGGCATCTATGACATCCTGCTCAAAAATTATGACGTGAAAGCCTGTATCTACGCCCCCGTCGGCCCGCATCACGATCTCCTTCCCTATCTCGTCCGCCGCCTGCTCGAAAATGGTGCAAACACCTCATTCGTGAACAAGGTCATGCGCCCCAATGCGCCACTGGAAGAAATCGTAACCGACCCTGTGGATAGAGTCAGGAACGAAGCACAAACCCTTCACCCCTCAATCAGCCTGCCTAAAGACATCTTTCGCACCGAGTCAAAAATGGGCCGATGCAACTCACATGGCCTGGACCTCCATGCACCCGAAACAATGGTGCAATTGAACACTGCCTTTAAGCGCTTTCAAGCACCCTTCGCCGCCATGCCAATCATCAATGGCAAGGCCGAGCCATCAGCAACCGTGTCAGAAAAAATCATTAACCCCGCCAATAAAAGCGATGAGGTTGGCCACACCTATTTCGCCAATGGCGCGCTTGTCGATAAAACCTTTAGCGCCTCGTCCGATGGTTTTAGAAAATGGAACGCCAAACCTGCACGAACGCGCGCCGATGCTCTGAGAAAAGCAGGCGATTTGCTCGAGAAAAATTTCGAAGAACTCATGGCCCTTCTCATCCGTGAGGCCGGAAAAACAATCCCAGATGCCTATGATGAAATCAGAGAAGCCGTTGATTTCTGCCGCTATTATGCCAACCAAGGCGAGCTTCACTTCGCAGATAATGCATACACGCTTCCCGGCCCAACGGGGGAATATAACGCCCTGCGCCTTGGTGGACGTGGCACATTCGTCTGTATATCCCCATGGAACTTCCCGCTTGCCATCTTTACAGGCCAGATCATGGCCGCACTGATGGCCGGAAATACCGTCATCGCCAAACCTGCAGAGCAAACACCATTGATCGCCTACCGCGCGGTACAGCTCTTCCATGAGGCAGGCATCAATAAAGGCGCGCTCCACCTCCTGCCCGGTGATGGCCGCATCGGCGCTAGCCTGATCGAACATAAAGACGTTGCTGGCGTTGCCTTTACCGGGTCAACCGAAACGGCAAGGCTCATAAATCAGGCGCTTGCCCGAAAAGAGGGCGCGATTATCCCACTCATCGCCGAGACGGGCGGTCAAAATGCCATGATTGTGGATAGTTCCGCACTGCCCGAACAAGTCGTGGATGACGTCATGCGCTCTGCCTTCGGGTCAGCCGGTCAACGCTGTTCGGCCCTGAGAATCTTATGCTTACAAAACGATACGGCAGATACTATAATTCATATGCTCCAAGGCCGCATGAAAGAGATGACCCTTGGTGAACCGGTTCACTTATCCACAGACGTCGGCCCCGTCATCGATGAAGAAGCCCTCGCCAACCTTCATCACCACATTAATGCACTCGATGGCTATGCCACGCCATTAGCCACCGTCACCATACCTAAAAATTTGGAAGGTCAAGGGTATTTCTTCGCCCCCGCCATCTACGAAATCGAGAATTTATGCGCCTTAACGCGTGAAGTCTTCGGGCCGATCCTCCATATCATCCGCTATGACGCAAAAGAAATTGATGATCTTCTCGATCAAATCCGCGCCACGGGTTATGGACTGACGCTTGGCGTTCACTCCCGCATCAAATCCTTCCAGAATAAAATCATAAACACCATGCCCGTGGGCAATATCTACATCAACCGCTCCATGACCGGCGCAATTGTCGGCTCTCAACCCTTCGGCGGCATGGGACTATCAGGAACAGGGCCAAAGGCCGGTGGGCCACATTACCTCCCCCGTTTTGCTGCTGAAAAGGCCATCAGCGTCAACACAACCGCCGCGGGCGGCAACACCACCCTCATTACACTCAAGGATTAATTGACCTAATATGAATTATTTCCTATAATAAGGATTTAATCTTAGCTGTGGAGATCATCTTGTCATTAAAATACACAAAGGGCTGGAGCGGGGAGCGCCGCGCCGCACAAGCTCAACGGTGCCGCACACAAAAACCTTGGCTACACTCAACAGGACCCACATCCAAAGAAGGCAAGAAAGTTGCGGCTCTAAACAGCCTCAAACACGGCGCGCGCAGTGCCGCTTTTAATAAACTTCGTGCCGCTCTTGTTAAAAATGATAAAAAACTTAAGCGCGCTTTAAAGAGTTTGGCCTCCCAAGAAAAACAAAATACGAGCACACAGAAGTATCTTGACCTCAGGATGATTAACATAACACAAACCCGCCAACTAAAAAATGACGAGCGAACTGAAAGAAAAGACGTACAGGGATAGGGTTAGGTCTTTCAAAATGGAAAATGAGGGGATATAGTCCTCTAAAATATAAGGAGTGATTTTTCGAAATGAAAGTCTTATTGGTCGGATCTGGTGGACGCGAACATGCTCTTGCATGGGGCTTAGCCTCATCAAATAAATGCGAGGCACTGTACTGCGCACCGGGCAATGGCGGCATATCAGATTATGCCGAAATCGTTGATATCAAAGCCGAAGATGTCGATGCTCTGACCGCTTTTGCTGTTGAGAATAAAATAGACTTCGTTGTAGGCGGCCCTGAGGCCCCGCTTGTGCTCGGCCTGTCCGATAAACTTTCCGCTCACGGCATTCCATGCTTCGGCCCCGATGAAAAAGCCGCACAACTTGAAGGCTCCAAAGGCTTCATGAAAGATGTGATCAGCCGCTATGGCATTCCAACCGCCGCCTACGGACGTTTTACTGATTTTGAATCCGCCAAAAAATTTATCGAGGACACCCCATCCCGCGTTGTTGTCAAAACCGATGGCTTGGCCGCCGGAAAAGGCGTAATCATGTGCGATGGAAAAGAAGACGCCATCGAAGCCGCCCGCGGCATGCTTGAAGAAGCAAGCTTCGGCGATGCAGGCGCGGAAATCGTGATCGAAGAATTTCTGGACGGTGAAGAGCTTAGCTATTTCGCCCTATCAGATGGAAAATCCATCCTGCCACTCACGTCCGCGCAGGACCACAAACGCGCCTTTGACGGCGATGAAGGCCCAAACACAGGCGGTATGGGCGCATATTCTCCCGCACACCTGATGACGCCGGAAATCGAAGAAAAAATTATCAAAAACATTATCGAACCAACCGTAACAGGCATGGCCGATGACGGAATGCCATATAAAGGCGTACTCTTCGCAGGGATCATGGTGGTCGATGGCGAACCCAAATTGCTCGAATACAACATTCGTTTCGGCGACCCGGAATGTCAGCCGTTAATGTGCCGCTTACAGGGCGACTTGCTCGAAATCCTTTACGCCGCCTCAACCGGAAATCTGAACAGCATCAAGGATGAAGTTTCATGGAGCGATAAAACTGCGCTCTGCGTCGTTATGGCCGCAAACGGCTATCCTGGCTCATACATGAAGCGTACACTCATCAAATGCCTAGACTATGCCGTACAAGTCGAAGGCGTTAACATTTTTCATGCTGGTACAGCTAAAGATCAAGATGGCGATTTTGTAAATGTCGGCGGTCGTGTACTCGGCATCACGGGCATAGGAGACACTGTCGCTGAAGCCCAAAAACGCGCTTATAAAGCTATTGATATCATCAGCTGGCCAGATGGATTTTGCCGCCGTGACATTGGCTGGCGCGCAATTAAAGCTGAAAATAATAAATAACTGCCTTTGTTCAGCGTCGCGCTTTAAAAAATTGTTTGAGAATTTTTGCGCTATCATCTGCGAAAAGACCATTTTTAATCAATGGCTTATGATGGCAAGTCGGTTGTTCGTAGAAACATCCACCATGCAAAACACCACCGCCCTTAACATCCAAAGCACCGAAAATGACCCGCTTGACCCGCGCAAAAGACAAGGCCGCCGCACACATCGCACATGGCTCGAGCGTGACATAAAGCTCAAGCTCCGGAATGCGCTGTGCACCAAAATGCCCGCAAGCCTCACGAATACACAGAATTTCTGCATGGGCGCTTGGATCTTTCAACTCAATCGTGCGGTTTCCATCTCTTGCAATAACGGTTCTATCACGCGGATCAACCATGACAGCGCCAATCGGAACTTCACCGCGAAGCGCTGCAGCCCTTGCTTCTTCAAGCGCGAGCGTCATATAATGTTCATCCATTTCAGAAAGCGAATTATCCATGAGCCAAGAAAACCATAAAGCAGAACGAATTGCAAAACGAATTGCGCGCGCAGGACTATGTTCACGCCGCGATGCCGAACGTTGGATCGAAGCAGGACGCGTAATCGTAAACGGTAAAAAACTCAGCTCTCCGGCCCTCACCGTGACCGATGAAGACGATATCATCGTAGATGGTAAACCACTGAAAGAAAAGCAACCAACGCGCCTTTTCCTTTATCATAAGCCTGTCGGCCTCGTCACAACACATAAAGACGAAAAAGGCCGCTCGACTGTATTTGATACACTTCCCCAACACTTACCCCGCGTAATAAGCGTTGGAAGACTGGATTTGAACACTGAAGGATTGCTGCTCCTAACCAATGATGGCGAGCTGGCGCGTTATTTAGAGCTGCCCGCAACTGGGTGGAAGCGCAAATACCGCGTTCGCGTACTGGGCAATGTTGATCAAACAAAACTCGACCGCCTGAAAAGCAGCATTACAATTGAAGGGATCAGATACAAATCCATTGACGCAAAGATGGATCAAGACAAAAGCGGCGCAAACACATGGATAACCGTGACTTTACAAGAAGGTAAAAACCGCGAGATAAGACGCGTGATGGAGCATTTGAACCTAACCGTTAACCGATTGATCCGCACCTCATATGGCCCTTTCAACCTTGATCAATTACCGAAACAAGGTGTTGCAGAAATCAAAACTCAAATCTTGAAAAGCCAAATCTCCGGATATTTTAAGGGCTAGTGAATATGAGAATAATTGCCGGAAAATATGGCCGTCGGCAGCTTTTAGTGCCTAAGAGCCGTAATATACGCCCAACAAGCGACAAAATTCGTGGAGCAATATTCAATGCCCTCGAAGCACAAAATGCAATTCATAGCGCAAATATATTGGATGCCTTTTGCGGCACAGGCGCGCTCGGGCTAGAAGCACTATCGCGCGGCGCCAATTTTTGTACCTTTATGGACAAAGATAAAAACGCCCTCAATCTTGCCAAAGACAACATACAAATACTCGGGTCAGCAGCAGAATCAGAAGCGGTTCTGAGTGATGCAACAAAGTGCAATTTTCGTGGCAAAAGCTACGACCTAATATTTTTAGACCCACCGTATCACAAAGACCTTATCGAATTGACTCTCATAGAAATTTTAAAACAATCCGCACTTTCATCCACAGGCTTGATCATCTGCGAGTCAGAAAAGGGCTCACATGCGGTTCACAAAGGACCACACGCAAAGCATTTTGAATTGATCTCGGAGAAAATTTACGGCGACACTAAAGTCGAGATATTGAAAAGCACCCGCACAGTTGAAGACTTCACTTAATGACCTTGCCTAAAGCTGTAAAAAACCGGAATAGATTGCTACAAGCAGCGCCGCACCTAAAATGAGGCGGTATACAGCAAAAACCGTGAAGCTGGCTTTTTCAAGCCATTTCATCATTGCCGCAATCGCGACCCATGCTGTTATAAAAGCGATAAAACCTGCTAGCAGCGCATCAAATCCGAGACGGGCATCGCCACTCTCGGCCAACTCAATCCCCGCCAACGCGCCAGCGCCGGAAATAGCGATGATAGCCAACAACAAAGAAAAACGCGCCGCCTCAGCTCTTGAATACCCCAAAAAGCGCGCCGCACTCATTGTGATTCCGCTGCGGCTGGTGCCAGGAATAAGCGCTAGTGCCTGCGCTGCGCCAATAATCAACGCATGCACAAAGCTCATTCCATCCAGTGAATTAATCTTTTGCGGACGGCGATCCGCGACCCATAAAACGATACCAAAAACAATCGTCGCCCACGCCATAACCTCTACGCGATCAAGCCAAGCTGGCTTAAATAAATGCAGCACTAACCCGGCAACCAGCACAGGTATGCTCGCTAATGCGATAGAAACCGCCAAAGATCCTCCAGCGCTTTTTAAATCGCCTTTAAACCACCCCAAAAAACCACATATCATAGCCTTAACATCATTACGGAAATATAAAAGTACCGCAAACAATGTGCCTACATGGACGGAAACATCCATGACAATACGCTCGGCCCATGCCTCACCTCCTCCTAAGAAGGCATGAACAAGAACAAGGTGGCCGCTGGAGCTTACAGGTAAAAATTCTGTAATCCCCTGCACAAGCGCGAGTATGATAATTGGCAATAATCCCATGACAAGCGAATCATAAACCGATAAACCCAGCATGCAAAGCGAAATAAGACCTCAAATAAATTTTGCACACTTGACGTTGCCGATAGGTGGAATAAACTTATCTAGCTACCTTTACTACCTCTCACAAACGAAAAGGAATATATACTATGCGTAAGCTAGCCTTAATCACCGCATTAGCGGCCACAACGTTATTCGCAACGCCTGCAAATGCAGAAATTCAGCATTTCACACTCGATAAACCACATACCCAAATTATGTTTTTTGTCGAGCATATGGGTGTGTCACTCTCACATGGCGAATTCTATGATTATGAAGGCGAAATTACATTCGACACCGAAAACCCCGAAAACTCCAGTGCGCAGGCGACAATCAAAACAGCCAGCATTGCAATGGGTAGTGATGGTTGGGATGCACACCTAAAGAACAAAGATTTTTTTAATGTCGAAGAATTTCCAGAAATGACATTCAAGAGTACAAGCATTGAAAAAACTGCTGAGAAAACGGCGAAAATCAATGGTGATCTGACGATCCTCGACGTAACAAAGCCCGTTACTTTGGATGTGACCTATAATGGCAGCGGAGAACATGCCATGAATAAAAAACCAATTATCGGTTTTTCCGCGACCACGCATATCAAGCGTTCCGATTTCGGAATGAACTATGGAATCCCTATGGTTGGCGATGAAGTCGAAATCCGCCTCGAAATTGAAGGGCACGGCGAAAAATAATACTTACACCTTCTAAATAGAAAGCATCCCTCCATGCCGGTAAAAAACACGCAAACGCAATTCGGATCGGTTGCAAGAGCGCTTCATTGGAGCATCGCTCTTTTGATTTTGAGCCTTTTATGCGTCGGCTTTTACATGATCGGCATGGAGTTTTCTCCCTTAAAGCTACAGATATACAGTATTCACAAATCTTTCGGCCTTATCGTGCTGTTGCTTGGTATTGCGCGCATCATATGGAAAAGCATAAACCCCCGCCCTAATCATCTGGCGAGCCACACTAAATTCGAACGTCTAGCCGCCGGACTTATGCATATTTTGCTCTATGTGGGGATTATCGTCATGCCCCTCTCCGGGTGGATCATGTCTTCAGCCGGCGAATATCCCGCAAGCTTCTTCGGGCTTTTTGATATACCGCATTTAACGGCCAAGAACGAGCACCTATACGAGCGAATGAAGGACATTCACGAACTTAGCGCATATGCCATCATCGCCGCTGTGGGTCTACATTATCTTGGTGCAGTGAAACACCATCTAATCGACCGAAATGATACGCTGCGCCGCATGGGCGGGAATTTAGCAATCGCCGCCATATTTGGCCTTACCCTCTTATTGGCCAGCCTATCTGCTGGCAAACATCTACTGGAGGAAATAAATAAAGAAGCGCAGCCAATCACAGCGCCACCAATTCTGCAAACATTGAAAAATGAAGGCAAATTAAACCCCGGATGGATCATTAACCACAAGCAAAGCCACATCAATTTCACATTCACACAATATGGCAATGCGGTAAACGCCACGTTTGAAAAGTGGGATGCAGATATAACATTCGATCCTGATAACCTTGAAAACGCACATGTTCTGGTCAGCATAGACATCAATTCTATTGCCACTGGCAGTGCAGATCGCGACGCGCAGGCACGCGAGCAAGAGTGGTTTGCAACCGACACTTATCCCAAAGCGATATTTGAAAGCGATAAAAGCGGAGTTGCGCACATTAAAGGTAATACGTACAAAATGCTTGGCAGCCTGAAAATCAAAGATGTTACACTCCCGACAGACTTCACCTTTACTCTCGATTTCGCTGAAGAAAACGGCGAAAAAACCGCATATATGAGCGGCAATCTCTCAGTGGATCGTACAACTTATGGCGTAGGCCAAGGAGAATGGGCGGATGGGCAAACAATTGGCGAACACGTGCGCATCGACCTAAAGGTTGAAGCTACAAAATTAAATGATATCAATAACTAAGACAAATTCTAAAAATTCTTTAGTATTATGGGCATGATTCACATTGTACATAAATGTAATTCTAGTCTATTGTATCCAGACTATGAGAACTCTATTTCATCTATGGCTGCATCCATTTTCGCGTAAGGTCAGAATTGTTCTGTCCGAAAAGAAGCTCGATTACGATTTAAAAATCGAAAAAATCTGGGAACGCCGCACAGAGTTTCTCGCAATGAACCCCGCAGGAGACGTGCCTGTTCTCATCGAAAAAGACGGCACGACACTGGCCAATTCCCAAGTAATATGTGAATATTTGGAAGAGGTTTATCCTGAAGTAAACTTGCTCGGACGCGACCCCATCCAACGCGCTGAAACGCGCAGACTCATCAGCTGGTTCGATCATAAATTCAATAAAGAAGTCACCGATAATATCGTCGGCGAAAAAATAATGAAGCGCGTACTTAAAATAGGCGAGCCGCATGGCCCGTCCGTCCGTGCCGGACACGCCAACATTCATTATCACCTAGATTACATCGGCTTTCTGACCGAACGCCGACAATGGTTGGCCGGAGATCAATTTAGCCTTGCCGATATAAGCGCCGCTGCTCACCTCTCTGCTATTGACTATATCGGAGATGTCCCGTGGGAAGAACACGAAGCCGCAAGAAGCTGGTTCGAAAAAATACGCTCTCGACCAAGCTTCCGCCCCCTTCTGGACGAAGAAATCCCCGGATTTTCACCCAGCGGCACCTACGAAAATGCCAATTAAACCTGAATAAAAATTTTATCTATGGGTTTTGGCTTTCAAACTAGAAATCAAGCCCTCAAGACGCCTAAATTGACTTATAATGAACTGTTTGAGACCTATATTTATAAAATGAACCCAAATAAACTTTTCTGTTTCGGCTATGGGTATAGCTGTGATTACATCGGCCATGCGCTCTTGAATGAGGGCGAATGGGACGTATGCGGCACGACGCGCTCAATCGAAAAGCGCGATATGCTCAAAAACAGGGGGGTTAAAGCCTATATTTTTGATCCGGAACACCCCCTTCATGATCCTGAAGGTTTTTTAAAAGATACAACCCACTTGCTGATCTCAACCCCACCAGATGATGAGGGTGACCCCGCATTCGGCGCACATATCGATGATATTATGCGCCTTAAATCCCTAAAATGGATTGGATATCTCTCCACCACCGGTGTATATGGTGATCGCGATGGCGGATGGGTCGATGAAGGTTCAGAACTACGCCCGACATCTAAGCGTGGCTCACGCCGTGTACGTGCCGAAGAGCAATGGTATTCCCTCTTTAAACAACATGATCTGCCCGTGCATATTTTCCGTCTTGCCGGTATTTATGGCCCCGGTCGCAGCGCATTGGATAGTGTACGTGTCGGCACAGCGCGCCGCGTCATTAAGCCAGGACAGGTGTTCAGCCGCATCCATGTCGAGGACATTGCAGGTATTTTGAGAGCCTCGATGAATACCCCCCATCCCGGCACGATCTATAATCTCTGCGATGATAATCCGGCGCCCAGCTATGAAATCATCTCATATGCGTGCGAGCTACTAAACAAGCCCGAGCCACCTCTACTGCCCTATGACGAGAGCAATCTCAGCCCTATGGCCAGAAGTTTTTACAACGACAATAAGCGTGTAAAAAATGATCGGTTTAAAAAAGAATTGAGCTACACTTTAAAATATCCAGACTATAAAAGCGGCCTTAAAGCATGTCTTGAGGCAGAAAATTATGCCATGAAGATATTCACCAAATCCGGAAATTCTCCGTTCTAACTCTTATTCTTGATACGCACCTTCGCTCTATGCGGCAGACGTACACTGACAGTGGTTCCGACATCAACCGTTGATTCGATAGCCAGATTTCCACCGTGCATTTCAATTAACTCCTTGGTGATAGCCAGCCCCAAGCCCGTACCAGCATGATCTCGCGCATAAGAGGATGAAATCTGCTCGAAAGGCTTGGTAATTGTTTTCAACTTATAAGAGGGAATACCGATACCCGTATCTTTAACCTTGATAAAGATCGAGGCATCACCACTTTCGCAAGAAAGGGTCACCGATCCGCCTTTTGGTGTGAATTTCACCGCATTTGATAACAAATTCAATAGCACCTGCAATACCGCGCGACGATCGGCAACGATTCTATAATCATCATCCGGCACACCCTCAAGAGAAACACGTACACCTGCATCATGGGCTCGCCCCTCCATCATATGCACAGCCAACTTCAAGCTCTTAGAAATACTCAGATCTTCAAGATCTAGGTCATACTTTCCAGCCTCAATTTTAGACATATCAAGAATATCGGAAATCAAATCAAGCAAATGCGTCCCACTTTCGCGAATACCGCCAATATAATCGAGATATTTTTCAGTCCCAATCGGTCCTAAAAGCTGTTGTTCGATCATCTCACTAAAGCCAATAATCGCATTCAGCGGCGTACGCAGCTCATGGCTCATATTGGCAAGGAATTGTGTTTTAGCGACATAAGAGCGCTCTGCCGCTTCTTTGGCCTTTTTCAACTCACCTTCATAGAGCATACGTTCGGTCATATCCTGCATGATGCCGTAAAGCGCAATCACCTCTCCATCCGCGTCACGACCACAGCGCCCTTCACAGCGGATATAACGCATTTCTCCGCTTAAATTATGAATACGAAAATCCATATCATAATCATTTTCTTCTATCAGTGCGCGTTGAAAAGCCTGATTAACCCGGGCCATATCCTCACGCTCGACAAAGGCGTTAAGAGAATCAAAAGTTGGTATAAAAGCCTGACGCTCGACGCCGAAAATCGTGTAAATCTGATCGGACCATCCCATGACTTCTTCGCCAATTGTCCAATGCCAATGCCCCATTTTGGCGATACTTTCAGCCTCGATCAGCTGCTTTTCACGCCTAGAGAGAGCGCCTTCTTGCACTTTCGTGGCGCTTATATCGCGGCCCGCGCAATAAAGAATACCGTTATGAAGTTGTTGACGCCATTCAATATGACAAAAGCCGCCATCTTTCGTCACAATGCGCCCATCATACTCCATCAATGGGAAATCCTGATCACCCAGAGAGCCACTGAGTTCAAGCAATGAATTTCGGATAAACGGCTTATCTTGAGATTCAAACAAATCAAGGAAGTGTAGCCCGCTTAAATCTTCTTTCTGATAACCGCTAATAGAATTGAACGCCTTATTCGTCCAGAGAATTTGTCCTCTTTCATCGGTCAGCACGAATAACTCGCGCGACAACTCCATAAATTTAGCAATCTCCGGACGCGCTGGATCAGCGTGTTTTTGAATCGATTGGTCTTGCTCGGCTGCGAAAGCCTCATAAGAGTACGCAAGTCGCTTATTTTTTTTCATCAACATTTTGTTTTATATTTTTTATAGACGCACGTGAAAAAGACGACCGAATGAACACCGATCGTCTCAAAGCTTAGCATACAAATGTAAATTGATTAAGAAAAATATTAATATTTAACAGCGCACCCATAGGGCTTAGTAGTGGCCGTTTCCACAGCTCTTCCGGCCTTCAAATCCTCTAACGCTGCCAAGACATAATTATGCGCCCCCTCGATAGTCTTTGGACTTGGGCTTGGCTTATCGTCAATAGCGCCCTGATAAACAAGCGTGCCTTCTTCATCAATTATATACATATGCGGAGTGGTCTGCGCACCATATAGCTTTCCGACATCACCAGCAGGATCGAGCAGAATTTCATCCGCATGCCACCCTTCAACCTTAGCATAGCGCAAAGCACCATCTGCATCGAGGTAACCTTGCTTTCCTTCAGCAGAAGAAATAACGGTTACCCATTCCACGTCTCCATAGTCATGAGCCTCTGCCTGAATTTTCTGCATATTACCGACATCATAGTGCTTTCTCACAAATGGACAGCCATTATTCGTCCACTCCAAAATGACAATCTTGCCTTTATGCTCGTTAAGGTGAAATTTCTCTCCATTAGCAGTATTCGTCGTAAAATCAGGAGCGGCCTCACCTGTTTTCACTTCGGCCATAGCAGGCGCACTTAGAGTAAAAACGGCCAATGTGCCAAGGGTAAGAATATGTTTAGTAAATTTCATTATATGCCTCCTTATGAGGGGTTAAACTATTTTTCCAACACGTCCGCAATAATAGCGGGCGTTAAAACCTGTGGTAATACAACCGGGTGGGGCCGGTCTTCGCCCGCCACCCTTGGCTTGTAATAAACATAGAGCGGAACGCCGCTGCGACCATGGCTCTCGATATATTTTGTAATATTATCGTCTTTATTCGTCCAATCCCCAACCAGAAAATGAACATTTTTTTCAGCAAATAACGCACGGGTCGAGGGGACATTTATCGCCAGCGCTTCATTAACCTTACACACAATACACCAGCTGGCCGTCATCTCGACGAAAACAGCGTCTTCACCTTCCAGCAATGCACCAAGTTTTTCCTCGTTGAAAACTTCGCTCATCTCATCCATTTGAGGTGTATCGTTCATGACACTATCGCGCGGTAAAACATAAAGCGCGGCTGTAATGCACAGCGCGAAGAGAAGCATCACAAAGAACTTTAAGACATTGCTTTTAAAAGGTTTATTATTCCAGAGCCATATTGCCAATCCAAGGGCAACCATGCCCGACAAGACGCCTATAACGCCGTTGATACCCGCCTGAGCCCCACAGACCGAGACCAGCCATACGCTGGCTGCGAACATCGGGAAGGCTAAAAACTGACGGAAAGTCTCCATCCATGCGCCGGGTTTGGGCATCGCTTTTTGCAATGCAGGCGAAAATGAAAGGAGCAGATAAGGCAAAGCAAGGCCCAGCCCTAGCACGGCAAATACTAGAAGCGCGATGGTAGGGCTTTGAACAAGCGCATATCCGATGGCCCCTGCCATAAATGGCGCGCTACACGGCGTAGCAACCAAAGTGGCCAAAACCCCAGTAAAGAAAGAGCCCGATAGCGAATCTTTACCGGCAAGACGCCCACCAAAATTTGTAAAGCCGCCTTTTATCTCATAAAAGCCCGACAGATTAAGCCCAATTAGAAATGTCAGATAGGCAAGCGCCCCCACAATGAATGGATTTTGCAGCTGAAATCCCCACCCAACCGTTTCACCCCCTGCTTTGATCGCTAACAAAATACCGGCAATTGCTAAAAAACTAAGGATAACACCAAGTGTATAAACAAGCCCCGATGCTTTCACATGATTTTGTGGTTTCTCAGCCGCTTTTACCAAATGCAACGCTTTAAGCGAGAGGACAGGAAACACACATGGCATAAGATTAAGGATCATTCCCCCTAGCAATGCAAAAACCAACGCGAGAGGCAAAGTGAATGAACGCGCATCAGTATAGGCTTCAGGCTGCATAGCATCGCTATAAGAAAGCACAGGATCGTGCGTCGCACTAAATTGATATCCTACGCGCACGCCATTTTCTTCAAATGCCAAAACGCCGTTAAAACGCCCTTCAATCTCCGCAAGACTTCTCTCACCACGCTTTTGAGAGAGGAATACCTTACCATCTTGCTCTTGCCACTGCGCAGTTTCCGGATTTGAAACAAGCCCCCACTCATATGGCAAAATCTCGATTTCATTACCCTCATCTATCGATGGCATCCCCTGCACCGAGACAATAAACTGACCATCTTGTTCTGAAAAGGTACCCTCCAGATTGCCCAATTTCGGCAATTTACTCGTAGCCTCGGACAAATAATCACCATTATTGGCCATATTCGCGTCATTTAATGACAAGGTGTACGTGCCGAATTCAGGAATACATTCTTCCTTACAGACCAAAACCTCAACATCAGCACTCAAATTAATCGCGCCATCGGGAAGTACATCAGGCGCTTTGAGTTTCTGCAATAAAATCACATTGTCTGAATAACCGTAATTCAAAAGCGGCTCATAAGGAATTTTATCTGGCACAGGCCAATGAATGTCACTCACTTCAAAACCATCAGGTAAATCCCACGAAATACGAGGTGCAGTTCCCGAATCTCCCGGATTTTTCCAATATGTATGCCACTCATGGGCAATTTCCTGCTCGATCCCGATCCAGATTTCCTCACCTGCGGCAATCTGGCCACGCTCAGGAATAAGGCGAATATGCACCAACTGATCCTGCGCCAGGGCAGGTACTGTAAAAGTCAGGGCAAAAAGAAAAGTGAGAAAAAAGCGCATAACATATACCTTCATTGTTTGTAGACCACCTCTTTAACTGTAGCCTTTTCATAGTATTCGCAAAAGCGTAAGCCTTAGTTACATTTAAAAATAAAAATGGTAGAATTTTAAAATTATATAACAATTAGGTAAGATATGTCACAATCACAGCCCATAAACCCCGCACAAGATCAAAGCCAAGTGCTTTACACACCGCCACAAAGCACGATCGAAAGCACGAGGACATGGGCTTTTTTGCAATTGGTAGAAGAGCGCTATGGCGTTAGCCTCAAAGGGCAAAGTGCCAGCGAGACCTATACCAACCTCCATCGCTGGAGTGTCGAAAATATCGGCGACTTTCATAGCTTAGCTTGGGAATTTTGCGGTCTTTTGGGTGATCAAGGCGCGGTGAAGATCAAAAATGCCGACAATATGCTCGAAGCCAAATTTTTTCCAGACGGGAAAATTTCTTTTGCTGAAAATATGCTGAAACAGGCCGCCAAAATACCTAATGAACCTGCCATCATGGCGCGCATTGCAGGTGGCGCAGATGACCGTGTTCTGAGCTGGAAAGAACTCTATGATGAGGTATCGCGATGGGAACAGGTTTTGGAAAACGCCGGCATCGGCGAAGGCGACCGCATCTCGACCTATTTACCGCATATCCCCGAAGCATATATTATCCATATCGCCGCCAGCAATCTTGGTACAATCTTTTCGAGCGTTGGCACAGAAATGGGAGCCGAAGCCACAGCAGATCGCTTCCGCCAGATCCAACCAAAACTCCTGATAACCATTGATGGCTATATTCATGCTACGCCTAAGGGCAACCGTGAAGAAAATCGCCTTGAGACAATCAAAGAATTGCAGGATAAAATCGATGGGCTTAGCCAAACAATTGTAATCCCGAACCTTGAGAAAGCCCCAGATCTTTCAAAGCTCTCAAATACATCCCTATCAACCGATATCTTAATGGACGTAAATCCCAGAACAATTCAGTTTAAACGCCGCGACTTTTGCCATCCTTTGGCAATTTTATTCTCCTCCGGCTCTACGGGTACGCCTAAATGCTTCGTACACGGAACAGGCAATATCCTGCTCAAGCACGCGATCGAGCATCAGCTAAATTCCGATGTGCGAGAAGGTGACCGCGAATTTTATCACACCACCACCAGCTGGATGATGTTTAACTGGCTGGCTGGTAGCCTCGCGCAAGGCGCTTCAATCCTCATTTATGAAGGAAATCCGGCCTACCCGGATGCTTCCGCCCAGCTCGATTTTTGCAGCGAATATGGCTGTACACATCTAGGCACAGCCGCAGGCGTAGTACAGGATGTTTGGCGCGCCAATAAAGTTGATATGAAAGGCAAAGACCTCTCCGATCTTCGCGCTTTATCCTATACCGCCTCTGTCCTTTCGGCGGGTGGTTACCAATATATCCATGACAATATTAAAGCCGATATGAGCATTAACGGCATATGCGGCGGTACGGATTTCGTCGGCTGTTATGCCGCCGGAAACCCCTTTATGCCGACAGTCACGGGCGAGCTTAAAGGCCCCGTTTTAGGCATGACCGCTGAAACCTGGAACGATGATATGACGCGTACACCCCTTGGCGAAGTCGGAGAGCTGGTCATCACTAAGCCCTTTATCTCGCGCCCACTATACTTCTGGGCCGATCAAAAGAGCGATGCCTACCCGCATGGTGAGCGCTTCACAGAAAGCTATTTCACGCATTTCGAAAACGCCAAGCGCCCAGTATGGCGCCACGGCGATGCTGTGCGCTTACTCGCCAACGGCCAGTTGATCATTGAAGGCCGTTCTGATTCAACTCTTAATCAAAACGGTGTACGTATCGGTTCACAGATGCTCTATGACGCGCTCGAAAATAATGACATCAAACCCCTGATCACCGATTCTATGGCGGTGAATTTTAAGGATGCCGAAGGCGGTGATCATACGATCCTATTCATTGTCCCCGCGCAAAACCCCGATCAACCCATTGATGAACAGTTAAAATTAAAGATTAAAAGCCTGATCTCGGATAAAGTCGGCCGCCTCTGCGTCCCGCATGAAATTATGACGGTACCCTATATCCTTAAAACGCCAAACGGAAAGAAAGTCGAAAAACCGACTAAACAGGCACTTGCTGGACAGGAAATTGCAACACCTGAAACTTACGGCACTTGCCCCAAAACAGGGGAATTCAAAGCCAAATTGTTTGAAAAAATCGGTCAGGACATCAAGAAAAACCCTAAATATGGCTTTAAAGTGTAAAATTTTTATTGCCAAAGCCTTAATTTCACGCTTTTATGGATGAATGAATATCGCGCTTTACATCTTTGCCCTATTGAACGCAGCAGCTTTCACAGCAGCGGCAGCGGGCACGCCCGCGAAATTGTAAGCCCATAGTACGAAAGCGTACGTCCCACCTAAAATTTAAAAAATCCTAAAACTGCTGCTTAAAGCGCAGACACGATATTGAAAGTAAAAACCATGTCAAAAGAAACAATCCATGAAATCCGTCAAGGAATGAAATTCCGACCCGTCCTCCATGCCCTCACCTCCAATCCTGGGGTAGAAATGATGAGCTACGCCAAAGGAAAAGAGAATTTGATCTCTATGGCGCAAGGAGAAGGCAGCGCACCAACACCCGATTTTATTTGCCGCGCGGCTTACAATGCCATGCAAGACGGCAAAACCTTTTATGGCCAGACATTGGGTCAAGACCCGCTGCGTGAAGCAATCTCCGAATATTATAAGGATATATACGAGCTGTATATCCCTGCTTCCCGCACATTTGTGACAGCATCCGGCTCGACCGCAATGCATTTGTCACTCGCATCTCTTCTTGATAAAGGTGATGAGGTCGTGGCCATCACCCCAATCTGGAAAAACCTGCTCGGCGCGATTGAGCTAACACAAGCCACCACGCGTCAGGTCTCACTGGATTACAGCGATGATCAAGGCTGGACGCTGGATATTGAGAAATTATTCGCCGCCTGCAACGAGCGCACAAAAGTCATGCTGATTGTCAGTCCGTCCAACCCAACAGGCTGGACAGCGACACAAGATGAAATGCGCACTATCCTCGAATTCGCACGCGAACGCGGCATCTGGATATTGTCTGACGAAGTATACTCGCGCCTCGTCTATGAAAGCCCGCACAAACATTTACGCGCCGATAGCTTTCTTGATGTTGCAAAGCCCGATGACCAGCTTTTGGTTGTCAATTCTTTCTCTAAAAGTTGGGCAATGACCGGTTGGCGTATAGGTTGGATTGTTGGTCCTGCCGCGGCAGAAGAAAAAATTCGAGATGTCGCTCTATATAATAATCTCTGCCCGCCAACCTTTAGCCAATATGGTGCAATTGCTGCGCTGAAAGAAGGAGAGCCTTTTATTAAAAACCAAATTGATCTCTGGCGTGGAAACCGCGATTTAACCGTCCGCCGCTTTGACGAGATGGGTAAGATCAAGATGGCTCACCCATCCGCGACTTTTTATGGCTTTTTCAAGGTCGAAGGCCAACGCGATTGCAAAACAATGACCAAGCGTTTTATCGATGAGTGCGGCGTGCTCATGTCACCGGGCTGCGCATTTGGTAAAGAAGCGGTCGGCTATATACGTATGTGTTTCGCGATTTCCGAGCGCCGCCTTACCGAGGCGCTCGACCGCATGGAAACTGTTATCAAAAAATTATGAGTGATATGGAATTGCCTGAAAGTTGGAAGTGCGCCCTGGCCGGGGAATTTGATAAACCCTATATGGCCGCGTTAAAAGCTTTCCTGCAAAGTGAAAGAGCGTGCGGTAAAACCATCTTCCCCAAAGAAGATGAGATTTTCCGCGCCCTTGATCTCACACCACCACAAGATGTACGCGTTATAATTTTGGGACAAGATCCCTATCATGGCGATGATCAGGCGCACGGCTTAGCCTTTAGCGTGAATAATGGTGTACGTGTCCCGCCCTCCCTTAAGAACATCTATAAAGAAATCACTCGTGACCTAGGCATCCCACCTCCAGTTCATGGTTTTTTGGAGGGGTGGGCAAAGCAAGGCGTTCTTCTCCTCAATACTGTTTTGACCGTAGAGCGAAGTCTTGCCGCCTCACACAAGGGCAAAGGCTGGGAGCAATTCACGGATGCAATTATATCGCACATTAATAAATCCAAAGATCCGGTCGTCTTCATGCTGTGGGGTAGCCACGCGCAAAAAAAAGCCGCTTATGTCGATCGAGACAAACATCTGGCTTTAACCGCCCCGCATCCCTCGCCACTTTCTGCTCATCGTGGGTTTTTAGGCTGCGGACATTTCACCAAAGCCAATGACTTTCTGACCAAAAGCGGTCAAGTGCCCATCAACTGGTCACTTTAAATACTAATATACTCATTGAAACAAGAGCCGTTTGCTGTCTGTATGAACCATATGAGCCTAAGAAAAGAAATCATCTACTCCCTCCTCCTAGTCTAACCGCTTTTGGCAGGAATGTTTCTGATCATGGTTGGAAATGAACTTCAGGGCACGCTACTCTCACTTCGCGCCGAATTCGAAGGCTTTTCTCCTTATCGATCATCTCTTCCAAATTCAATCATCGTTATTTGGATATGCTATATATGTGGCACACAATTTGTGTTTTTACTGGGATCAGCTTTGTCTGCCACATAATTGTATCCAAAAGCTAGATAAATGATATTTCTACTAATAAACTCTACATACGTATTTTCAGCGCCTATACTGCAGTGATACATGGTGGCATATTCGCAGCTCAGTTCTTGATGACCCTTACACCCATCGAAACCGTTAAAGCCCTAAAACATAAAAATTCTAACAAGTAACTTATTAAATAAAAAATTTCAGCAATTACAAACATACTAAAAATTCATATGAGCAAATAAAAAACCCACCTAAACGGCGGGCTTAAAATCAAAATCGTAAACAGGTTTAAACATAAATGAATATGGAAGATCTGGCAGCGAACTACTCTCCCGCGCCTTAAGACGAAGTACCATCGTCGCAAAGAGGTTTCACGGCCGAGTTCGGGATGGGATCGGGTGTTTCACTCTCGCTATAACCACCAGATCATCCAAACTCACTTACAAATGAAAAGATTAAATTCCAATATCAATACAAAACCGAGCAATCGTTTAAAGAGCTACAGCGGATTTTCCACTGCGCATGATCCATATCAAAGGCTAAAGCCAACGACATGATTTAAATTCAAGCCAATCGAGCAATTAGTAAAGGTTAGCTTCATGTGTTACCACACTTCCACATCCTTCCTATCAACGTGGTGGTCTTCCACGACTCTCAAGGGAAAACTGGTTTCATGGGGGGCTTCCCGCTTAGATGCCTTCAGCGGTTATCCTGTCCGAACTTGGCTACCCTGCTGTGCCACT
>JAHQVU010000038.1 GCA_019634145.1 Micavibrio sp. | reverse complement strand
TCTTCTCCCTCAATATAACGCTTCATTTATTCCTCATATTTAAAGAGTTTAAAACATTATATTTATACCATGGTCTTGCGATAAATATGAGGGGGGGGGTAGGTTTTCACACAGGCTGGTATCATAAACCGAACTATCCACAGCACCTGCTTTTTGCGATAATTTTTTAGCATCATAAGCCACGCGGCAATAGCCCTGAACCATCATGCTTTGGATCATGCCTTGCCCGATACTTCCACCCGAATATTCAGCTTTTAAATTTTGAATCGTTTTATGTATCTCATCCGTAGCCTTAGCAGCTGCCGGAGATGCCGGAGCAAACTGCATTTCATAGAGATTACAAAGCTTTTCAACGCGACTTTCACTCATACCCGGCTCTTTGATAATAGTCGCCAACATTTCCTTCTGTTGATCACTTTTTTTGTTGCTTGCACCATATTGAAGATGATTTATGAAATCATCAAACGGCTTTCCCGTCATGCAGCCACAAAAAGCAGCATCCGCATTAGGGGGGTAACGTTTTTCCAGACATAACCCATGAAATTTTTCACGCAAACCTGCATACGCATCAACAGGCACAAACGCTACAAAAACAAACAAAAGAAAAAGAACAACATTTCTCACGAAAATTAAGCCGCCTTCTTAGCAGCTTCAGACTTTCCCGGCGCCTCTTCTGCCTTGATCGTTGCCTGCGCAGCCGCAAGACGTGCAATCGGCACACGGTATGGCGAACAAGAAACATAGTGCAAGCCGACGCTCTCACAAAATGCGATTGAGCTAGGGTCACCACCATGTTCACCGCAAATACCAAGCTTGATATCCGCATTCACACTGCGTCCCTTATTCTGCGCAATATCGACAAGCTGACCAACGCCATCAACATCCAATGATGCAAACGGGTCGCGCTCATAAATCCCCTGCCCTATATATTCAGGCAAGAAATTCCCCGCATCATCACGGCTCATCCCGAGCGTTGTTTGCGTCAGGTCATTTGTACCAAAGCTAAAGAAGTCAGCAGACTGCGCAATTTCATCGGCAGTCAAAGCCGCGCGTGGAAGCTCAATCATCGTTCCGACCATATATTCAAGGCCCTTGCCTTTCTCCGCGAAAACGTCTTTGGCTATATCTTCAACTTTAGCACGAAGAATTTCTAGCTCTTTACGTGTTCCCACAAGAGGGATCATGATTTCCGGTACAACCGCTTCATTATTTTTTGCCGAAGCTTCCAACGCACCTTCGAAAATCGCACGGGCCTGCATCTCATAAATCTCAGGGAATGAAATACCTAAACGACACCCACGGTGACCAAGCATAGGGTTAGATTCATGCAAATCATTAAGGCGTTTTTCAACATCTGACGCGCTGAAACCAGCTGCCTTCGCAAACTGCGCAGTATCTTCTTCACCATGCGGCAAGAACTCGTGCAAAGGCGGGTCAAGCAAACGCACGGTCACAGGAAGCCCGCTCATAATGTCAAACAATTCCGCAAAATCCTTACGCTGCTCGGGCAACAACTTTTCCAAGGCCGCGCGGCGCTTGTCTTCGCTCGTTGCAAAGATCATCTCGCGTACATTTTGAATGCGTGTCGGTTCAAAGAACATATGCTCTGTACGACAAAGACCAATACCTTCCGCGCCAAAGTCACGCGCAGTTTTAGAATCCAATGCTGTTTCCGCATTCGCACGCACTTTCATACGGCGGCGCTTATCAGCCCATGCCATCAAAGTGCCGAAATCGCCTGATAGCTCTGGCTTGATCGTATCAACCGCACCAGCCATAACCTCGCCTGTCGCACCATCAATAGTCAGGATATCACCCTCTTTCAACTCACGACCCTTAACCCGGATCAGCTTTGCTTTTCCATCAATGTGAAGCTCGCCAGCACCTGCCACACATGGCTTACCCATACCGCGTGCAACCACAGCAGCGTGCGATGTCATACCACCACGGGATGTCAAAATCCCCTGCGCGGCATGCATTCCTGAAATATCTTCCGGTGAAGTTTCCTGACGACAAAGCATAACTTTTTCGCCCGCTTGCGCCATTTCTTCAGCCTTATCGGATGTGAATACGATCTTGCCTGAGGCCGCACCGGGAGAGGCCGGCAAGCCCTTGCTCAAAATATCTTTCTTCGCATTCGGATCTAGTGTCGGGTGCAAAAGCTGGTCAAGAGATTGTGGCTCTATACGCAATAACGCCTCATCCTTAGTGATCAACCCTTCTTTCTCCATATCAACCGCAATCTTCAGCGCAGCCTTGGCTGTGCGCTTACCAGCACGAGTTTGCAGCATAAACAGCTGACCTTTTTGTACAGTGAACTCAAGGTCCTGCACATCACGGTAATGCTTTTCAAGCTTATGGCGTACATCATCTAACTGCTTAAACACAGCAGGCATAGACTCTTCCATAGACGGCAGATCGCTGCCTTCCATTTCGCGCCCCTTGATCGTTAGAGACTGAGGTGTGCGAATACCTGCAACAACATCTTCGCCTTGTGCATTAATCAGATACTCACCGTAGAAATAGTTGTCGCCCGTGCTCGGATCACGTGTAAAGCAAACACCAGTCGCACAATCATCGCCCATATTACCGAAGACCATAGATTGCACATTCACGGCAGTTCCCCACTTGTCGGAAATCTCATGAATACGGCGATAAGTCACCGCACGTGGCACATTCCAAGAATCAAACACTGCATTCACCGCGCCCCAAAGCTGCTCACGCGCATCATCAGGGAATGGCTTTCCTGTCTCGCGCTCAACAAGAGTTTTATAATCTGCGACAATCTCTTTCCAGCCATCAGCGGAAATGTCAGTATCCTGACGCAAATCGTTATTACGCTTAAAGGTATCAATCACATCTTCAAAATCATGGTGATCAACGCCCAACACCACATCACCATACATCTGGATAAAGCGACGGTAAGAGTCCCATGCAAAACGCTCATCGCCCGATTTTTTCGCCAGACCCTCAACGGTGGCATCATTCAGACCAAGGTTCAAAACCGTATCCATCATCCCCGGCATAGACACACGCGCACCTGAGCGCACAGAAACGAGAAGCGGGTTCTCACTATCACCAAATTTAGCGCTCATAGACGATTCGATTTGCTCCAGCGCGGCTTCAACTTGCGCGGCTAACTCATCCGGATAATTCTTATCATTATCGTAATAGGCCGTACAAACCTCGGTCGTAATCGTAAAACCCGGCGGCACAGGAAGGCCAAGACCAGCCATTTCCGCAAGGTTAGAACCCTTACCACCCAGAAGGTTGCGCATAGACGCATCCCCCTCATTCTTATCCTTACCAAAGTTATAGACCCATTGTGTCGTCATTTTCAGCGCTCCAAATATGCTAGCAAAACCTTTTTCACGCGTGGTTTAGCACATTTTTCGAAAGAGTCAAAAGAAGAAAGTAGGAACGTCACCTATGCAGACAAGAAAGCCGAGAGGATAGAGTAAAAAAACACTGTATTGGAACACATATTATCGCAAGACCTATGAGCCCGGAGCGAGAGTATCATGCTTAAAATTAGATCCAGTTTCAACGTCATAAGCAGAATCTGTATCATTCATTTTCCGGTGCGCCTCAGCCCTTCGTTCATCAATAACCTCATATACCGCAGAAAAATGCGCCAACATCTCGACATCTCCATCCTCAAAAGCACCTATTTCATGCAGAGCATGTTTTTCAATAAAAGCCTCGGCATTAGCAATATGCTTCTGAGTAATTTCCCCACCGACATTCTTCAGAGCAACCTCACTCTCAGCTTTATTTGAAGTGTATGAATCACGAAGAATCTCAAAGAATTCAGCTTTACTGAAATTACCATCTCCTACATATCCCCCAACATTAATTTTTAATTCCTTCATCGCGCCGCCCCTATACCGATCAGCCAACTCCTCTATAAATGCTTCCTTTTCTTCACCCCCTCTCTTCTTATTAAGATAATCTAATTCACTCTCTAAATTTTTAATTTCCGCTTCAAGTTCTTGGTCTGCTAAAGGATCAACCGAGAACGACTCGTCAGTATCTGCTGCACGCTGAAAATCCTTGCTCAAGAAAAGCTTTTTAGCCGCCAACTGCTCCTCAGCCACCCTGGTAAATAATTCTTTGAAATTAACATTAGTCGTCCTAAGCCCTATCCCAAGCTCGCCCGGATCTTGAAACCCTAATTCAGAGAGCATAAAATCCAATCCCCGTATACCTGGTTCAGGCGTGGAATTATTAACATCAGACATGGTAATGACACCCCTTTTTTCACTTACAGTTGGTATAACCATAAATGAAAAGGCTTAATCTTTCGTAAAACAAGCCTTATCTCACAGCCCCTTCACCATCATCAAGCTCAAGTCATCATCAATCGGACGCATCTCGCCAAAGCGCACATTAACGCGATCATAAGTCACGCCATTCCCATCCGGCACATAGCCCATCTGCACATAGAGCCGCTGCGCCGCGCCATATGAGGCATCCAGCCCCACACCAATCCCGATATGCTCAAACCCGCGCCCGCGCACCAGCCCCTCACAATGCGCAATCAACCCCCCCGCCAGCCCGCGCCGACGATAATCAGGCACAATATTAAGATCCTGAATTTCGGGAATGCCCAGCGAACGGTAAAGCGGGTATTTCGGGCTCCAGCTCAACATCGTATAACCCGCCGCCGCGCCATCGACGCTGATAATAAAAACCTGCCGCTCCCCCTGATCTTGTAAAGCCAGCGCCTGCTTAAAATGCTCCTCATCCTTCGGGTTATGCATCTGGCGCGTCAGACCAAGCAGAACATCAAAGCTCTCACCATCGGCTTGCGCGATTTCCACTTTTTCAGATTGCATTCTCCGCCTCCATAGGATTAGACTTGCGCTATGATTAAACGATTCCTCATCACTTCGGCACTTATAATGCTCTCGATTCCCGCCTCCGCGCAAGAGCGTGAATATCAGGGCGGCATTAACACAACGCGCCTTGCCCCTCAAATCAACCAGCAAACGGTTATCAATAAAAATGCCAAAGGCTTAAAAACCATGGAGGCCGCCCGCCCCGACATCACAACCTTGCGCGCCCAACAATACCGCAAGCAACAAGAAGAACAAGCTGCCCTAGAAGCGGCTGAGAATGCAGAAGATCAAGAGCCTCAAGAGGACCGAATTTGGAATAAGTATAAAAAGCTAGCGACTGGCACGGCTAAAGATGATGCATCCGATGAGGCGGTTAAAACATCCGCTAATGGCAACCCTCCGGCAGTTCCCGTACCTCATGTGGATCCCCCCAACGCCCCCGCCAAACCGAGTGCGGAGACTACATCAGCCGAGCAAAAAGACCCCACCCTTATGCAAAGCCTGATCCAGCAATATCAGCAAAATAAAAGCCAGCAAAAACAAATGCGCAGCAGAACCCTGCCTGTGCCAAAGCTAAACAACAATTCGCAACTCAATCAATAATTACGGCTCGACATATGGACCGGGCTCAACCTTATGAGATTGACCAAAGATCGTGCTATATCCATGCTTCTGAACTTGGCTCTTAAAGCGCTCTAGCTGCCTAAGCATCTGGGATTTTCTTTCATCAGGCGCAAACGAGCCTTCAATCGCATTTTGCTGCGTCTGAATAGCGTGAGCGATTGTAAATCCGGCGACATTATCAAACAGAGCATCATAGTTTTCGTTAAAATACCCACCGAAATACGCCGAATCATCTGGATTAACGGTGGCTTTGACACCGGCATGCAACATTCTGACGATAGGGTGATTTTTAATGTCATCAACATTTTTCAACCTGACATTACTTAACGGACAAACAGTTAGAGGCATTTGTTCATTAACCAATCTTTCCACTAACGCCGAGTCTTCCATCGCACGATTTCCGTGATCAATCCGATGAACCTGCAATATATCAAGTGCTTGGCGAACATAGCTGGGTGGCCCTTCTTCTCCGGCATGCGCAACCTTTTTCTTTCCGACATCTTCCGCCATCTGGAACACCCGGGAAAATATTTCAGGTGGAAAATCAAGCTCGGAACTATCAAGCCCGACACCAATAAATTTATCGCGATACGGCTTCGCCTCGTTCCATGTCGCAATCGCATCATCTTCGGGCAAATGGCGCAGATAAGACATGATAAGGCCCGATGTGATACCGTAATTCTTTTTAGCATCTGCTAAAGCTTCGCTTATGCCTTCAATCACGGTTTTGAACTCTACCCCGCGGCTTGTATGTCCCTGCGGATCAAAGAAAGGCTCGGTATGCATGACATTCTGCTCATGACACTTCTTCATATAGGCCATCGTCAAATCATAGAAATCCTGTTTTTCCCTCAGAACGTGCATTCCCGCATAATAGATATCCAGAAATTCCTGAAGATCATCAAAATCATAGAGCTTTTAAGCTGATCAGGTGTTTCCAGAGTAATCTGCAAACCTTCGTCATCTACGTGCGTCATGAGCCCATGCCCGCGCGCGGTCTTTAGCAGCTTATCAATAGATTCTGCCTGTTTCGCATCCTCTGGTGCAGGACGCTTAATAACCACCGGCATCTGATTTCGCTTGGCGATTTCAAAAATCAATTCCGGCTCGAACGATCCTTCCAAATGATCATGAAGACCAACTTTTGGCATCTCGTGCGCCAATTCTTTTCCGCTATTTTCCTCATTCGAAGAATCTTGCAGCTGATTAAAGCTACTACTTGCGTTAGCCAAGCTCATTTTTACCCCTATATAATTTAGAATTTTCATATCTATAAAAGCTGATTTTGGTCTTGTCAAAGGCAAGTTTTCTCTTGCCCTGCATCCTCTCCTCAATTAAGGCTGTATATATGAGCACATCAGCCAAACAAACACCTCTAAAACCGAACCCTCTTGAGGCTTTGAGCACCGAGCTAGACGATGATATGCGCGCTGTGAATGCGATGATTATCGATCGCATGGACAGCCCCGTAAAGCTGATCCCGCAACTCGCGACCTATCTGGTTGCTGCTGGCGGAAAACGCATCCGCCCCCTCCTCACCTTGGCTGCCACACAGATGTTCAGCGGAGATATTACCCGCGCTTACCGCCTGGCAACAGCAGTCGAATTCATCCATAGCGCCACCCTCCTCCATGATGATGTAGTGGATGAGAGCGACCAACGCCGCGGCAAAGATGCTGCCAATCTTGTCTTCGGAAATCAAGCCAGCGTGCTGGTCGGTGATTTTCTCTTCTCCCGTGCTTTCCAGCTCATGACAGAAGACGGTAGCCTTGAGATATTGCGCATCCTTTCCAACGCCTCCGCGATAATCGCCCAAGGCGAAGTAATGCAGCTGACCACGGCCAACAACCTCACCACAACGATGGAAGAGTATGAAGAGGTAATAAAATCCAAAACAGCCGCACTTTTTGCCGCCGCCTGCGAAGTTGGCCCCGTGATTGCGGGCGCCGCCCCTGAAAAAGCGGAAGCCATGGCAAAATACGGCATGTATCTCGGCATCGCCTTTCAAATCGCTGATGATGTTCTGGACTACATGGCAGAGCGTGAAACGCTTGGCAAAACAATCGGCGATGATTTCCGCGAAGGAAAAATGACCGCCCCCGTTATCCTCGCACTTCAAGAGGCCGATAATGAAGAGCGCGCGTTCTGGGAACGCACAATGGGCAACCGTGAATACAATAGTAACGATTTAAAAACGGCCCAAGACCTCTTCGAAAAATATGATATATATAATCGTACGCTCGCACTGGCCGATGAATATGGCGAAAAAGCTGCAAACGCATTGGACACAGCCGTTAGCGACCATCCTTTAAAAACCATATTGCAGAACTTGATTTCATACACCATACGAAGAGAGCTTTAACTTTAGAGTTCACAAGGAACTCGTGGTAAAATGTTAGACACGATGGCATCACCTTCCGAACTGAATGACGAAAGAATTGAGCGCGCCGTTCTCGGCTCCCGCATTGCCATCTGGGACTGGGACATGACCGAGGACAAAATCCACTGGCTCGGTCACTCCTATCGTTCCCTAGGCTATATCTCTCTGGACAGCATCCCGCAAAATGCAGATAATTTCTTCTCCAGTTTGATCCATGAAGATTTTGAGCTTGCCCTAAAGCAAGCCATCGACACCCACTTCAAAGACAACAAAGAGCTGGCACTCCCCCTACGCATTCGTAAAGCCGACGGCACCCCACTTTGGGTTATGGCCAAGGCGCAGGCGCAATTCGACCAGAACCGCACACCCATTCGTTTAAGCGGCTCTTTCACCGACATAGACAACCTCAAACAGGCCGAAGACCGCCTCATGCGATCAAACCATGATCTCCAGCAATTCGCATCCGTCGCCGCCCATGATTTGCAACAACCTTTGCGCGCTATCAGCGGCCTGCTCGATATTGTCTATAATAAGGAAAGCCTATCCGAAAATGGCAAGTATATGGTCTCCAAAGCACTCCAAAGCGCAGAGGATATGAGTTACCTCGTTAACGACCTGATGTCCTATTCAAAGCTGGAAACGGAAGAATTAAAAAAGAAACCCGTTAACCTGAACAAGATCATAAACCAAGCGAGCAGACACATCTTACACATCATCGAAGAAAAAGAAGCTGAAATCGAAATCGACGAGATGCCGGATATAATTTGCGATGAATATAAATTACAACGTGTATTCATCAATCTGATCGATAACGCATTAAAATACTGCAATAACGAAACAGTCCCACACATTAAATTCACGTGCGAGCGCGATAAGGATTTTTGGTATATTCAAATACAGGATAATGGCATCGGGATTGAAGAGAAAAACCTCGATAAAATCTTTCATATGTTCAATCGCCTTCATCTTAAAGATGAATATGAAGGCACCGGAATCGGCTTAAGCATTTGCTGGAAAATCATTCACCTGCATGATGGAGAGATATGGGCAACCTCGGAATTCGGTAGAGGCACAACATTTCACCTCACATTACCTGCATAGCGCTTTATTTAATCAGTTATTTTAGATATTATATGTATATATGAACACAAGCATTAAAAACATTGCCGACATATTAATCATTGATGACAGTGATACCGATACACTGCTTATGGAAGAAGCATTAAAAGACACAGCCACCACCAGCAATATCCACATTTTCAACAACTGCAAAAGCGGCATGGAATTCCTGAATAAATCAGCCCCCCATGAAGATGCGCCAAGGCCGGATCTGGTGGTTCTAGATTTGAATATGCCTGGCTTCGACGGATTGGAATTTTTACGTTTCATTAAACGTGACCCGTCTTACAGTTATATCCCAGTGGTCGTTCTCACCACATCATCCGACGATAACGACATCGAGAAATGCTATCGCTCTATGGCGAACTGCTATATCGTTAAGCCCGTAAATTTCCAAACCTTCAAAAAGACCATCAGCGTCATCAGTGATTTTTGGCTCGGTGTTGTGCGCCTCCCGCCAAAAGGTATTGATTAAACGTCAATCCGACTTGTTATTACCGCCATACAGGCCTATTTTATGAGCATGAACACAAAGCCATCATGCTGTAGCCCTAAAACCAAAGAGCCAAGCGAATCTTGCCACGACGATCATGCCAAATCAGTCGATTGGATTATGTATGCCTCGCTGGCGCTAATCGTGCCCGCCATCATCGTGCATATGGCGGGGCTGGAAGTGCCCTATTTCACGCACTTCGCACATTCAGCCTTAGAGTTACTTAAGACAATGTGGTGGGGAATTGCCCTTGGACTTCTGACTGTCGGCCTTATGAACAAAATCCCGCGCGAATATTTTGTGAAAACCATGGGTGCTGGTAACAAACCGATTGATATCTTTAAAGCCGCAATCGCCGGCGTGCTGCTCGATCTATGTAATCACGGCATACTGGTAATTTCAGGAAAGCTATATGAACGCGGCCTATCCGCGGCGCAAGTGTTGACCTTTTTGGTCTCCAGCCCTTGGAATTCTCTAACCCTAACCTTCGTGCTGATCTCATTGATAGGGCTAAAATGGACGCTTATTTTCACCGCTGCTTCGATGGTAATTGCCATTCTAACGGGCTTTGTCTTTATGGTACTGGTTAAGCGCGGCGTGCTGTCCGAAAACCCCAATACCATCGACATCCCAGACGATTTCAGCATTCGCGCAGATTTCAAATCCCGCATGAAGGGCTGGCGCCCGAATAAAGCATGGGCATGCGATATTGCGCGTGACGGCTGGAACGAAGGCCAAATGATCGTGCGCTGGATTTTGTTCGGCACAGTCATCGCCGCCGCGATGAACGCCTTTATCCCCGAAGACATCTTTGCGGATTATTTCGGGCCTACCATCATCGGTCTCGCAATCACAATTATTGCCGCCACCATCATCGAGGTCTGCTCCGAAGGCTCCGCCCCTATTGCTGCCGAAATCATGAATAGCGGCGGCGCGGTCGGAAACGGCTTCGCCTTCCTCATGGCAGGCGTGGCCACCGATTATACCGAGATCATGGTCGTGCGCGAATTCACAAAAAGCTGGAAAATCGCACTCTTCCTGCCCCTCATCACCCTACCCCAGATCATCCTTTTAGGCTGGATCATGAACATTATGTGAGGCTATTGCGGCTTTTTCTTCTTCGCTGGCTTACCCGCCTTATTACACGGATAATATTGATTTAGCCCCAGCGCAACTGCGGGCGCAGCAATAAACGGCCCTTGCGAATGCTTATGACGATAGAGGTAAGTCGCAATCTTGCGCTGAATATCATTCAGCGGCGTCCCCTCCGGCACACAGAACTCCACACTCGGTGATGTACCCAGCGATTTGATCAAATTGTGATAATCCATGACCCCCGCGATGTATGACTGACACGCATTATGCGCACCGGGCACCAACTCGCCCCCCTGTTTATCCGATAAGCACATCTGCATCAGATAATCGCCAGAAAACTCGGCAGCATGAGCAAGCCTGAACGGCATCGCCGCCAGCACCAAGATAAGGACGCAAGCAAACCGTGACATAAATTATTTTTTCAGCTGTTGAAGGATCGCAAAAGGAGAGTCTTCAAGCTTTTTCTCGACCTCGGCCTTAATGACACGTGGACCGCGATCTTGAGGCTTACCGCCTTTTTTGCCGCCCTTCTTATCACCATGGGACTTTTTCGAAGGCTCTTTCTTATCCTTATTATAAGGCTTTTTGTCCTTGTTGAACGGACGCTTACCGCCCCCCGCACTCTTCTCAAACGCCTTACCTTTTTTGAGGCGGAAGGTCACAAGCTCGGGCTTAACCTCAACCTTTTTCTCCGCAGGCTTTTCTTCGGATTTGTCCGCCGCTTTTTCCTCTACTTTTTCTTTCGGAGCGCTTTCCGCACCTTCAGCAGCTTTTAGATCATCCAGTGATACGGCGCTTTCCTTTGGCTCTACTGCAATTGGCGCATCGGAGGAGATCGCTTCCTCAACAGATTTTTCCTCCGCCTTAGCTGTAGATTCAGCAGGCGCAGCAGGCTCGGAAACCTTCGTATGTCCCATCGCGGTCAAAACATCATACAAACCCTCAATCGAACTCCCCAGCCACTCAGCCATTTTGTGCTGTGCCTTGAACTGCCCCTTATCCGCAGAATCATAAATCGCGCTGATCACACGATCAAGCATATCGATGCGGATCGCGCGATTGCCGAATACAGGGTATCCAATCGCCTGCTGATAGGCCTTATCCGCTTCGGCGGGGTCAATCTCGTATGAGACAATCCCATCCTTGGGCAATGGCATCGGCAAATCTTTGTCATTATAAATCCCGAACAACAGCGCACGCAAACGCACCGCAGCAGGTTTATTCAGCGCAGGGATGAACACCAATATAGGCCCCAAACGCACACGATAATTTCTCAGCTCCTTGCGCATATCCGCATCCAGCTGGCCAATCAGACCCTCCAGCTGCTCACGCGGGATAATACCCATTGAGTTATAAACCTGCTCCAATATAGCTTTTACAGGCGCAGAAACTTCATCCTGCGTATCCAGCGCAATTAACAGCTCAAGCGTTGATTTCGTGTGCGCTTCCAGCCACTGCTCCAGGCGCGCCTGCACCTCGGCATCATCCAGACCTTCGGTCTCTGTCGATTTCACAAGAGAAATTTTTGGCTTAAGCACGCTCTCGCCCTTATGCAGCGTCCCAACCTGCTCACCCGGCAACGGGTTGTTGGGAAGCTTTTGATAAAACACCCCGCCATCGTCGGAGAGTTTAAAATGCGCGTCTTGAGCCTGAAGAATATTCACCTATGTGTATCCTTAAATTCTATGTTTTCGTTTCAATGAAAGGCGAATATAGAAGAAAAACACTATACATGTCCATCCAAATGCTGTTTTTTAATCTAAGCTTTATGACCTTTATGGAGATTTTTTATATGCGCCACCCCCTTTTGACGTTTGCCTTCATTGCTTTCACCACCCTCACCCCCTTAGGCGCTAGCGCTGCTAACGAGATCAACGAGCAAGGCGCAACCCAACTCAAAGCGGTTTTTCAAGCTATGCTTGATAAGCAAGATGCGAAAATGACAGGGTCCAACCGCACGATCGAGCGTAAAGGCAATATTATCGTTGAGCCTGCAGGCGGATATTATGCCGTCACCTTGCCACCCTCTACGGTGCATTACACAAGCAAAGACGATGCAGGCGCACCACAAGCCGGAAATGTCGAAATCGGCATGATCTCGATAAACGCCACCCCCAACGCCAAACCTAAACTCTGGAATATGACGCTGGCTATCCCCACACCCATCCAGCTCACAGATGCGGCGGGCGCTAAAAAAATCAGCTACCATATCGGCAGCCAAAAAGCAGCAGGCATCTGGCACGAGGATCTGCAGGAATTTGTAGAGCTTGACGCCGAATACAAAAACATCACCGCCACTCTCGCTGATAGCACCAATGTAGCCAGCATCGACAGCGCGATACTGGACTACGACATCAAGCAAGGCGCAAATGACCGCTGGAGCGGCCCTGCCAAAACCATCATCAATGGCTTAAACATCGGCTCACCAAAATCAGAAGGCGCATTTAAGCTCAACCAGATGACAATGACCTTTAACGCAGACCAGCTCGATGCTGTAGCGCGCAAAACATTAGGCGAGCTAGCCTCCACCCCTCCCGAATCACAAGAACCTGGAAAATTGATAAAAACGCTCCTGACCCTCGCCAATGGGCTGGATATGAATGTGCAGGTCAGCGGCCTTGATTTTACCAAAGGCGATGTTGATTTGATCAGCAATATTCTGAGCATGACGCCAATTGGCTCCAAAAATGCCGAGAGCTTCCACCTTGATAATGCATACGCATCCGTTGGTATAAAAGGTTTGCTGGAGGATAAGGCCAGCTCGGCCCTTGCCATCGGCTATCGCGGCCTCAAAAACGAGACCTCCAATGCCGGTGATGAAAAGCTTACCCCCGCCTTCGCCGACATCAAAATTTTACCGCAAAACATCCCGATACATCAGGTCGCGGAAGTTCTGGGTAACGAGCTAAGCGCCAACAACAAAATCTCTCCGATCAGCCTGATGATCAAACTGCCCGCCCTTCTCTCGCAAGCGGAAACAAACATCGCACTGGATAGCAAAATCGGCAATGACTTTTACAGCATAACGTCCAAAGGCCAAGCCAAAGCCGACCTTATGGCCACCAACGGCATCCGATTGAACATGACCACAATCATTACCAATCTCGATGGACTACTCTCTCACGCCCAAGAAAAAGCCGTAGAAGAAGACAACCCGCTAGTTCAGGAGTATAAAACTCTCGCTGGCACGCTGGCCGCCCTCAAAGAAATCGCCGTGCCAGACGAAAATGTCGGCGCAGGCGCGCACAAATTCGATCTTACAATGAGCGATAGCGGCGAAATTCAAATGAATGGCAAGCCAGCTATGCCGCTTCTCATAAATTTGAAATTCCCTGCAGAGTTATTCTAATCAGGCTATTTCAGAAGATAGTTTACAATCGCGTTGAGACGCAGCATTCCGCTCTGCGAGAGTATAAGGCGATCATCACTGCACGATATAAACCCCTCATTTTCCAACAATTTATAGCGCTTGATATCGACCATATCCTGCCAATCCCCTGCACCCTGATCGTTCAAACGCGAAAGCGCCAGCCCTTCACAAACGCGCAATCCCATCATCAAACACTCGGTAAAACGATCCTTTGGTAAGAGAGGCTCAAATGGATGTGCACCACTCCCCGCCTCTTCAACGCGCGCCAGCCACACATCTGGCGCATGATGGTCACGAATAGCGACCTTGCCATCCATAAGAGTCAAACGCCCATGCGCGCCCGGCCCTATACCAATATAATCACCATAGCGCCAATAGATCAGGTTATGCTCAGATTCTTGCCCCAAAGCCCCGTGGTTCGACACCTCATATGCAGGCAGGTTATGCGCCGCACAAATGCTCTGTGTAAGATCATAGAAATCCGCCGCAAGCCCCTCTTCCGGAACAGAAAATTTACCTTGCTGCTCTTCAAAATAAAACGGCGTGTTACGCTCAATTGTAAGCTGATAAAGCGAGAGATGCCCCGCTGCCATTTCACACGCCTCACTCAGTTCCGCACGCCAATCATCCAATGTTTGCTTTGGCCGCGCATAGATCAGATCAAAGCTCGAGCGTTCGAATACCTCCTGCGCGAACGCAATCGCCTTACGCGCCTCACCCTCGCTATGCGCCCTCCCTAAAAACTTCAGCTCGTCATCACGTAAAGATTGCACGCCAATCGACACACGGTTAACACCCGCCTCGCGAAACGCCCTGAACTTATCGATTTCCACTGATGTCGGATTGGCCTCCAGCGTGACCTCAAGGTCATTCACGCATGGCCATAATTTTCGCACAGCATCAATAATCGCCCCCACCGTTTCCGGCTGCATAGTCGAAGGCGTACCGCCACCAAAAAAGATAGAGCGCACAATGCGCCCCCTTGTCATGGATTGATAATGTTCCAGCGCCCTGACATAGGCCGCCCGCCAACGCGCATGGTCAATCTCGGATCGCACATGGACGTTAAAGTCGCAATATGGGCATTTGGACAAACAAAAAGGCCAGTGGATATAAATACCCATCTGGCCTAATTCTGTCATATCTCGGCTAAGAACTAGTTGTTCAGTGAGAATGTAGCACGGTTCAACTGTGCAGGACCAACCTGTACAGTGGTTGTACCGATTGTGTTCTGCATCGCTTCGAACATCATTGGAAGCGCGAATAATGCACCACCGGCTGCCAAACGAACAGCGCCTTCACGCATTGGTGTTTGTGTTGGGTTCTCAACGTGGTCTTTGATTTTCACAACACCCAAAACACCCATCAGCATACCAACAAGGTATGAGATAGAAGCAATCAAACCTGGAAGCTCTTCCATAGATCCTGCAATGTTCTGTGATACTGTGCTCCAGTTGTTACCTTGCACTGTACCCGCTGCGTTCGCGCTATCAGCCATCATACCTACTACGAATGCTGCTTGCGCGGCCATCATTTTAATTTTGATATTCTTGATCATTTTCAAATCTCCTTAATTCCGCTCTCCATTAAGCGTCATTTAATTGTGGCTAGTATATACGTGGATTCCATGCTCACTGTCAAGTTTTTCACGTAAATATATTGTTTTCATTGATAAAAATACGAGTTATAAAATTATGTAAAAACTAATTGCCGCCCATTTCAAAGCAAGCACCGGTGATTTTTTCAAACGCGTCAGCGCGATGAGAAATCGCATGTTTGGCATCCGGCTCCATCTCGGCAAAGCTCATTTCATACCCCGAAGGTACAAAAATCGGGTCATAGCCAAAGCCCTTATCACCGCGCGGCGGGAACTCGAGAGTGCCCTCAACGCGCCCCTCAAAACTCTCGACATGACCATCCGGCCACGCCAATGACAACACACATATAAAAGCCGCCCTGCGATCTTCGACCTCGCCCAGCGCCTCTTCGACACGCCGCATAGCGAGAGAAAAATCGCGACTACCCTCATCATTTATCGCCCAGCGCGCCGAATAAATCCCAGGATCACCGTTCAAGGCATAAACAGATAAACCACTATCATCGGCCAACGAGACCTTACCTGATGCACGAGCCGACGCCTGCGCCTTTAACTCCGCATTTTCAATGAAAGTCTTGCCCGTCTCCTCTGGCTCGGGCAAACCCAGATCACCCGCACTAAAGAATGTAACGCCCGCCGAATAAGACTTCAGCAAATCCTTTATCTCGCGAACCTTACCCGCATTATGCGTGGCAATCACCAGCTCGGTCGCTTCAAAAATCCGCCCCATAAATCAAAGCTCCAAAACGTCTTTTTGCACTGCCGTCAGCTCAGAACAACCCTTTTTCGCCAGCCCGAGCAACTTCAAAAACTCATCCTCACTAAAGGGCTCTTTCTCCGCAGTACCTTGAATTTCACAAATACCGCTATTACCCGTAATCACGAAGTTCGCATCCGTATCAGCCGCTGAATCCTCATCATAATCCAGATCAAGCACAGGTTGCCCTTCAAACACACCGCATGAAATCGCGCTTACCGTGTCCTTAACAGGAACCGCCGCCAACAAACCAATATTTACCAAATGCTGAAACGCCAAATGCATCGCAATAAAACCACCCGTAATCGCCGCCGTGCGCGTTCCGCCATCGGCTTGTATCACATCACAATCGATTCGCACCTGACGCTCACCCAGCGCTTGCATATCCACGACCGCGCGCAAAGAACGCCCAATAAGACGTTGAATTTCTTGAGTCCTGCCAGATTGCTTTCCTCTGGCCGCCTCACGGTCCATACGACTTCCGGTCGAGCGCGGTAGCATCCCATATTCCGCCGTAACCCAACCACTGCCCGTATTACGCATCCAGCCCGGAACCTTTTCTTCGACACTGGCCGTACACAGCACGTGCGTATCGCCGAATTTGATCATGCAAGATCCTTCCGCGTGTTTGGAAATATCCTTAATCACTTCGATCTTACGCATTTGATCGCCGCTACGCCCTGAAGGTCTGGTCATTTTTGTATCCTTGGTAATAGTTGTTTGTACGCGTTCATGACTATACAACCCGCGCACAAAGATCAAACGCAACTTGTATCTTTTTATAAAGCCCGTGGATGAAGATAAAAACTTGGCTCTTTACTGTTGCCAAGCCCCGCCGATGTTCTGTAAGTCTGATTAGTGGAATAAAACGGATATATCTTAACCATGACGCTTCTAAATCGCCTATCGCTTCGTAAAATACTTTGCACCTCGCTATTTATAACGAGCGCGCTTTCCGGCGCAAATGCCATGGCACAGAATGTTGTAAAGCAATACGACCCCGAATATCGCCCCGATTTTCTAAATGACCTTTTGAAGCAAGAGGATGAACTCTACCTATCAACCGGCATTGATAAAGATATGGTCTGGGCTGGGCATTTTGTGCGCGTACCGGGCGCAGATCCCGATGACCTCGTCTTACGCATGAGCTTGCCCAATACCGTAAGCGGTTGCTATGAAACATCTAAGCCGCGCGTAGAAATCAAATACACCGGTAAAAATGTACGCGTTGAATTCACCCCTGTGCGCATAAATATGCAAGATGAAAAGCGTGAATACAGCCTGCATGAATGTGATGTACAATCCGCCGCACCGCATATGGATATTGTTCTGGATCGCCGCCAGCTCATTGAAAACGAGTCAAAAAATCTAGCCATCATGACACAGGGACGCAAATCCGGCGCCATAATAAAGATTAACGCAACCGAAGAACGCGTAGTAACCGTCACCCCAATCATGAATATGATAGCTGCCGGTCAAGACCCTACAAATGGCAACAATATCGACATCTTCTGGACCTACCCTGAAAACACCGTCATTCTTTATAACGAAGACCTGGAGTTAAACGAAGAAAACATCACCAAACTCGCTAATTTTGCAATGCGTCGCGGGCTTGTTCCTATAACGGACTATCTTCCCGATTTTAGGATCGAAGCCAACAACCGCTTTGACCGTTTCTACAAAAAAGGCAAACACAAAATGTATTTTGTTGACAAAACAGGCGCCTATACTTCAGATTTGGCCACAGTCGATGATGTTGAATCTATCGGCAAAATACAAACAGAAGAAACACATATCGGTGCAGATGGCCCCTATGAAAAAACAGTCGAAATACCTGTTTTCATGAAGCGCCCGGGACTGTATGAATAATTTATATTATAAAAAACCAAGTATAGAGTTATGACGAACACCCCAGAAAAATCACAACAAAATTCAAATAACGCCGAAAGCGAAACGCTGGCTGAACGCTCCGCACGTCTGGAAGCAGAAGCCGCTGCTATGGCACAGCGCGATGCCACCCTTCACTATGAGCATATGAGTGAAGAAGAAGACCCCCTCGCCCCCAGCGCGATTGAAGATGAAGATACAGATAGCGCCAATGATGCAACCGAAAATTCTTTAGGCGCAGAACAGACAAAAGCGATTATCCAGTCCTTACAAAACGAGCTTGAATCCGCACGCGACACCGTTGCCCGCGCCATGGCCGAGGCAGAAAACACCCGCCGCCGAGCCCGCAAAGACGCCGAAGACGCCGGAAAATTCGCCATTACCAAATTCGCCAAGGATATCCTCGAGATTTCCGACACCCTCACCCGCGCGCTTAATTCCGCACCACATGACCTGGCCGAGAGCGAGCCGCGCCTAAAATCCTTCCTAGAGGGCATGGACGCCACACAGCGCATCCTGCTGAAGAGTTTCGAGAAAAACGGCATTGTTAAGCTCGAACCTATGGATGAGCCCTTCAACCCCAACTTCCACGAAGTGATGTTCGAAGCACCCGTCCCCGGCAAACCTGCCGGAATCGTGATGCAGGTCTTAGAGCCAGGCTATATGATCAATGACCGCCTGCTCCGCGCAGCCAAAGTCGGCATCACAAAAGAAGATCCGTCCGCTCCGCCAACGCAAGGCCCTGAAAAAGGCGGCCAGATCGACATCGGCGCTTAAAAAGCCTGTGAAAAGAATCGATTTACCTCTGGATTCTCCTCAAAATAATGCTATATAAAGCTATGCGGTGCCTAATATTGGGCCGCGCGTATAAACCCAGTCAAAGCATTTTGACTTTTATACAAGGCGCGAGGAACGAAGTGTATTTAAATACATAAGTGACAAGCAACGAAGTAGAAAAGCAAAATGTAAAGACTGAAAGTCTTGCTTAATATAAGGAGATTAAAAGCATGTCTAAAATCATTGGTATTGACCTTGGTACAACCAACTCTTGTGTAGCCGTTATGGACGGCAAAGAAGCCCGCATCCTTGAAAATGCGGAAGGCGCAAGAACCACCCCTTCAATGGTAGCCTTTACAAAAGATGGTGAGCGCCTCGTCGGCCAGCCCGCCAAACGTCAGGCTGTAACAAACCCTAATAACACACTTTACGCTGTAAAGCGCTTGATCGGCCGCACATTTAAAGACGCGCAAGTTCAGGATATGGCGAAAAAAGCCCCCTTCCACATCGTAGAAGGCCCCAACGGCGATGCGTGGGTGGAAGTTGACGGCGAGAAAAAATCCCCATCCGAAATCTCTGCGATGATCTTGCAAAAAATGAAAGAAACTGCCGAAGATTTCTTAGGCGAAAAAGTAAGCAAAGCAGTGATTACCGTTCCTGCTTACTTTAACGATGCCCAGCGTCAAGCAACAAAAGATGCCGGTAAAATCGCCGGCCTCGATGTAGAGCGTATTATCAACGAACCCACAGCCGCTGCGCTAGCCTATGGTCTGGATAAAAAATCTTCCGGTACAATCGTGGTTTACGATTTGGGTGGTGGTACATTCGACGTATCTGTCCTTGAAATCGGCGACGGCGTATTCGAAGTGAAATCAACCAACGGTGACACATTCCTTGGCGGTGAAGACTTTGACACACGTATCATCGAATATCTCGCTGATGAATTCAAAAAGTCCGATGGCATCGACCTTCGTGAAGACAAGCTCGCACTTCAGCGCCTGAAAGAAGCCGCTGAAAAAGCGAAGATTGAGCTTTCATCTTCACAGACCACAGAAGTGAACCTGCCATTCGTTACCGCTGATGCGTCCGGCCCGAAACACCTTCAAATCACACTTTCACGCTCTAAACTTGAAAGCCTTGTTGATGACCTCATCAAGCGCTCAATCGATCCGGTTAAAAAGGCGTTGAAAGATGCTGGCCTGAAACCATCCGAGATTGATGATATCGTTTTGGTTGGTGGTATGACCCGTATGCCGAAGGTGATCAAAACCGTTGAGTAATACTTCGGTAAAGAACCACACAAAGGTGTTAACCCTGATGAAGTTGTTGCCGATGGTGCAGCCATTCAGGGCGGCGTTCTTCAAGGTGACGTTAAAGACGTTCTCTTGCTGGATGTTACACCACTATCTCTTGGTATCGAAACCTTGGGCGGCGTGTTCACACGCCTCATCGAGCGCAATACGACAATCCCGACAAAAAAGTCTCAGGTCTTCTCGACTGCCGAGGATAACCAGAACGCCGTGACAATCCGCGTATTCCAGGGTGAGCGCGAAATGGCCGCAGACAACAAAATACTCGGTCAGTTCGACCTTGTCGGTATCCCACCTGCCCCACGCGGCATTCCGCAAGTTGAAGTGACCTTCGACATTGATGCGAACGGTATCGTTCAGGTTTCCGCTAAAGACAAAGCTACGAATAAGGAACAGCAAATCCGCATTCAAGCGAGCGGCGGTCTATCCGATGATGACATTGATCAAATGGTTAAGGATGCCGAAGCCAACGCGGACACCGACAAGAAAAAACGCGAAAGCGTTGAAGCGAGAAATCAGGCTGAAAGCATGATACATTCGACTGAAAAATCGATGGAAGAGTTCGGCGATGATGTACCCGAGGAAGAAAAATCCAATATCGAAACCGCGATTGCCGAGCTTAAAGAGGTTATCGATGGCGACGACCCGGAAGCGATCAAAGCCAAGACTGATGAACTGTCTCAGGCTGCGATGAAACTAGGTGAGTTGGCCTATCGCAAGGCACAAGAAGACGCTGCAGGCGATGCCGACAGTGACGAGCCTGCCGACGCCGCAACTGCCAGTGATGATGATGTAGTCGAGGCCGATTACACCGATCTGGAAATCGAAGAGGATGACGACGATAAAGCGTCAAAATCCGCTTAAGCTAGACATAAAGCTCCGTCATTGCGAGCAGGGCGAAGCAATCAATAATATCCATGTGGATTGCTTCGTTATAAACTCCTCGCAATGACATTTTAAACAACTTGGAAACTGTATAACCATGACCAGCTATTTTGACATTTTGAATGTTGAAGTAAGGGCGACCGATCAAGAGATCAGCCGCGCTTATCGCATGATGGCGAAAAAGCTGCATCCCGATCTTTTCCCACGTGAACGCCGCATGGCAGAATTGCGTTTTCGCCTAGTGACCGAAGCCTATAACGCTCTGAAAACAGCAGACCGCAGACAGGCTTATATCGCCCTGCTCCGCAAAAAACGTATACCGCTAAAGAAACAACGCATTCACCTGCCCGCAGGCAATGACAACACAAATATATTCACCAAAATGAGCGGAATTTTCCGCCTCAAAACTGTTTCAAACAGCCAGAGATAATTGAAGAACAAAGACCTGAAGAATAAAAACAATGAGCAAAGATTTTTACAAAACCTTAGGTGTAGAACAAAGCGCCAGCGCCGATGAGATTAAAAAGGCCTATCGCAAGCTTGCGATGAAATATCACCCAGATCAAAATAAAGACAATCCAGAGGCCGAAGCCAAATTCAAAGAATTGAACGAAGCCTATGACGTCCTCAAAGACGAGCAAAAACGCAGTGCTTATGACCGCTACGGCTCATCCGCATTCGACGGATCAATGGGCGCAGGCGGCTTTGGCGGTGGCGGCGGTCCAGGCGGCATGGGCGGCGCAGGTGCATTTTCCGACATTTTCGAAGATATGTTCGGCGACTTTATGGGCGGTCGTGGCGGCGGACGCAGGGGCGGCCCACAGCGCGGCTCCGATCTGCAATACACGCTCGAAGTCACAATGAAAGACGCCTATAAAGGCAAAGATGTCACCATCAAAGTCCCCGTCAACGACACCTGCGAAACCTGCGATGGAAAAGGCTCAGCCGATGGCAGCGGGTCTACAACATGCTCTACTTGTGACGGTCAAGGGCGCATCCGTCAACAGCAAGGCTTCTTCACAGTCGAGCGCACCTGCCCCACTTGCGCAGGTGCAGGCACAATCATCAAAGATCCCTGTAAAGCCTGTCACGGCCAAGGGCGCGTTCAGAAAAATAAGAACCTTAAGGTTCGCATCCCCGCTGGTGTTGATACCGGCCGCCGCATCCGCCTTTCCGGTGAAGGCGAAGCGGGCGTACAAGGTGGGCCGAAGGGCGATCTTTATGTCCTTATCGCCGTCAAGCCGCACAAGCTCTTCCGCCGCGACGGACCCAACCTCTTCTGCCGCGTGCCAATCACCGTCACCCGCGCAGCTTTAGGCGGTGATGTCGAAGTCCCCACAATCGAGGGCAAGGCCGCACGCGTCAAAATCCCCCCTGGCACGCAGACAGGGCAAACCTTCCGCCTGAAAGGCAAAGGCATGAGCATCCTCGGCTCCGACCAACTCGGCGACCTGTATATCGAGGCATATGTTGAAACGCCTGTAAATCTGAATAAAGAGCAACAAGACTTACTCAAGAAACTGGATAAGGATTTCATGTCCAAATCCGGCGGCAATAAGCACTCCCCCGAAGCGTCCGGCTTTTTCGGTAAGGTCAAAGAATTCTGGGACGATTTAAAGGATTAGAAATATGCGTATAGGTATACCAGGCTGCACAGGCCGCGTTGGCTCTCTCCTCGTTAATGAACTCCTCTCAAAACGTTGGGACGGAATGACCCTTGCCTGCGGGACAACCCGTAAGGGCGTTGTCGAGGGCGCTGACTTCTTTGTAACCTCAAACGCCGAAGAGCTGTTCGAGCGCTCCGACGCTATCATCGATTTCACCCTGCCCGATGCCACGCGCGAGCACATCCGCCTTGCTGAAAAACATAAAACCCCCATCCTCATCGCCACAACAGGCCTGAGCGATAAAGACGAGGCGGCCATTGAAAAGCTCTCCAAATCAGTGCCCGTCATACTTGCCGCTAATACATCAGTCGCCGTCACGGTGCTCGCCGCGCTGGTCGAAAAAGCAGCAAAAGCCCTCCCCGACTATGATATCGAGATTGTCGAGGCACACCACAAGCATAAGGTCGACGCGCCCTCTGGCACAGCTATCATGCTAGGTAAAGTTGCGGCCAAAGCGCGCGGGATAAAATTCAATGATGTCTCCGTCTTATCCCGCGAAGGCCATACAGGCGAGCGCATTGACGGACAAATCGGCTTTTCCACCATTCGCGGCGGCGACGCTGTGGGTGAGCATACCGTTTATTTCCTTAGTGAAGGCGAGCGCATAGAGCTGAAACAACAGGCAACCAACCGCGTCCTGTACGCCAGAGGCGCTTTAATAGCCATTGATTGGCTAAAAAATAAGAAACCCGGCCTCTACAGCATGATCGATGTATTAGATCTCTAAAGTTACAGGTGACGATTGTTTCGGCGTGCAAACCTCATCATATGATCAATTGAAAGCAGTGGCGCTGCTCGCGAACTCCTTCGCCGCCTCGCTCTTTTCATGGTTAAACTTAGCACGCTTTTCTTCGCGCAACTTCGTATTAAAGAGCTGCTTATTTTTCACCCAGCTTTGTAAAAGCCATATTCACGCCATGATCCGTTTATTATAGTCGTTTGGGTTAAAAATAATACATCTAGCGAAAATTGTTCGGCTTTTATAAAAATAAACGTAAGCGTATTTAATATACGTGCGGCTTTTTTTTATAAAAACGGCAATTTGCAGCCATGTATTATTCTTAAAGCAAGAGACTATACTAAAGAGCATAAGTATTACACGACCCGAAAATTATGAAAAATTAAAGAATTTCGATTTTTAAACACTTGCCCTAAGCCTCTATAAATAATAATAAAAACCATGAACAAAAAAGACATACACGAATTCTTCAATCGCATGAGAGCCGCAAATCCAGACCCAAAGAGTGATCTGGAATGGACAAATGCCTATACCCTGCTGGTGGCAGTCACGCTCTCTGCGCAAGCCACCGATATCGGCGTGAACAAAGCCACGAAAGAGCTTTTTAAAATTGTCGACACCCCGCAAAAAATGCTGAATTTAGGACTGGACGGCCTAAAAAGCCACATCAAAACTATTGGCCTCTACAACACCAAAGCCAAAAATGTCATCGCCATGGCACAAATCCTAATTGATGACCATCAGGGCGAAGTACCCGAAGATATGGATGCCCTCATTAAGCTTCCTGGCGTTGGCCGAAAGACCGCAAATGTGGTGCTAAATGAATATTTCAAGCACCCGACAATGGCCGTCGACACCCACATTTTCCGGGTCTCAAACCGCACAGGCCTCGCCAAAGGTAAGAACGTCGATCAAGTGGAACACGCCCTACTGAAGGTCGTCCCCCCTGAATTTGCCCTCCATGCACACCACTGGCTGATTCTACATGGCCGCTATACGTGCAAAGCCAGAAAACCTGAATGCAATCAATGCCTTGCGCACGATCTTTGTGCCTACAAAGATAAAACCGCCCAAACCTAGCAGGTCACTTTAACTCAAAAAAGTTATCCAGAAGATTCAAGGGTTTAAAATTTTCTGCTGAATATCCACTTGCGGGGGTATTTTGCCCATGCTATCGTCCGCGAATATTCAACATATGCATTCGTTGCTGCTAGCTCGGCACGTTCATTAACTCGAAAGGGATAAAAACATGTTTCATCGCGTTAAATCCGAAGGTCAGGATCCACAATCCCCAAAATCGGAAAACGAAGAGGTCAACAATGTTGCGGCAAAAGCGCCAGCACCGACAGCGCCGAAAGCACCACATGTAAAGTTACAAACAACACAAGAATACACAACCCCAGCAAAGGACACAAAGAACATGGATAACAGCTCACAAGAAGAAGATAAGCAAGCAGACGCAAAGACATCTGCTGCACCTGCATCATTTTCATACCAGCGCGCACCGGCGGCACCGACTTCCGCACCTGCCGCCTACCCTGGCAGCACTGGCTATGCAGGATCATATGCATCCGGTTCAGCTGCAGAAACACGCAGCGTATCTTCATCTTCTGACCGTCGTCTGACAATCGGCTCCGGCATCACAATGTCCGGTGAGATCGAAAGCTGTGACTATCTTCTTGTTGAAGGTACAGTTGAAGCAGCCCTTAAAGGCGCAAATGTTTTGGACATCGCTGATAGCGGTACATTCTACGGTACAGTAGAAATCGATGAAGCCACCATCGCCGGTCGTTTCGAAGGCGACATCACAGTGCATGGCCGCCTGACAATCAGCTCAACTGGTACAGTAACTGGAACAATCGCTTATAAAGAGCTTGAAATCGAAGCAGGCGCAGTGATCGACGGTAAGTTGACACCACTATCAGCCGCTAGCGCAGCGAAGAAGGAAGCCCCTTCTAAAGCAAAAGAAACTTCAGCCCCTGCAGCCCCAGCTAAAGCAAAGAAAACTGAAGTAAAAGAGACAGAAGCCGCAAACAATGATGGCGGATTGTTCAGCAAGGCAGCTGCCGCTGAATAATTAAAAAGATTATAAAAAAGTACAAAATTGGTATTTTTTAGTTGATCAAAACAAAATTTATATGTTAAAGAGCCGGACACATTAAAAAATATTTTAAGAGGTTCGGCTCTTTTTTACGTTTTAAAGCGTTATCACACTCAAAATGAGTTGACTTGCCGGACACGGAAATTAGGTTAGAGACAAATGAAACGCGAGATAATATCAACGGCTACAGCTTTTGTGCTGGCCTTTGCAATTTTTACATTCAACGCATTGCTCCGTGTAGATGAAAACAGCGCCCAGGCGTCTATTTTCTCCAACGCTGCATCAAGCGATCTTGGCCGCCCATATGGCGCGGGCCAACGTTCACGCATATCCAATCAAATCTCCTACACGTCAAATCGCATTCTTGATTTATCTGGCCGTGATATTTATGAAGTTCTGGATCAGCCGGAAATGGTTCGCCGCGACCTTCCCACCGTTGTCTGGCAGTACCGCAGCAACGAGTGTGTTCTGGACATTTACTTCACTGCTTCAGGTGACAACGTATTGGCCGAGCCAGTGGTGCACTATGAAATACGCCCACGTAATAAAACGGTATCCGCCCAAAAAATAGAGCGTAGCTGCGTGGCCTCACTCATCAAGCCTCGCAACAACTTCAACGTTCTCGACGCTCAGGCTTTCTATAAATCCAGCCTGTAAATATACTGACAAACAGAATTTAAGCAGGGCAAGGCATGAGAAACGCCGCGTATAATTCATACGCAAGTGACAAATAGCGTAGCCATGATTAAACTATGGCAGCTAATGGAAATGGTCGTAGATTGTTTGCGCCACCGCGCGGCTAATACCATCAACCTTTTCCAAATCCTCAATGCCCGCGCCCGCCACGGCCTTGGCTGAGCCGAAATAAGCAAGCAGCGCCTTCTTTCGTTTCGCACCAATCCCCGCAACCTCGTCCAGCGGCGAGCTTACAATATCCTTCGATCTGCGCGCCCTATGCGCGCCAATCGCAAATCTATGCGCCTCATCGCGCAAACGCTGCAAATAGTGCAGAACCGGTGTGTTAACGGGCAATTGAAAGCTCGCGCGCCCCTCCATATGAAACTGCTCTCGCCCCGCATTGCGATCCGGACCCTTGGATATCGCGACGACATTAAGCACCGACCACAACCCCATATCCTCCAAAACTTCCTTCACAGCATTAAACTGCCCCAAACCGCCATCAATCAATAAAAGATCCGGTAAGGGCTCGTCCTGCTCGCTATCAGCATCGGCAAATTTTCTAAATCGTCGCGCCATAACCTCGCGCATCATGCCAAAATCATCCGATTCCGCGGCTTCGCGAATATTAAACTTCCGATAGGCGTTTTTGATAAAGCCCTCCTCGCCCGATACAATCATCGCGCCGACCATATTCGTACCCGATATATGCGAGTTATCATAAACCTCGATCCTTTGCGGCGCTTCTTCCAGATCGAACAGCTCGGCCACAGCCTCCAGCATCGTTTTCTCATTCGACTTATTTGCCATATGCGTCGCCAGTGCGGCCCTGGCATTGCGCTCCGAAAACTCCGTCACGCGCCTGCGCCCACCTCTCTGCGGCACAGATATCGAGACCTTATATGACGTTGAAAGCGCCTCCTGCAAAAGCCCTTTATCACGCGGCATAACATTCACCAGAACCGTCACAGGCGCCGCACGCGTCGTATAGAACTGCGCCATAAAAGCCGATATCACATCCTCAATCGCATCATCGGCCATATGCCGAGGAAAGTAAGAGCGGTTGCCGTAATTTCGCCCGCCACGGAAGAAAAACGCCTGAATGCACGTAACCCCCTCGCGGCTGACCAGCGCAAATACATCAGCATCCTTAATGCCCTCGACATTAATATCCTGCTTGGCCTGAATAGCGCTCAGTGTGCGGATTTTATCACGGAATTGCGCCGCACTCTCATAATCCATATCCGCCGCGGCCGCCTCCATATCTCGCGCAAAACGCGCCTGAATATCCACACTCCGCCCCGCCATAAAATCCTGCGCCTGTGCGATTTGCTCGCCATACCCATCCTTACTGACATAGCCTACACACGGCGCGGTACAACGCTTGATATGATATTGCAAACATGGGCGTGAGCGCTGCGCAAAATAGCTATCAGTACAATTTCGCAGCATAAATAAACGCTGCAATATCGCGATCGTACGGTTCACATCGCCCGCGCTCGCAAACGGACCATAATATTGACCACGCCCTTTTTTCGCGCCTCTGTGTTTAACTACCTGCGGATAGTCATGATCATCGGTTATCAAGATATAAGGAAATGATTTATCATCCCTGAGCAAGATATTATAGCGCGGCTTCAACTTCTTAATCAGGTTACTTTCCAACAACAAAGCTTCGGCCTCTGTCTGGGTATGGATAAACTCCATTTTTACCGTAGCTGCAATCATGCGCTGCAATCTGATCGGCAATTTATCGGGCAACGTATAATTTGAAACACGCTTTTTTAGTGACTTAGCTTTACCGACATACAGCACGCCACCATGCTCATCCATCATCCGATACACACCGGGTGTATCAGGTAATTTCTTCACATAGCCTCTAATCGCGCTAGCGCCGCTCTCTATCACGCTCATTCCAATATCATCTTTCATCTATATAATATAGATAATTATACCTAAAAACCCACCCGCAGCCCTATAAAACCCATACTTCCGAATATGACATAATAAATTTACTTGACAAAACTTGCAATCTAGCAACTATTAACACCACAACTGTTACGGGTGCAAAACAACATCTGCACACAGAGTAACAAAAGCACTAATAAAAAGGGGACATAATGAAACACCACACGCTTCGTACAGTTACAACCAACGAAATATTATTCGAAGGTTATTTTGAAAGCAATCAGCATTGTCTGGAAACAGCCGTTAAATCCGGTGTAAATCTCACACATGTAAATTTGCGTCACCAGCAATTATCCAATGCAAATTTGGATACAGCTTATATGCCATATGCTGACCTTACAGGCGCAAACCTCACCGGAACCAACCTGTCTGAAAGCACATTAAATTCAGCCATTTTTGAAAATACATTGCTCTACAATACCTGCCTATGCGAAAGCGACCTAGCCACAGCTGACTTTCAGGGCGCAATGTTTGGCGCCACAGATATTTTTTACAGCAAACTTGATGAGTCCAGCTTTTCCACGCTGTCCTGCTTCACCCTCAATTTCAAAGACGCCACATCAATGCGTAATATCCGCTTCTACAATAGTGATGGATCAGTTATAACCCTATCCTCCCCGCCGATCGTTATAAACGGCGTAGCGAACAAGCCCATAATAATTACCGAACAGAAATTCATGATTGGCGCAAAACTCTATGACCAGAGCCAAAAAATCTTAAAAATCTCGCAAAAACTAAACAGAAAAATTCTAGGAGAAAGATCAAAAAAATCAATTAAAGCTGCATGAAAGTATTAATTTGACATATCAAGGATGATTGTATAATACATTTAAAAAATAAAAATTGTTTAACGTGTGTGAGTAACTGAAGGTGCGCCAATATTATTTGGCGTGCCAAAACTCGAGAACAAAAGACGTTGAACATGGAAACAGAAGTAAAAGACTTTTTAAAAATACTGCATGAGTTGCAGAAACTAGATCCCGAATTCCCACTTCACTATGCCATATGCCTGGCTGAGATTTCATTGAATGAGGGAATGTCCCTAACAGATCTATCGAACAATACCGGCCTAAGCATTTCAACTATCTCACGCATTATCGGCGCACTCTCAAACTCTCGCCAACGCGGGCAGGCTTACGAACTGGTTGAAGTACGCACATCCGAGACCGAAAAACGCAAAAAAGAGCTCTACCTCTCCCCTAAAGGGCGCAACACTTTAAACTCCATATCAGGAATCATAGCCGCATAAAAAAAGCGGCTTACAAACTATTTGGATAGTCTTACCAATCGGCATAATCCGACTCCCCTTTTATCACGCGGACGTGTATAAGAGATTCATGAACAAAAACATCCACCTTGAAACTGACCGCTTAATCCTTCGCGAATGGGAAGATCGTGATCTTGAACCCTTCGCCCGCTTGAATGCCGACCCGCTCGTCATGCAGTACCTACCGCGCGTACTGGACAAAAAAGCAACGAAACGCCATATGAAAGAATTCCAAAAGGACTTCAAAAAACACGGCTATGGCCTCTATGTCATAGAAGAAAAAGAAACCAGCGAATTCGTAGGGTTCACCGGTCTTCATAATGTTGATTTCGAGGCATCTTTCACCCCTGCCGTCGGGCTTGCATGGCGAATAGATTATGAATATTGGGGCAAAGGATTCGGCTCGGAGGCCGCACGCGCCGTAATAGATCACGCCTTTAATAACCTTAAGCTTAAAGAGCTGGTGGCCTTCACGGTCTATGACAATTCCCGCACCATTCACCTCATGGAAAAAATGGGTTTCAAATACCAAAAAGGTAAAGATTTCGATTATCCTGCTCTTCGCGTTGGCCACCCATTAGGGCGCTTTGTCCTCTACAAACTCAAGCCATAAACACACCTGTAATTTAGGGTTTTGTAATTTCTGTAAAAGACTGTATGATTACAGCGTGCGTTCGCACATCCTTTTTTGATTCTATCTACACTCAGGAGTTCACACCATGAAACTCATTCGCGCCCTGATTCTGGCCACACCTATTCTAATTTCTGCTTGTGACGGATACGAGCTGGTAAGAACAGAAAGCATGTTCCCCTACGGCAATAAACGCACAGCTGGTAGCGGTTATGCCTATGTTCTGGCAAAGATGATGCCTGAGAAGGAAATGAAGCTAGTGCCCACCGCACCAAAGCCAAAAGCCATTGTTCATAAAGAACCTGAAAAAATCGAAAAGATATTCAACGAAAAAGTTTCTAAATAGCCTACATTTCAGGCAGATTAGATAGACAATCAGGAAGCGGCTTTATCGCTTCCTTTTTTTATTGCCCTTTTTTCAGGCTAAAAACCAACCGCCATCTGCAACACATGCGGGAATAAGGGGAAGTGATTTAAGATTCAATAGCGGTTACACGTTCTTTAAACGCTCACGGTGAGATTTCTTCAATCTTGCCAGTACGCCTTACAACTAAAGTGGTTTTAAATCTCTGCGCTACATCTCATCATATAGCCCCCAAGATCATCGCTTATTTTTGGGCACAGGTTTCGTACAAAAACTCTTTGCACACCTAATGATTAGAATCCTCATCCCTTACCAACCTCTCGTTAGGCGGAGGTGGAGGCGGGAGCGGGTTATCTTCAATATCACTCATCACTGCCCTCACCTTCCGTAACATCAACACCTTCTTTAACCAACCGTATTTTAGGTGGTGGTGGTGGTGGTGGAGCTTGCCCATATTTTCCCATTACTCTCTCCTTTCCAAATTGATTGCTGCCCAACTTCTATAAATTCTATTCTTTGCACTTTTTCTAATTGTCCAAAATAAAAAAGTAATAACAGTTAATACAATGGTAACTATTAAGGCATTATTCGAACCATGCAAAAGCGCTGATCTTTTTTCATTCAATTTTGTATTTTTTGACGCGCATTCAATATATGTATTGTTCATATACTGTTCAAAATAGTTCTGCGTTAACTCTTCACATGTATCATATTCTCTATAAAAGTCTGACAATTTAGCATGATACTCATTCGTCTTTTTAGACGTAGGAATAAGAGAATATACATTACCGTGAGAAGCTTTAATAAAAAGATACACTGCAATAAACAGAGTCACTGAACTATATACAAAAAATAAATAAAACAGATTAACCCACAAACCGTCTTGTGAAACATCTATCTGCCTTAAAAAATAACCAAGAATACCTACTAAAGAAACGATAACGGCAAAAGGTAACTGCAACCTACTATTCAAACGATCTCTAGTGTCAATTTCATGAAAATACACCCTCTCATAAAATTTAGAAAGCCCTTCTTCGAACTTCTTCTTCTCATACTTACCGACTTCAGCCCGAATGCAATTTTCAATTCTTTTTCTTAACACATCCACCACCATAACGAACATTATACCAAACTTTTCAATCAAACATAAGTGGTTTTTACATCTCTAAACCCCAAGCTCCGCCTTCTCAAGCCGTTTCACCTCATCCCTGAGCTTTGCGGCTTCTTCAAACTCAAGGTTCTCCGCCGCCTTATGCATCTCTTTTTTCAAGCTATCGATCTTCTTGCGCAAGGCCACAGGGTCATCGATAAACACCGCCTCGCCCCCATCATGCAGCCCCCATTTATAATCACCGATCCGCGTGCTGGAGCCTAGCCCCGCGCCACCCTCTTTTTCCTCATACACATGGTCGAACGCGCCGGAAATCGCGCGAATAATGGTGGCGGGCGTTATGCCGTGCTCCTTATTATACGCCATCTGTTTCTCACGCCTGCGTGCTGTTTCATCAATCGCGTACTTCATGGAATCCGTAATCTTATCGGCATACAAAATCGCCTTACCTTCCACATTCCGCGCGGCGCGGCCAATCGTCTGGATCAGCGAGGTTTTAGAGCGCAAAAACCCTTCCTTATCCGCATCCAAAATCATCACGCGCTTACATTCGGGGATATCCAGCCCCTCACGGAGCAAGTTAATCCCGACCAGCACATCAAACACGCCCTTACGCAAATCCTGCATAATCTCAATGCGCTCCAGCGTCTCAACATCAGAGTGCAAATACCGCACCTTAATACCATTTTCGTTCAAATATTCGGTAAGGTCTTCGGCCATTTTCTTGGTCAATGTCGTCACCAGCAAACGCCCACCCGTGGCCACAACCTCGCGCGCCTCATGCATCATATCATCC
>JAHQVU010000037.1 GCA_019634145.1 Micavibrio sp. | reverse complement strand
TTAATGCCCGCGCATTTCCTGACCACCCTTATGGAGTGCCGATCATTGGATGGATGGACGAAATTGCCGAACTTACATATGAGGATGCCAAAAGCTATTATAAGAAATGGTATGCGCCCAATAATGCCATTTTGATTATAACAGGTGATGTGACACCGGCGGATGTTTTTGCGAAGGCCATTGATATCTATGGTGATATCGAGAAAATAGAATTACCTGAAAGGGACTATGTCTCGCATCCAGAGATCAAGGCTCAGCAAAAGATCGTTACATATGACCCTGACGTGCGTGAAGCAGCGCTTATCCAAATATATCGTGCGCCCAGTGCTATCGAGAATAAGCAGGACGCCTTGGCCCTACGTGTTTTATCAGAGATTTTAGGCGGTGGGCCGTCATCACGCCTTTATCAATCGCTCGTTACGCGTCAGAAATTGGCCAGCTCGATCTCTTTCAATTACGATGATTTGAAAAGTGCAAACGGCTCTATTATTATTTCAGCAACGCCCTTGCCTGACAAAACGGTTCAGCGCGTGGAAAAAGCGATTACCGCCGAGCTTGATACACTCGTGAATAAAGGCATTAGTGATCAGGAATTGATGGATGCCGTCACACGCCTCAAAGATAGCGCCGTTTATGCCAGAGACAGCCTAAGCGGGCCGGCGATGATTATCGGGCGCGCCATGTCCGTCGGTATGAGCCTGGATGATATTGAATATTGGCCGCATGATATTTCGACGGTGACCAAAGTGCATGTCGAGTATGTTGCAAATACATATCTCAATCCGGAAAGCATCACGCCTGTGACAGGATATTTACTCCCTGAAAGCAAGAGGCCGGAAGGAGAGAAACCTGAGGCGGAAAGCACAAAAAAAATAGAGACAGAGCCCGAAACAGATATCGAAGATAAGATCGAAGACGAAGTTAAGGACGAAGTTGAGGACAGGGCCGGTGACGTAAAGCCGGATAGAGCGACTGAAGACAAATCCCAAGATATGCCTGATCAAGATGAGGACGTTGATGCGGCCAGCGATGAGCAGGAAACAACAGAAGCCAAGCCACCCACTGAAGAAGAGGCTAAAACTGAATCTACATCGCAGTCAGCGCCAAGCCATAATGAGTAGTGCTCCGTGCTACGCAAATAGAACACACACAGATTAAGGATATCGGTATGGTAAAGACGACTAAATTTTTTGTTATTTTCTGCTTTTTATCAGTTTTCTTTTTGAATTCAACCGCAGCCTTTAGTGCGGATAAAGTGCTGGATATCAAAGAAGTGACCAGCAAGTTAGGTATTAAGGCGTGGCTGGTTGAAGATCATTCCGTGCCCGTGATTGTTATGGAATTTGCATTCCGTAATGCTGGGTCCGCCTATGATCAAGCGGAATTACAAGGTCTATCGCAATTGGCATCCAACACAATGGATGAAGGTGCCGGATCGCTGGATGCCAAAGAATTTCAGGCCACACTACAAAATCTCTCCATTGATCTGCGTTTTAAATCAGGGCGGGATTCATTTGGCGGTTCACTTAAAACCCTCACCAAAAACAAGCAACCTGCATTTGACCTTTTACAAATCGCGCTCAAAGCCCCAAGATTTGAAAAAGAAGCGGTCGATCGTATGCGTGAAGCAAATATGAGCCGCATTCGCTCGTCCTTATCCAACCCTGAATGGATTGCAGCGCGCTTACAAAATGACATTGCTTTTAAAGGCCACCCTTATGCCCGCAATAGTGGTGGCACGTTAAGCAGCCTCCCATTAATAAAGCCAGAGCACCTTAAGGAATTTCATAAACGCAATATCGGCAAAAACAATGTCGTAGTGGCCGTTGCCGGTGATATTACCGAAGCCCAGCTTTCTGCGACACTTGATTATATCTTCGGTAGCCTTCCAGATGTAGAAAGTGGAGAGGTTCGTGATTTAACATTGCAAAATGAAGGCAAGACTTATTTCTATCATAAGGATGTTCCACAAAGCGTCATCGAGATGATCCAGCCCGGAATTGCCAGAGATGATCCTAGATACGATGAGGCACAGATTATGAATTTCATTCTCGGCTCGTCGGGTTTCGGCTCTCGCCTTACAGAAGAAATACGAGAAAAACGCGGCCTGACCTATGGTATCTATTCGCAGTTTTATAATCTCGACCATGTTAATGCCCTTACGGTTGCGACCTCGACAGAAGCCAAAAACACGACAGAGATGATAGATTTGGTAAAGGCTGAATTTGTAAAATTGCGATCAGAGTCTGTAAGCGAGGAGGAACTCGCGGATGCAAAATCATACCTTATAGGTTCTCTTCCCCTTTCCCTTACCTCTACCGATCGTATCGCCGGCATTCTTATATCTTTACAGATGGATGGCTTGCCAATTGATTACCTTGATCAACGGAAACAGAACATCAAAAACGCCACTACTGAAAGTATTCTTGAAATTTCCAGAGAACTCTTGAAACCAGAAGCCATGAGCATCGTTATTGTAGGGCAAGCCGCGGTTCCAGATGCAATAAGAGTAGAGAGTTTGCCTAATGCCGAATGATATTTTAACTTCTTCCGCTGAATGGAGTGATCTCGTTAGCCACAAGCGCGATATGGAAGATGTTCATATGCGCGAATTGTTTGAGGAAAAAACCAGTCGTTTCTCAGACTTTTCTATTGAATATGAGGGCTTGCTTTTTGATTACTCTAAAAACAAAATTGACACTCATACTATCGAATTACTCTGCAAGCTTGCGGAGGCCAGAAAGCTGGGTGATTTGCGTGACGCAATGTTCAGCGGAGATGTTATAAATCTCACTGAAAAGCGTTCGGCCTTGCACACCGCTTTGCGATATAGCACTAGCAAAAATTTAAATATTGAAGGAGAGAGCGTTCGGGGCTTTGTCGATGATACTCTGGATAAGATCAAAAACGTTTCCAGAAAAATAAGAGAGGATAGTAACATTACAGATGTCGTGAATATCGGCATCGGCGGCTCGGACCTTGGCCCCATGATGGTTTATAATGCCCTTAAGCCTTTGGCTGACGGCCCGCGTGTACATTATGTTTCGAATATTGATGGTCAATGCATCACTGAAACACTCAAAAATCTAGATCAAGAAACAACGCTTCTGCTTATTGTTTCAAAAACATTCACCACACTGGAGACGCTTACGAATGCGAGAACAGCTAGAGACTGGCTGGCAGAGAGCGTTCCAAAAGAACAACTCTCGCAGCATATAATCGCTGTAACAAATAATACAGAGCAGGCATTAGAGTTTGGCGTTACGACGAATCATATCTTTCCGATGCGCGATTGGATTGGCGGGCGCTACAGCTTATGGGGATCGGTTGGTTTATCTATCGCGATTAGCCACGGTATCAACACCTTTGAGGAATTGTTAAACGGCGCGCATTTGGCTGATGAGCATTTTTCGAATGAACCTTTTGATAATAACATTCCTGTTCTCATGGGTATGTTAGGCATATGGTACAGGAATTTTTGGGATTATCCAGCGCATGCCATACTGCCCTATTCCCATGATTTAAGAGATTTGCCACGCTATTTACAGCAGCTGGATATGGAATCAAATGGTAAGAGCACTGATATTAGAGGCCATGAAGTTGAGACCAATACAGGCCCGATCATTTTCGGCGCAGCAGGTACCAATGCCCAGCACGCTTTCATGCAACTTTTCCACCAAGGGACAACAGTTATTCCTGCTGATTTTGTAATCGCGATTAAGCCTCAGCATCATTTGATGCAGCATCACACTCACCTTTTCAGTAATGCGTTGGCGCAAAGTAAAGCGCTTATGGAGGGCATTAAGAACATAGAGGAGCCTCATAGAAATTTTGAAGGCAACAGACCATCAAATATTTTCATGCTTAAAGAGCTGGATGCAAAGAGATTAGGAATGCTGCTAGCCTTTTATGAACACAAAATTTTTGTCCAAGGCGTGATCTGGGGTATTAATAGCTTTGATCAGTGGGGCGTTGAGCTGGGCAAAGCCATCGCCAAAAACCTTTACGGGGCTATAAAATCTAAGGATGATGAGATTTTAAAAGAGGCCAATCTGGATAGCTCTACAGCTGGGCTAATTGAATATTTTAGAGGTATTCAAGAACAAGAAAGAGACGCGGATTAAAATAAAATTCGAAAAACGATGCCAATTTAGGGTAAAATGATGATTGGTTCAGAAAGAACCCTTACACTTTGCCGAAGGATTTGCGCGGGAGCTCCATGAAATTCATTCCTGATCATCACGAAATGCCTGCTCTTAATCAAAAAGAGCTGGATAAAATCATATCCCTTCACAATGATTATATGGTTGGAAGAAGAGGCGGCGCACGCGCAGTCATACAATATAAAGATCTAAGCGGCTTGAGTTTTAAACGTAATGATCTAAGTCAGGCCGATTTTACCGGCTGCCTGCTCATTGAAAGCCAATTGAATGATTGCAAATTTGTTGGCGCCAGCTTTTTCGGGTGTGATTTGCGTAATGCTAATTTGGAAGATGGCGATTTTACGCGTGCAGATTTCAGGGGCACTTATGTCGCAGGGGCTAATCTTTCGGGTGCTACCATGCACGAAATTGATCTTCGTGAAGGCAAGATCATGAAACGCGCTAAGGACGGCACAATCATGGATCGCATGCGATCTGGCGGCCGCGGAGCAAAAGCGGTCTTGACAGGTGCTAAAATGAGCATGAGCGATATGACAGGCGCCAGAGCGGTGGCTGCTGATTTTTCCGATGCGGATCTTACCGGCGTCGATCTTACAAATGCGAATTTAAGCGGAGCAAGTTTTGAAGGCGCAAACCTTAGCCACTCAGACATGACGGGATCGAACCTCTCACAAGTCAATATGCGCTCATCCATTATCAGCGGCACAATTATGGCGCACACGGAGCAACAGGGGCTGGATATGACTGCTGCCATTACCGAAGAGGAAATGGGTGTGAGGTTTGAAAACCTTGGTCGTTCTCTGCCCACCTTATTAGAAACCCACACCTTATGGGTCGCAACCTTTGGCCAGAAGGGCCGTCAGCTGGATTTAAGCGGCTATGATTTACGTGACGTGGCCGATTTAAAACGCTTTCCTCTTACCGCCATACACTGCGTTGACGCGAATTTCCTGAAACAGGATTTAAGTGCGGCCGAACTGCAAAGCGGTATATTTGATCGATCAGATTTTCGCGATTGTAAAATGATCGAAGCTGATTTGCGCGGCGCCAGCTTTAAATATGCGCAATTGGCGCGCGCTGATTTAACGGGCGCAAAAATGTGTCCGCTTGAATTTGAAAGAGATGATAAACGCTATATGCAACGCCTTGATATGAGCGGCGCTAACCTGCGATACGCATCGCTTAGCGGTGCTGATATGCGCGATGCCATTCTTATGGGCGTTGATTTAAGTTATGCGGATCTTCGCAATGCGGATTTAAGACGCTGCGATCTTACCGGTGCGCTTTTGAAAGGTGCTAAGCTCGATGGTGCGCGTCTTGATAATGCTGCTGTAGATTCCAGCACACTATAAGGTTATCCACCTTATTCACAGCTAAATACGATCTAGAAGCTGACATTGCTCTTGCGCGCATACTAGAATAAAGCCATGCGCATACGATATTTACCTGAAACACTTATAAATCAGATCGCGGCTGGCGAGGTGATTGAGCGCCCATTTGCAGCTGTGAAGGAATTGGTTGAGAACTCGATCGATGCGGGATCAAAGCGCATTGATATCTCGTTGCGCGATGGTGGTAAAAGCCTGATCCTGATTAATGATGATGGCTGCGGGATGGATGCGGATGAACTTAAGGCTTGCGTTGATCGGCATGCGACATCCAAGCTGCCCGGTGAGGATCTGGTCAATATCGCGCATATGGGATTTCGCGGCGAAGCTTTGGCCTCAATCGGGGCGGTTGCGCGGCTGAAGGTTTCTTCCCGTGCGCAAGGTGCGGCAGAAGCCTTTGAGGTCAGTGTTGAAGGCGGCAAAAAGAGCGAGGTTCAGCCCTCTTCCCATCCTGAAGGCACGCAGATCAAGGTCCGCGATCTCTTCTTTGCAACGCCTGCGCGCCTTAAATTTTTAAAATCGGAGCGCAGTGAATATTTGGCGGTCAAAGATGTGATCCTGCGCCTGGCCATGGCCTCTCCCCACATTGCCTTTTCTTTATCCAATGATGGTAAAGAAGGCGTGAAATTGCCCGCAACACTTGACCCGCAGAGCAGATTAGCCGCGATTATGGGCAAAGATTTCGGCGAAAATTCAATGCCGATAGAAGCCCAGCGTGAAGAGTTTAAGCTTTCTGGTTTTGCCGGACTTCCCACACTTCACCGCGGCAACGCACAGCACCAGTATCTGTTTGTTAATGGACGGCCTGTGCGCGACAAGCTCCTTACCGGATGCGTGCGCGGGGCATATGCCGATGTTCTGCATGGTGGGCGGCATCCCTTGCTCGCGCTGTTTTTGGACGTTCCAGCCTCGGATGTTGATGTAAATGTGCACCCCGCAAAGGCCGAGGTGCGCTTTCGTGATCCGGCCATGGTTCGCGGGTTGATTATCAGCGCCCTAAAACACGCAATACACGCGCATGGCACGACTAGCTCATCGAGTGTATCGATGGGGGCTTTGGGACGCTTTAAACCAGAAGGCACTGACAGTGGTCCAGCACTCCCCTATTCCAGAGGCAGCACACCAGCCGTCCCTAGAAGCTATGCATATGGCGGGGGAATGCGCGAGGCTTCGGCTTTGCAATATGAGCCTTACGCGTCGACTTCTTTTCCTGCGCAAAGCTCTATGGCGGTGGACATGGCTCCAGCGGCCAGAGCCGAGCCGCAATATGTGCAAGCAGTGCAAGAAGAGAGCTTTCCTCTTGGCTCGGCGCGCGCACAATTGCACGAAAATTATATCGTTGCGCAAACAGAAGATGGCATGGTGATCGTCGATCAACATGCCGCGCATGAGCGCCTTGTCTATGAGAAGTTTAAAACTCAGATGGAGCAGAGCGGGATCGAGCGGCAAGGTCTTCTTACCCCGGAAATCGTTGACCTGGATGAAGCCGATGTTGCGAGGCTTCTCAAACACGCTGAAAAGCTTGAAAAACTAGGCCTAGAGGTCGAGCCATTCGGTAGCGGGGCGGTGGCGGTGCAGAGTGTGCCGTCGCTTCTTGGCGCAAAACCCAACATCCACGCGCTTATCCGCGATATGGCCGATGAGATCGCCGAGCATGGGAATGCATTAGCGCTGGAAGAGCGCTTGAACCATATATTGTCGACGATGGCCTGCCACGGATCGGTTAGATCTGGGCGGCGCATGAATGCGGACGAGATGAATGCGCTGCTTAGGCAAATGGAAAAAACGCCACTGTCAGGGCAATGTAATCATGGAAGACCGACCTACATTGAGCTAAGCTTGGCAGATATTGAAAAGCTCTTTGGGCGCAGATAAAAAGGGACGAAATGATGGAAAAAGACGATGCCGTAAATGATGCCATAAAAAAAGAGAAGAAAAATCTTTTGAATTTATATGGATTGTTCGGGGCATCGCTGGCTCTTACTTTTATGCCGCATTATACGGCTGCGATCCTTACAGTCTTTCTATTCATCGCATTGCTTGCGATCTCCTACACTATGCGGGCAACGGCGAAGGAAGGCTCTCTTGTAAAAAACCACACCACCTACATTATCCGTACAATCTGGGTGGGCAGTTTGATCTCTTTGGTCACATTAAGTGTCGCCAGTTTTTATCTGGTCAATGCCGTTGACCATACGCCCCTTTTGGCATGCACCGATCGATTGGTTGCTTTACTAAATGATGGCACAGAGCCGGATTTTAAAACGGTTGGAGACCAAATTGAGCCCTGCCTTATTCCGTATTTCAATTTAAACGGCAAACCACTGATCATCGCAGCTATTGTTACGATAGTGCCCGTACTCATTTATTTTATATGGCGTTTTATTACAGGGCTTTACAAGAGCACGAAAGGCGAGATTTTTGCTAATCCTAAAGCCTGGTTTTAAAGGTTGTTCAAAAACGTTTCTGCGGCGATTAAATCTGCGAGCATGGCATTCGCTTTTTTCTCTTCCAATGGATCAAGGCCATATTTAGCGCGATCATAAATCGGCGCTTTAAAATCTTCTTCTACGTGCGCGGCATCGAAAATTTGTTGCGAAGTGATATGTTTTTCGAGAAATGCTATGCCGAGCATGATCGAGCCGCATAGGGAGGTCACAAGCTGCATCGCTGTGAAGCGGGCATCATCTAGATCGGTTACATAATTTTTGACTTTATCATGCAAGTTTGGGCTTTGTGACAGGGCAACCAGATCGCTGGTGACCAGCAATTTTTCATCAAATTTCTTTTCAAACCAATCCTTGTACGGATCCCATGATTGTTCCTGCGCTTCTCTTTGACCAACTGGTAAATCACCGGCACGATAGCAGATAAGATCGGTGTCGATATATTTAAGCAAGGCGATTTCCATTGCTTGGCGCTCACGGCTCACACGGTCAAGCTGTGTGGTAATTATTTGCGTTATCGGCATAGTATCAGGAATGATCGTCTCGCCTTGTGCGCTCCATTCCTGTTGCACAATTTCTGCGAGTTTTTTTGACGCTGCATATAGGGGTTGGCCCGACGGGCATTTCACAGGCCTGCCATCGAGATGAATATAGTAAGCGCCTGCTTTCTCTTCAATCGATACGAGTTTATAGAATTTTTTCATGATGCGGCTTTTTCCGGCTCTTGCTTAGTTGGATCATCCAGTGTTTCTTCCTGAATGGTATATTCGTTACAAGGGTGATTGTTGCTCAACCCAAGGTCCACTAAAGATATCGCAAAAAATGCCGGATTTACTGCGCCGAGCAATAGCCCGCCGATCTTTTTACCAATGTCGCGCGCGCTCGGTGTTACTCTCGGTTTTTGTATAGGACCTGTTAAATGCACACCTGCACCAACATCAACCAATGCAATATCTTTTGTTTTAGGTGATATTTTGAAATCCAGCTTATTGTTTTTGAAATTATACTGTCCTTCGCCCGTGAGCATGACTTTTTTCGTATCCATAAATGTTGCATTAGAGCGAGCAATGCCGTCTTTCACATTCATATCAACAACAGCGCACGTTACATCGAGCGTCTCTTCGCCACTAAAATCAGGAATTAGCGCATTGAGTAAGCCACCGCCCCAGATATTCAGCACCTTTGATTCAAGCTTTGCATCACCGGTGATAAAACTCACCTTTCCTTCGGCGCTATCAAATAGTGTATCATAGCGATTGGCTTTAGAGTTCAAATCCACAGCGATATTGGCCAGGCCATCCAACGTAACCTTTTCTCCGTATTTTTTCTGTAATGCACTGTAATTAAAGTCTTTCACCTTTAAATCCAGATTCAATATGGCAGGTAAATTCTGTGCGTTCAGCCCTACACTACCGCTCAGATCTCCATCGTATATCTCCCCTTTTAATGGGCCGATATTGATTTTGTTGTCCGCGATTTTAAGAGGGGCGGCCATATCTATTATTTGAAAATTTTCTGTTTCTAAAATTTCTGTTTTAATATCCAGATCAATGTCCAAATCAGCGAGGTCAATTTTACCATCCTTTTCCTTTGACGAAATAATCGATGAAATTTCATCGATTGCCAAACGGAAAGGGCTGTTACCTTCGACATCTTTATAGATAATCTTGGGGCTTTTAACACTGCCCTTAACCGTTAACGGTGTCCCGAGCGTTAACTCTATATCGGGCGTCAATTCCGTGCCATGAGGGTATAGCTTTGATTGCCCCTTTATCTTCCAAGTCCGCGTATCTTGAGCCAGAGTAAAATCACCTTCAACGATTTTATCTTTACCTTTAAGTAATTTAACCTGATTCAACTCCAAACCATTTATCAAAGATGATTCTAATTGAGCAGAGAAAATCAAGTCTCCGGTCGTGATGTAAAAAATTTTGTTATTACCTACGCTGTATGATTTATAGCGATCCATACCGTGGGCATCGACAGAAATGCTCCCTTTCAGAGGTTTATCACTAATATTAGCAGTAAAATTTATATATCCGCGCCCCTCTTCATCACCATCTTCATCACCGCCTTCTTCCTCACTATGGAATTCTGCTTGAGAGCTGATATCTATTTTATCTACCGATATGGGCTGCTCTAATAAAGCGCCTGCTTCGGCTTTAAAATCCTCAATGAGGAAATGACGAACTCTTCCCTTGCTCAACATGAGATCAAAGAAACCGAGTGCAACCTGCAGCTTGCCGATCTGCATAACCGGATCTGAACTATATTTTGGTTCAATTTCATCGGGTGCTACGGATGCTTGCTCACTTTGAGCTTCTTCTGGTTCCGCCTCTTCTTTGATTATTTCAAAAAAATCGATAGATTCTGCATCAATTGCGATGAGAGGATAGAAGGTCATTCTGTTGAATGTATTGATTTTGGCTTTATAACCCGTTTTTTCAGTCAAGATATCTTCAACTGAGCTTTGAAGAACTTCACTGTCGCCACCAAGTCTCGAAAGAACTGTAAGGCCAACGAATACAATAAGCCCTATAATCAAAGACCATTTGATGATCCTCTTTATGATCGATTTTTTCTTTCTTTTTTCTTCAGCCATAACAATCCTTATTTTATAAACGGGTCAGCTTTTAAGTTAGGGCTAAAGCCCAGCTTTTTCCAGCTATTAGCTAGATCGGGCGACAAAGGCGCGGTGATATCGAGCATTCCTTTACGCATCGGATGGGGCATTATTATGCGACGTGCATGCAAATGGAGGCGATCAGCCAGCTTCATCTCGCTCAGATCTGCTTCAGCCTTGCGGCGTGCCTCATGGCTTTCTTCTTGTTCCGGCAAGCGTGAATATTTATTATCGCCAACAATCGGGCAGCCGATTAATTCGGCATGAACGCGGATTTGGTGCGTGCGCCCCGTACGCGGCCAAAAGGCCACAAAAGCCGCAGAATTCAAGGCGTTTTCTATGACCACAAAATCAGTAGCCGCGAACTTCCCTTCTTCCTCATCTACGACCATTCGCTCGCGATTTGTACCGCCCGATTTAGCAAGGGACGCTTTGATTGTACCATCCATAACCTCAGGCGCGGGACAACATATCGCCCAATAGATTTTCTTGATATCGCGGCTTTTGAAAGCATCACCTAATTTACGAGCACTGGCGGCAGAGCGCGCCAGAAGAAGCACACCGCTGGTATCTTTATCGAGGCGGTGGACAAGGCGCGGCTTTACGCCTTGCTTATCGACCAGAGCCTCTAGCATTGCATCGATATGGCGGTCTTTTTGTTTGGTGCCACCTTGTGTGGCGATACCATTTGGCTTATTGAGCGCGATGATATGCTCGTCCTCATAAATCACCAGTGACTTAATGAAGTCCGCGTCTTTTTCATCAAGCTTTTTGGCAGGTTTAGGTATATCGCTTGCGGCCTCAATAGCAGGTATGCGCACCGTTTGGCCTTGGGAAAGGCGCGCATCGTGCTTAGCCTTTTTGCCATCAATCTTGATCGCGCCTTTACGAAGGAGTTTTTGGGTGAGACCAAAAGGCATATCTGGGGCGTGCTTTTTGAGCCAGCGATCAAGACGCTGGCCGTCATCGTCCTCGGTAACGTCTATAAAGCGCTCGGTACTCATGCGAAAAAACTCCGTGTAATGGCCATGGCCGTGAAAAGTGCTGCGATTGATACCACAACAGAGGCCGTAAGATAAAGGCCGGCGCTTAAATAATCGGCGCGCTGCACAAGGCTTGCGAAATCGAGCGAAAAAGTCGAGAAGGTCGTGAACGCACCCAACAGCCCCGTCACCATGAATACGCGCAAAGTTTCGGGCGGATTGTTGGTGTAGGCAAATATAACGATTAATGCGCCCATAATCGCGCTGCCCACTATATTGACGAAGAGCGTCCCATAGGGGAAACCGTGACCGAGCAACTTTACCGCGCCTAGTCCCGCGCCGTATCTCAATACCGCACCGATTGCGCCGCCTGCGGCGATGGCTGCAATAGTCTGGATCATTTAGCGTCTCCTTATAGACAACCCTAGCACAGTAGGATATATAAGCACTCATGTTAAGTGCTTTCAGCCCCAACGTCCGCGGAATTATATCGGCCTTTATCGGTTTCATGTGCTTTGCCTGCGCGGATACGTCGGCAAAGTGGTTGGGGGCGCATTACAAAACCTTCGATATCATCTTCTGGAGCTATTTGATTTGCTTGGTTTTCGGGCTATTGATCTCCCCATGGCTCGGTGGACTAAAAAAGACGCTGGCAACTAGACGCCTCCTTATTCACATCGGGCGCGGTGTATGCGGGCTAGGGATTGCCGGATGCGTTATACAGGCCATGTCGATGGGCCTGCCGCAGGCCAATATGTATACAATCCTCTTCCTCGCGCCATTTATGATATCATTGGCGGCGTGGCCAGTTTTTAAAGAGCCTGTGCCGATTAGGAATTGGGGGATTATAGCGCTCGGTTTTGCGGGTATTGTCATTGCGCTGCGCCCGGGTTTACGCGCCGTTTCGGAAGAGGAGCTCTACGCTTTTGCCGCCCTAGGCTTTATTGTCGGATTGTCGCTTCTTGCACGTCCCTTAGATGAGAGGGAAAGCCTTCATTCGCTGTCTTTCTATCCAGCCCTGACGATTATGGCTTTGGTCGCACCCTTCACGCTTGGTGATATCGAGATTCCATCTGCAGAGCATCTTCATGTGTTTATCCTCAACGGGATATTTGTAACCGCGGGGCTTAGCGGGATTGCCTATGGTTTTAGAATCGCGCCCTATTCTGTGATTGCACCGATCCACTATATCCAGATGGTGATTGCAATTGCGGCGGGGTTGATCTTCTTCGGCGATGTGCCCGATATCTGGACGATTTCAGGCGCAGGGGTAATTATATTTAGCGGTCTTCTTCTCGTGTGGAGCAATAAACGCAAGCGTAAGATTATTGATCCTACTTCTGGGTTCTAAGCTTTGCCCAGTAATCCAGACGCTTTTTAATCTCTCGTTCAAAGCCGCGTTCGACGGGCTTATAATATTCGGGACGCTTCATATCCTCAGGAAAGTAACTTAGACCACTAAACCCCTCAGGCGTATCGTGGTCGTAGATATAGCCGTCCTTGTAGCCCTGATCTTTCATCATTTTTGTCGGCGCGTTCATCGCGTGTTTTGGCGGCATGAGCGAGCCTGTCTCTTTCGCCGCGCGTTTTGCGGCCTTCATTGCCATATAGCTGGCGTTGGATTTAGGGGCAGTGGCGAGATAGGTGCAAGCCTGTGCCATAGCAAGCTCCCCTTCAGGAAGCCCTAAGCGCTCATAGGCCGTCCATGCGTTATTGGCGATCACTAGCGCTTGCGGGTCGGCGTTTGAGATATCTTCGGATGCTACGCACAGCATTCGGCGAAAAATTGTCTCAGGCGCTTCACCACCCTCTAACATTCGCGCCATCCAGTATAGAGCGCCATCTGCATCGCTGGCTCGCAGGGATTTATGAAAGGCGGAAAGGCCGTTATAATGCGCGTCATTGCCCTTATCATAAATTGCGGCGCGGCGCTGAATGACATTCAGCAAACCCTTTTCATCCAGCGTTTTGCCTTGCGCGATGATCTGTTCGGCCATGCTCAGCAGATAACGCCCATCCCCATCGGCCATTGTGATTAGCAGGCCACGCGCTTCAGGTGTTAGCGGCACATCACCCGCTTTTTGCAACAAAGCCTCCAGTGCGTCCTCATCAAGGCGCTTTAGCACCAGAACTTGCGCGCGGGAGAGCAGCGCGGCGTTGAGCTCGAAACTGGGGTTTTCTGTGGTCGCGCCAATGAGCGTAATGGTGCCGTCCTCCATTACAGGCAAAAAAGCATCTTGCTGGGATTTGTTAAAGCGGTGAATCTCATCAACAAATAGCAAGGTCTTTTTACCATTTTGCGCGCGCAGCTTGGCGGTCTCAAAAACCTTACGCAAATCCGCCACGCCCGAGAAAATGGCGCTAATTTGCTCGAAATGCATATCGGTATGCTGGCTCAGGATGCGTGCGAGCGTCGTTTTACCGCAGCCCGGCGGCCCCCAGAAAATTAAAGACGGCACGTGCCCGCTTTCGATCATGCGCGTAAGCGTGCCCTCCTCGCCGACAATATGATCTTGCCCCGTAACATCGTTTAGCTCACGCGGGCGAAGGCGATCAGCCAGCGGTCGTTTTTCTTCCGTTATATTCGCATTTTGATCTTTATTAAATAAATCCGCCATTTTTTCGCTATTATTTTAAACTTTACCATTGAAATATTTTGCTCAAGGCACAATAAGTATGAGGAGATTAAAACAATGGATGAACTTGTGTCTACAGATAACACTTTCGCGCAGCTTTTAGACCCTAAAGATCCTGAAGTTTGCCAAGCGACCGATCATTTTTTTGAAAAAGCAAAACTTGCCGACCCTCTTCTGACCCGTGAGCAGTGGGAGGCTGATCGTGCGGGCCCTTATATCTGCGCTATTGAGCAGCTCAAAGCTGAGAAAAACGCAGCGGTCATTGGGCACAACTACATGCACCCTTACGTATCATTTGTTTGCGATTATTTGGGCGATTCCTTAAAAATGGGCGAGGCAGCAGCAAGCGAAAAATTCAATGATAAATCGATTATTGTGAATGCTGGCGTTAAGTTCATGGCCGAAACCGCCAAAACGCTTAATCCTCAGAAAAAGGTTCTACAGCCCAGTATGGACGCGGGATGCTCGCTCGCCGCATCCATCGTTCCGGCTGATGTGGATTTGATGCGCGTGACGCATCCGGGCATTCCTATCGTGAATTACGCCAACACCTATGTCGATGTGCGCGCAAAATCAGACGCGCTTTGTACCTCATCCAACATTGTCGATATCGCCGTCGAGATTACAAAAGAATGGAACATTGATAAGGTTATCCTCGCGCCTGACCAATATCTGGCGCGAAACACGCAAATAACGTTGGATGGGATGTATGAGCGCGGCGATCTTGATCGTCGAATAGAGGTTATTACACACCCCGGTTCTTGCGAAGTGCATGAGCGCTATGATCCCGAGGAGATCAAAATCCTGCGCATTACGCACCCTGATATTGTTATCCTTGCACATCCGGAATGCATACCAGCGGTTATCGAGGCTGCAGATTTTAGCGGATCTACCGCGCAAATGGCGGATTATGTTGCCACACATCGCCCTAAAATATTAGCGATGATTACCGAATGCGCGCAAGGCTATCAAATTGCCATGGCCTATCCGGAGGCACAGATTGTCAGCTCTTCTTGCAAAGGCTGCCCACACATGCGCCAGATTAATATGAGGAATGTTTACGAGGCATTGGTGCATGAGCAACATGAGATTATAATCCCCGATGATATCCTCGTCTCTGCCAGCGTGCCGTTGCAGAAAATGAAAACTCTTATGGAGCGGGCGAGCCAGCGCAAAGCCTCTCAAACCGAAGCAGAGGTCGCCTAAATGCATTTATCTCCCCTTTTAATTGAAGATGCCGTTAAAGCTGCGCTGAAAGAAGATTTAGGGCATGGGTTTGATGTGACTTCGCAAGTACTAATTCCTGCGCAAGAATCAGCGCGTGGCGTTATTAAAGCCCGCCAGAGTGGCCGCCTTTCAGGTCTGATCGTGGCTTTGTCCGCATTCTCGCTTACCGATGTCGATTTTGACATGAGCATAAACTTTGAAGATGGTGCGGAAATTCAGGCAGGCGACATGATCGCCGAAATTCAAGGCCCAGCGCGCAGCTTGTTGACTGCCGAACGCGTTGCGCTGAATTTTCTCGGGCATATGAGTGGAGTAGCCACGCTTACCGCAAAATATGTCGACCTGGTCAAAGACACGGGGGCGGAAATTTGTGATACACGCAAAACACTTCCCGGCCTTCGTTTGCTTCAAAAATACTCGGTTTATTGCGGCGGCGGGGCGAATCACCGCTTTGGCCTTGATGATGCTATTTTGATCAAAGATAACCATATCGCGGTCATGGGTGGCATCGGCCAAGCGCTTGATCAGGCTTATATGCTGGCTAGCCATACCAAGAAAATCGAGATTGAGGTTGATACGCTTGCGCAACTCGAAGAGGCGCTCGAAAACGGTAAGGCTGATATTATTATGCTTGATAATTTTGACGTACAAACGCTGAAAAAGGCTGTAAAGCTGGCCAATGGTCAGGCTGTTTTAGAAGCATCCGGCGGTGTGAATATCGAAAGCGTTCGAGCCATAGCTGATACAGGCGTTAATTATATATCGGTCGGCGCACTCACACACAGCGCACCAAATTTCGATTTTAGCTTAGATATTGAGATATAAGAATAATTGTAATAAAAATCTAAAATGATATCTTTTATTAGGAGTTTCTTCACTCTATTCGGGTGATAATATTTTTTGCAGGAACATTTAAGATTTACGGTATTAAAATTTTTAAACTCAAGCTTTCCAGACTTGCTTTTGCCTTTGTGTACTTGGTTATGACAGCCGGCTACGCGTATGCAGATAATGTATCATCGCTTAATGATAAAAATGTCAGCGAATTTGTTACCAATAGCTCCCGTTTCACATCTGGAAATGACAAAACCATATCACCCGATAAGCTTCATAATTATCTTTCCAAGCACCTTACGGAAGATGCTAAATTCGTAACGACCGTCGCATTTAAAATTCCTAATATGCCTGAACAAACGCAGACAATCATATTGGATAAAAACAAACTCATCGATTTGTCCGCACAAGGCGCCTCTTCAATTGAAGGGTATAACAGCCGAATTGATGTTCAGAGCGTGGATATCTCTTTTTGGAAAAAAAAGGCTTTTGTCAGTACAACAAATCATGAAACCGGTTTTATGGCAGTACCAACTAAAAATGGTGAAAAAGGTGAGACTGTTCCAATCGAGAGTATTTCCAAATGCACGCAAATTATCGTTTTAAATGATAAAACCATACAATTGCAAAACGCTGTTTGTGATACCAAGCTGACCTTTAAGGAATAAAATTGATATAATCAATGTCAGCAGTAATATGCCGGCACCCTAGCGGGACCACCTTATATTTAAGCCCTTACAGCCATCAATTTCTTGATTTCCGCAATCGCCTTAGCAGGGTTCAAGCCCTTAGGACACGTATTCGTACAATTCATGATCGTATGACAGCGATACAGGCGGAAAGGATCTTCGAGTTGATCAAGGCGCTCGCCTGTTGCTTCATCGCGGGTATCGGCAATCCAGCGATAGGCTTGAAGCAAAATTGCGGGGCCGAGGAAGCGGTCTGCATTCCACCAGTATGACGGACAGCTGGTCGAACAGCAGAAACACAAGATACAGCCCGATGGGCCGCGGCCATCTTCACCATTGAGGAGATTTGCATCCTCTGCTGTTTGTAGGCGCTCGCGCTCAGGCGTCGGGCTATCGGTTTTAAGCCAAGGCTCGATCGAAGTGTATTGCGCATAAACATGGTTCAGATCAGGCACGAGGTCTTTAACCACAGGCATATGTGGCAGCGGATAAACCTTTACATCACCAGTCACATCATCAATCGCCTTGGTACAGGCTAGCGTGTTCGTACCGTCAATGTTCATTGCGCATGATCCACAAATCCCCTCGCGGCAAGAGCGGCGCAAGGTGAGTGTTTGGTCAATATCGTTTTTGATGTGCAATAGAGCATCCAGAACCATTGGCCCACATTTGGATAGATCGATTGTGAACTCATCCAGCGACGGATTTTCAGCATCGTCGGGTGACCAGCGGTAAACCTTTAAGGTTTTTGTCTTTTCCGCGCCATCGGCAGCGTCAACCTTTTTACCGGGTTTGATTTTCGAATGTTGAGGAAGTGTAAATTCTGCCATTTTAATTTCTATTCATTACCGAGTTAGTATCACATTAGTAAGATAAGCTCTTATTGCGCAAAAGTGAAGGGGGATCAAGGGGATTAATGTGCATGTTTTAGGGAAGCAGCTTTCCTTACTATTTCCAGAGATCTTTCTAAAGCCGACTCCCCCAAGCTTGAAACATAATTGTCAAAGGCTTCATCTCTCGCCTCTTGTATATCTGGGTCTATTTCAGGATTACGCAAGCGTCTTTGGATTATATCTTCCATATCCCCTGCATCGCGCGGAACATCAAACAAACCTTCAAGGTTTTTATAAGCTAGTACTAAATGAGAATCGGGCGTGTTTTTAAGTGAGTCATAATGGAGCAGTACCACAGGTTTTCGGGCAACAGCCGCCTCTAACAACACTGTCGACTGAATTCCAATTACGATATCAGATTCAGCAATTACGGAGTGAGCAGCCATCATGCCAGTTTCAAAGTGAATATTTTCCGGTATTTCATCTGTGCCAATTACCTCCGAAACCGTATTTTTGAATTTCCCCAATAAGCCTTCGTTCTCGCCTTTCATATGCAGATCCTTCATTTTGACAATAATTATTAAAGATGGATCAGCTAAAGCCATTTCAGTTAATGTGCGAAGGGCATCAATCATATACGGTTCAAATTCGATAGTTTTTTTGGATGCACCCGGCTTTCTCAAGCCTGTTTCTTTATCGTAATCATCAAAGTAGATTACCTCGGGAGGACCTGAAAAAAGAGCTATTTGCTTATGGGAAGAGTTTTTTCTTGCCCCGCGTAATTCCTTTACAAGCGCATCCATCCGGGGAGACCCCCTTACAACAACCTGATGTTCTTCAACTTTTTTAGAATTAAGAAAAACATCTTTTGTAATGTTATTTTGCACAGCGATGAAAGTGGCTGGATATTCTTCTCTAAAACGCACTAGGCGCTGCTGGGCACGCTCATACTCTACATGGCTGATATGAAGTGCTTCTCGATAATAACAAATATGGCGATAGCCAATTTCTTCACCGATATATACAAAGTCCATATCATTTAGATAACGGCAATTAGAATTTATTGTGACATCAACACCCAGTTTTTTGTACAAGGCTGGGATAAATTTACGCAGGAAGTTTTGATATGCTTGCCTTCCCGCCGCGCATTGTTCTCCATACATATAAATTTCAAATTCTGTTGCAGCTCTCCCATTAATAGTCATTTTTTTTACGTCTGGGATTTTTACAAAGCTGCGCATTAATAAATCAAGAAAACCCCAGCTTATAGACAACACTTGGATATCGCTTGCATGTGCGAAAATTTCAACTTCACCGCGGAATTTAAAAGAATCAAAAAACAACAATCCGATATTATCGTTTTTTTTGCTTTGAAATGGGATGAAAGCTTTTCCGTCATGCTCTTGAACAAATCGAATGCTAAAATTAGCCAGAACAGAATATAATTTAAATGTGGCCAGAACTCTTACGAATACTCTAAAGAGGCTATATTTGAATTTTTGCATTTTATAAGCTTCCCCCCCTGATTTAAAAAGTTAGCGATTTAAACATAAAAATTTGTGGTCATCAATCCTCAAAAACCCTCAAGCTTCTTGACTTTTCAAAGCATCATATTGTAGGACTTGAGAACTTTAAGCTAGAAATGTTAGGGATAACAACTGATGACAAAGGTTAAAATACTCGGAGCGGGCTCAATTGGAAACCATCTCTCGAACGCTGCGCGTGCAAAAGGCTGGGACATTACGCTTTGTGACATTGATCCGGCGGCATTAGAGCGCACGCGTAATGATATTTATCCCTCTCGCTACGGCAAGTTTGATGATGCAATCAATCTTTGCCTGAATGATGAAGCTCCGAAAGGAGGATTTGATTATATTTTTATCGGCACACCTCCGGATAGCCACATAAAACTGGCACTTGAAGCTGTTAAAGAAAAACCAAAAGCAATTCTCGTAGAAAAACCTATGGCAACCCCGGACTTAAAGGGGTGTCAGGAATTATATAAGGCCTGTGAAAAAGAAGGCATTAAGTGTTTCGTAGGGTACGATCATGCAGTTGCCCATAGCACAGATAAATTTGCCGATTTAGCCAAAAATCTAAAAGATATTAAAACGTTAGATGTGTTTTTCCGCGAACATTGGCAAGGTATTTTCAATGCACATCCATGGCTGAACGGTCCGGCTGACACTTATTTAGGATATTGGCAGCGCGGTGGCGGTGCATTGGGCGAGCATTCTCATGCCGTTCATTTATGGCTATACATTGCAAGTGTCGTTGGTGCGGGGCGTGTTAAAGAGGTAACAGCATCTCTTGAATATATTCAAGATGGTGAAGCAGAATTTGATCGCCTTGCATTACTTAATGTGAAAACTGAAAGCGGTTTAATCGGTTCTATCGTGCAAGATGTAGTGACAAAACCTACCCAAAAATCTATGCGCCTTCAAGGGGTCGATAAAGCTTTGGAATGGCAGTGCGTACCCTCGCCTTATCAGGACATCGTTCGTCAAATTGGAGAGCAGTCCAGCGAAGAAATATTTGAAAAGAAGCGCCCTGATGATTTCATTACCGAGCTTAACCATATTGAAAATATATTGGAGAACGGGTCTTCGTCTCCGATCTCTATAGAAATGGGCCTTGATGCGATGATGGTCATTGCAGCAGCACATTTATCTTCGCAAGAGGGGCAAAAAGTCCTCATTGATTACACTAAAGGATATGTGCCAGAGGCTTTGAGCCTGGCAGGTAGTAAAAACACAACAGCAAAGGCAGCTTAAATTATGCAACAATCTCTAGAGTTTGATTTTAACAATTTGTTTGTTCTTGATCTTGCCAACAACCATCAGGGCAATTTGGAGCACGGTCTTAATATTATTCGCGCCATGGGAGAGCAGGCAAAAAAACATGGTGTTCGCGCGGGACTTAAATTTCAATTCCGCCAGCTAGACAGCTTTATCCACCCTGCTCACCAAAAAGGCAGCACAGCTAAACATATTCCGCGCTTCCTTGATACGCGTATGGGCGCCAATGAATATAAAGAGCTTATGAAAGAGATCAAAGCCCAAGGGATGTTTTCTATATCCACACCCTTCGATGAAGAATCGGTCGCATGGATTATTGATATGGATATCGATATCCTTAAAATCGCCAGCTGTTCGGCGCAGGACTGGCCTCTTTTAGAGGTCGCGGCGGAAAGTGGGAAACCTATCATCTGCTCAACAGGTGGTTTAAGCTTGCAGCAAATCGATTCTTTGTACAGCTTCTTCACACACCGCGGCGTTGAATTTGCGCTTATGCATTGTGTAGCCATTTATCCAACACCTGCTGAGGATTTACAGCTTAACCAGCTTGATCTTTTCCAAAAGCGTTATCCGAATGTGACGATCGGCTGGTCAACACATGAGGATCAGGATGAAACAGCGCCGGTTCAAATCGCCTATGCCAAGGGCGCACGTATGTTTGAACGCCATGTTGGTATTGAAACGGATGAGATCAAACTCAATAAATACTCCTCTACGCCGGCACAGATCGACAAATGGTTTGCAGCCTATAACACGGCTGTTGCCATGTGCGGTCAAGAAGAAGGCCGCCCGGCCGCGCCACAAGTTGAAACTGAGGCACTTCAATCATTGCAACGCGGCGTATATGCCAAAGATGACCTCCCAGCGGGCACAAAGCTAAGCCGTGATATGGTCTATTTCGCAATGCCCATTGAAGAAGGCCAGTTTAGCAGCGGTGAATTTAAAGAAGGTACCATCCTTAAGGACGAAGTCAAAAAAGATGGCAGCCTATTAATTGAAAATCTTAAACTTCTTCCACAGCCTGCAGATCAGATGATCAAAAAATCCATACATGAAATTAAAGCAATGCTTCATGAGGCTGGCGTGCACCTTAATGCTGATTTCCAGACGGAATACTCTCACCATTACGGCGTAGAGAATTTTAGGGAAATAGGCGCGGTACTGATTGATATTGTAAATCGCGACTATTGTAAGAAAATTATTGTGCAGCTTCCCGGACAGGTTCACCCTCAACACTATCACAAGCTCAAAGAAGAAACATTCCAGGTCATTTCAGGTGAGCTACATGTAGTTTTAGAAGGAAAAAAACGCCACCTCTATCCTGGTGATACCTGCCTGATACAGCCAGGCATGTGGCATGCTTTCCGCACTGATACAGGTTGTGTATTCGAAGAAATTTCAACCAAACATTACAATGATGATTCTTATTACAAAGATAAGAAAATCAACGCGATGGAGCGCTCTGAGCGCAAGACGATTGTCAATCACTGGGGGCGTTATGAGTTGCCGGAGAAAATACGCCGTAAGGGAATAAAGTCTATTAAAGCAGCATAGTTCTAAAAAATGGATCTTAGCCATATAAAGCTATTTGCGTTTGATTTCGACGGCACACTTGTGCATTCCAATCATATTAAAAGACGCGCTTTTTATGATGTTGTGCGCGCATTCGCTACAGATGCTGATAAGGCCATAGAAGGTTTAGAAGGTATATTTCGGCACTATCCAGAATATAACCGCTATCAAATTTTTTCCGCCTTAAATGAAGGGTACAGCGAACTAGACCCACAATTACTCGCCAAGGCTTACACTGAACAGTGTAAAAGGCTCATTCTAGAAGCCGAAGAGGTTTCGGGGGCGTATCGTTTTTTGTCAGCGCTGAAATCCCTTGGCGCAATTGCTATTATTAATACAGCAACACCAAAAGAAGCGATGGACGATATTATTCCTCATTTACGTTTTGGGAATTTTATCAACGATATTTATGGCGCTCCGATATCAAAGGCGGATAATTTGAAATCAGCTGCCCAAAAGTATGGAATAAATGCCAAAAAAATAATGATGATTGGCGATCGGGAAAATGATCGCGCAGCAGCCGAAGACTACGGTTGCTCATTTATTGGTATCAGAAGCGATTTAAGTGATTATCAAATGGCTCCAACTTTTCTTTTCGATACGCTGGAACCACTTGCTTTTAAGCTTTCCTAAAATAACCGATAATCGTATCTGTCTTATCTATATCGCTTAAAATCTTTTCATAAGCGTCATGAAAGTCTTGATCGTTAAATTCTTCATAGACAAAGTTTCCGCCGGGCTTTCCATCCTTCATCCAATAAAAATGGTTGGAAAGAGGATAACGTTGAAAACCAACGATTTTATCTACTATAAAATTACTTTTCTTTACAAAAGTCTCAAGTGATTCGCGCGTATGCAATAAAAGATGCTCGGAACGAAATGTAAATTCTTTAAATGCCGGAAGCTCAAATGTTGCAAGCAGAACATCGCGGGCATGGGGCACTTCTATAATTAAAACGCCGTCATCCTTAAGGTAGGGGCGGATTGCATTCAAAATCTCAATCGGTTTGGATAAATGTTCATATACATGGTTTAAAGTGATAACATCGAACTGTTCATCTGCAGGAAATTGTTCGATAGTTTCGTAGCAGCGAATACCAGCTTCATTCAAATTTTTTCGATTTTCGATTGTCAGCTCGACGCCCGCGGCACTGGCCGTGATATTTTTAGCAAGATTCAAAAAATCTCCTTTTCCGCAACCAAAGTCCAGCAATTTTTTTCCTGCTATTAATTCTTTATAAGCTTCAAATCGGCGCTGTGCATCATCTAGCTTCACCGTGTTAATAAGACCGTCTTTCGTAACAGTATGGTTTAGAATAGTATAATGCTTGTTTTCCTTATAGAATTTTTCTTCATTATCTAATTGCTGATCTAATGCAATTACTCCGGATTTTTCACACTTAAGAACCGCGACATCGGGGTTATCTCGAGTACGGGGATGATATGGTTTAAATGAGTTGTTAGTCGATATACCCAACTCTATAAGTTTATGAAGCAGCTTGTTTTTCATTAGACGTTGATCCTTTATTTTCAATGAGCTATATAGTGGAGAACTTTATAAAAAAAAACAATCATGTATCAGAATAAAAAAATACTAGCCATCGTCCCCGCCCGTGGCGGTTCAAAAGGAATTCCTTTAAAAAATTTGCGTCTAATTAATGGCGTACCGATGATCGGGCTCGTCGGCGATGTTATAAAGGATGTAGCTTCGATTGATCGCGCCGTTGTCTCCACCGATCATGAAGAAATCGCTCACTTCGCGCAGAAACATGGTATAGATGCGCCATTTCGTAGACCTAAAGATTTATCAGGTGATCGAATTGGTGATCTGGAAGTACTCACTCATGCATTGCTAGCTACTGAAAAAGATGATGGACAGCATTATGATATAATAGTTATGCTTCAACCAACATCCCCTTTACGCCGCGCAGAACATGTAAGGGATACCATCCAGAAAATGATTGATGGTGAATATGATGCGGTATGGACGATTTCAGAAACGGACACTAAAGCTCACCCCTATAAGCAACTTATTTTTGATGATGGAATTATGGATTATTACGATCAGCAGCATGCCGATAAGATTATAGCAAGGCAACAACTTTCAACCCTTTACCATCGTAATGGCGTTGCTTATGCTATTAGTAGGAAATGCCTTCTAGAACAAAAAAATATTAAAGGTAAGAAAACTGGAGCAGTGCTGATCAATGAACCGATGGTTAGTATCGATACGGAATTTGATATTGAGCTTGTAGAGTTTCTTTTATCCCGCAAAGGCACATAATAATATGAGTGATGTCTTCAAAAATAACTCTGTTCGGGAGTTCGCATATTGCTTTAATTTTTTTGCTACTAAATATCCTTTAAGAACTTTAGCCACCATATTCGGGGCTCTGATTTTAACTCTTTTGGAAATGGTTAGCACAGCCATGTTGTTGCCAATCTTTTCAATCACTTTAGAAACCCAATCAGATGCTCATCTTTTGGATTCGATTAAATCTATTTTAAACAGCTTATCCATTCCTGTTGATTTCTATTACGTATTCGCTATTTTTGCCGTCACTTATTTACTTAAAATTATAGCCAACCTTATTATTGGAATTTTTGTTGATAACACCTCCTACCTTATAGCTCAGGATTTAAGAGAAAAAGTCATTCACGGCCTAAGTAATGCCTCATGGCCTTTTTTCACGTCACAATCACAGGGGATGTTGGTTAATCTGATCGTTCAGGAAATACAGCGTGCTGCGGCAATGTTCAATGCAGTTCAGATCATTGTAGTTTCTTTTTTAATGATGGTTCTTTATTTCCTACTTAGCCTAACTGTTTCATGGAAATTGCTAGTAATAATAATAGCCCTTGTCATATTGGGTATGTTCGTAGCCAAGCCTATGTTTTCAATGATCCGTCGATCAGGGCAAAAAAGCGTAGACAGCCTTCGATTATTGTCATCCGATATCCTGCAGTCCATTCAGGCATTTAAAGCTTTTAAGGCGATGGGTCTTGAAAAGCGTCTTATGGAAACAGCTTTTATGAACAGCAAAAACTATCTGGAATCAGATCTTTTAGAGGTTCGCGCACGGAAATATATGGATGCCATGCAGGAAATGATACTCATTATAACAATTGTTGCAGGCGTCGTTTTTTCGCGCGAAGTTTTAGACATATCACTAGCCGAAATCGGGTTTATTGCGATTGTTTTTTTACGCATCAGCAATAATAGCAAAAGCTTTTTGAAAAAATTCCAGACCGTGGCCAAAAATACTTATGCATTACATAAATGTAACGGACTAATCAATGAACTTGCAGATTACAGAGAAGGGCGTGAGGGGAACATTTTGCCGAAACTTCCTGCTGTTATAAAAATGAAAAATGTCAGTTTTTCATACGAGGAACGTAAAATTCTAGATAATATTAATTTAATCATTCCCAATCGAGGGCTTACAGTTTTATTTGGCCCAAGTGGTTCTGGGAAAACGACTGTAACAGACCTTATATGTGGGTTTCATGCGCCAGAAAAAGGAACAATTTATATTGGCGAAGAAGATCTGAACTTTATTGACATTGCTGCTTGGCGCAAACAGATTGGATATGTTGGACAAGATACATATCTTTTGCACCGAAGCCTTGCTTATAACATAGCCGCATTTAATCAGGAGATTGAAAGCGATGATCTTGTAAAGGCCACAGATGATGCTGGCTTAAAACTCCTCTTATCCAAATTGCCAAATGGGTTAGATACTAATGTAGGAGAAGGAGGTTCTCAAGTTTCTGGTGGGGAAAGGCAGAGAGTGGCAATAGCAAGAGCGCTGGCAAAAAAGCCAAAACTTTTGATATTGGATGAACCGACATCGGCGCTGGATAGTGTCAC
>JAHQVU010000036.1 GCA_019634145.1 Micavibrio sp. | reverse complement strand
TTCTATTTGGTAGGCCGGTCAGAGTATCATAATAGGCCAATCGATGGATTTTATCCTCAGCCGCGCTCTTAATCCGCTTGAGGTTGTCAGCATTTTGATGAATAAGGACATAAGCGGTTTCAATAGCACCGCCAATCTCGTCATGCGGGTCAAAAGGTGATTCAACAACTTCTGGATTTTCAGGGTTTTTAACCGCTTCTTGCAAATTACTGCGTAAAAATAATATAGGTTCAAGCAGCCAGTGTCCCAAAGCAATCATCAACACAGTTGTCACAAAAGCCGACATTAAAAGCATAATAATGATCGTCTCTTTGACGAATTCGAACAATTGCCTTTGTACAGCCGCAGAATCAACACGGGTTACAAAAAAGTAAGAGCCATTTAAATTGCTAATTCGCAATACAAACTCATAACGCCCACCATCCGCACTACGATATTTGCGATTAGTATTATTAATATCGTAGAGCGTAGTTACTGGATTTTCGCCATAATTCTTAATTAATGCGAGCGATTTATTATCAAGCGCCATACCATAAACTGTTAAGCCTGTAACTTTTGTTTGGGCCAACATCTGCCCGATTTTTTCCTCATCAAAGGGCGATGAGAACATATCAATTTGTTCCACATCAATCAGGCTCACAATTGCTGCCGTAGAAACTTCCCTTAAATGGCGCAAATTATTATTTTCAAAATTCTCCATAGTAGAAAAATTTAAAATACAGGTTTGAACCAACAAAATCGTCATAAAGACAGCCAAAGCAATACGCCAACTAATCTTACTCTTCCAAATTTTAGCAGGAGATGATGATAGACGCGCTTTAAAAAGCTTTTTTCTAATAGACTGACTTTGCACGAATGATACCGCTTCCATATTAATTACTCTGAAAATGCAAGCCCGATAAGGCTGTTAAGGATATCACATTATATATTAATATATTCTTTAACACGATAATTATTTATCCCTTGGTTAGGCCAACATAATTGTAAACCATGCTCTTATTCTAAACCTTAAATCGTTAACAAGAGATTGCTAATAATAAAATTTTATGAAAATTAATTTGGTAATTTAGTATTAATACTAAGGTATATATGCCTGACAATGCAGCAAAATTGTTTTTTCATCGCATTGTGTGCAGGCGAATATATAGTTAGCCCCCCCGTCTTTCAGCTTCAGTTTCTTTCTTAAATCATCGGTTCTCATGGGAAAATTACGAATTGTAAGATTGCCTTTTTTGACGGGAAGCGCCCCAGCTTTAACAGGATATTGGCCCATAATTTCAAAAATTCGCCCAGGAAAGCTCTCTACAACATGAGAGGAAGTATAAAGATGGGTATGCTCCGCTAACTTGCACACCCCATATTCTTTAGCCAGAGCCTTCATACCACCTGCTTTTTGAAAGGCCGGCCAAGGTTCATAAAGATATTTTTGTGGCATAGCATATTCTATTGAAATCGCGCGCTCTTTTTCAAAAGTAAAGTTGAAATGGTGGCTCACGCCGCCTTCATCATCGATTTTTACTGCATGAATTTCAGGTTCTGACGGTGCATCAGCACTCATGATAAACAACAATTCCTTGCAATCACCGCCCCATTCGACGGCATATACAGCTTCAATATTACCCAGCGCTAATACCCCAGCGCTAATATCAAGCATAGGTGATGCCTTAACCATGACACGCCATGCCTTACGCAACAAATCCTCTTTTATGCCTATAATATCAGGCGAGCAATCCTCGAAACGAAACTTGCCCTTGATCTTGAAATCCCTTCGCTGCGGGTCGATATAGGCCAAATCAACCGCCCCCATATCCACAATAAATTCTTCTGCACGCGCATGAACGGCCTCTATCTTCTTCGGCGCTAATACCCTAAAATTATGGTGCAGCAATTGCGCTGAAGCCTGGTCCATCTCCACAGATATGCCCCGCTCCGCATAAGCCGAAAAAGCTACGCTATCCACACCCGCACCGCCGGTTAGATCCGCAAAACTCTGAGCTTTAAATATCCCTGCTTTGAATTTTGCACACGCTTCCGATGAAGCTTGTTCTATCAAATCACTGCGCGGGAAAAGTACATCCTTCTGCGCGGCCCATGTCGGCATTTTTTTAGCCGCTTTTTGCCGAGCCTTGATCTGATCCAGCACCAAGGGATAATCCCAATCCACACTCGGCGGCTTTTTCAACGCCAACGCTCGCACATCATCATCTGAATGCGCGGAAATAAAATTTTTAATATCTTGATCGAGTAAGCTTTGCCAATCCATAAAAATTAAGGTAATCCATTAAACATAGAATATATAGTCGCTTTGCTATTCTTTTTCACTAAGCACGAGGAGCGTAGCGTACGAAATTACTTAAGATAAAAAAGAAATAACATGACAAAATTCACCCTTCCCTACTGGTATGACCTTCACACCCACCTTCGCCAAGGCGCACTTCTCGCCCCGATTATCCAATCCCAGCTCGATATGGGATGCGCGGGCGTATTGGCCATGCCCAATACCAAACCTCCCGCAGCCAAGGTTTTAAAATCCGATGCGCTGAATTACTGGTCACTGGAAGAGTATCAAAATATGATCCGCAGCCATGGCGGCGATGCATTTGATACGCTCATCACACCACTCTACCTAACCAAGGATACAACCCCCGACATGATTGCAGAAGGCGCGAAAAGCGGGCTTCTCAAAGCGTGTAAATACTATCCACCGCATGGTACAACTGGCGCGGATTTCGGCTATCCGTTCAAGAATTATTTCTCCAACGGCGTTTTCAAAGCGATGGAAGAGCATGGCATAGTTCTTTGCATACATGGCGAGGAACACGGCCTTCCCGGTGAAGAATATTTTGACCGAAAAACAAACGCCGAAGAATATTTCTATACGCACAATATGCCTAAACTTATCGAGGCTTTCCCGAATTTAAAAATCGCATGCGAACACGTAACGACCAAAGTCGCCGTAGATTTCGTGAAAAACGCTGGCCAAAATGTCGCGGCCTCAATCACGCCGCAGCATTTGCTCTATACAGTCGGGCATTTGCTACAAGGGCTTAAATATCACCTCTTTTGCCTGCCGCTTCTGAAATATGAAGAAGACCGCCACGCGCTGCGCCAAGCCGCGACCGCCTCTAATAACACTCAATTTTACGCTGGAACAGACAGCGCCGCACACACAGTAAAAGCCACAGATTGCGGTTGCGCAGCGGGATGCTTCACAGGCGGCATCGCGCCGCAGCTCTACGCGCAAGGCTTCGAGGAAAACGGCCTTGATCTCTCAAACGCGGACAACCAGAAAATCTTCGAAAACTTCCTATGCCATAACGGCGCGAAATTTTACGACCTACCAACGCCCTCAAAGACCATGACCCTATCCAAGGCAGAACAAACCATAGAAATGATCAACACCCCAGACGGCCAAATCACCCCGCTACCGCTTGGCCTAGGGCAATCCACAATTCCTTGGACATTATCACGATAACAACAAAAACATCTTGCACATGGCCACCCCAAAACCTTTATAATATCAATCTATAGTATAAAAAAATCTGGAGACACACCATGGACCAAACTGACCAAGAAGAAATCAAATCCCTATTCAAAGAAGATCTAGATTCGCTCTATACGCTCCTCGGTGAGGAAATCGAAAAAGAAGAGCAAAAACAAGCCATATTAAATCCACAAGAGCCAGCCCAAGAAGTCCGTATAGCACAACTATATAGCCCAATACCACCAACCAATTACCTCGAAAAAGGCCGAGAATGGTGGAACAACCACACAACAACACTACAAGATAACATTTGTAAAAATGACAAAATAAGAACATTTGCTCAAGAAAAGACTACAATCCTACCGCCCATCAATGACGTGCTAAGTGACGGTCTAGAATGGGAAATCATCATAGAAATATCAGCAGATATGATTTCAATCATAGTGGATATAGGGTTTGGAGGGTTCGACATAACAAGAAGAATCGCAAAGATCCTGACAGTCATCGCCCTAAAAAAAGGCTTACAAACGTTTTGCTCCACCCACTGGCAAACACACTAAAGAAGAGCAATAAATTAACGATCTTCGATCATCTTAAAGAAACGATTTTGTATAGCCTCATCATCTCTAAGATTACCTTTAAACGCACTCGTCACAGTCGACGCACTGCGCTTTTTCACGCCGCGGCTAGACATGCATTGGTGATCCGCTTCAATATAAACCGCAACACCCTTCGGGCTTAACGTCTCATCAATCACCTTCGCAACGGCGTTCGTCATGTTTTCTTGGCTAATCAAACGCTTCGCATAAACATCGACAATACGCGCCAATTTAGAAATACCAACGACATTCTTATTCGGCCAATACGCCACATGCGCAACGCCGCTAATCGGCACCAAATGATGCTCACAATGCGAAGTGAATTCGATATTTTTCACCAAAACAATATCATCAAAATCTTCGATATCTTCAAAAGTTTTGGAAAGCTCCTTCGCCGCATCCAGCGTATATCCTTCAAAAAACTCATCATAAGCGCGAATAACGCGGGCTGGCGTTTCCACCAAACCATGACGCGCCGGATCCTCACCGATATAACGCAATAGCGTTTCTACAGCAGCCTCCGCTTCCTGACGTGTTGGTTTTCCGTCTTGCTGTTGTTCTTCAGAAAGCCCGACGATCTTGGATGAAACCATAAAAAATCCTTATCTATCTATATGTTTTATGTTGTCTTAATGTGAAAACCGTTTATTTTCCAGTAAAAACGACACGAAAGCATAAGATTTATGGCACAGCTAAAAGTTTTCAATAGCCTGACCCGCGAAAAAGTGGAGTTTTCACCCCTCGATGAAAACCATGTACGCCTTTATGCGTGCGGCCCAACGGTCTATAATTACGCTCATATCGGCAATGCGCGCATGGCGGTCGTCTTCGACCTGCTTACAAATGTGCTGAAAACGCTCTACCCCAAAGTCACCTATGTATCGAACATCACGGACGTCGATGACAAAATCATCGCCGCTCATAAAGAAACTGGTGCGCCAATAGCCGAAATTACCGAGAAATTTACCCGTATATATAACGAAGATATGGCAAGCTTAGGCTGCGCCACCCCCGATATTCAGCCCCGTGCAACGGACACAATTCCGGAAATGATTGCCCTGTGCGAAGCCTTGATCGCGCGCGAACATGCCTATGCGGCAGATGGCCATGTGCTGTTTAATGTCCCAAGTTTCCCGAGCTATGGTGGCTTATCAGGGCGCAGCCGTGATGAGCAAATCGCAGGCGCGCGCGTCGAAATCGCATCCTACAAAAAAGACCCCGCCGACTTCGTGCTCTGGAAACCCAGCGCTCAAGATGAACCGGGCTGGGACAGCCCATGGGGTTATGGCCGCCCGGGTTGGCATATCGAATGCTCGGCCATGGCAGAAAAGCATCTCGGCCTGCCCTTTGACATCCATGGCGGCGGCGCAGACCTTAAATTCCCCCACCACGAAAACGAGATTGCACAAAGCTGCTGCGCACATGGCCACAGCGACCTCACCGCTTTCTCCAAGTACTGGATGCATAACGGCTTTGTTACCGTTGAAGGAGAGAAGATGAGCAAATCTTTGGGTAATTTCCTCCTCGCCCATGATTTGTTGGAAAAATATGACGGCGAAGTCCTCCGCCTAACGCTTCTTTCAGCACACTACCGCCAGCCACTGGATTGGTCGGAAGATAAACTTGAGCAAAGTCAGACCATCCTCGATCGCCTATATAAGCGAGTGGGCGGCAGCGGCAACGTTGACTCCGCCGTTCTAAACGCCCTTTGCGATGACCTCAACACACCACTTGCAATCTCAAAACTAATAGCTGCCGATGATGCGAATATAAAGGCCAGCGGCGCTCTGCTCGGCCTCTTGCAACAGAACCCGGCCATTTGGCTCGCGCAAGGCAATGTAGAAACCAATGAATTCGACGCCCTCCTCACCGAGCGTGCCGAAGCCAAAACCGCCAAGAACTGGGCGCGCGCTGATGAAATCCGAAATGAGCTCGCCGCCCAAGGATTCAAAATCATCGATACACCCGACGGCGCAAAGCTTGAAAAGCTATAATCGAAAGTTGAAAAAAGATACGCTTAATATGCGCCGTTCCGTATGAAATGCCGCAAATCAAGGAAACCATGAATTTTGATCACATTAAGGCGCATTACTACTATTTACACGAAATGATCAATCCATACCGGATGTGCCCAAAGGCCCTGATAAGCCTATCTAGCGATCAAGACTTTGTAGAAGAAATATCCTCTGGTATCATCATCATCAGAATAGATACACCCCGTGGTAAGCCCTGAAGGAACGCCATTACCTAGAAGTTCACCCTCGCCATATGTGCCCGTAAATTTTGGAAAAGTTGTAGGGACAGGCCGGTTCGCATCAATTGGAGGAGTGCCCTCTGAGTCTGAGACACCTAACATTCTATTGATGGCCTTACATACATTCTCATCAATCCAAGGCAGCATGATCAGCAAATCTTCATTATCAATGCCGTCACTCTTACAATTCGCAGCACTTACAATAGGCACGCCATACACGCACACCTGAATGGGGAAATACCAGTTAGCGTATTCAGCGCTTCCGTCATTTGATGTATCAAGCGCCTCTGGAGGGGGTGAGGAATAAACTACACCGCCGCCATTTATATGAAAAATCTCGCATCCATCTCCATTATCGTCAGAACTATCGCCATCATCATCACAATTGGTGTTTTCATAGCCCGACATAACATCATTTTCAAAGCTGATTTGCTGATCGGTATATCCACGAAGCTTCAATTGAGCGACTGCCGTCGCGACATTATTGGCATATTCAATGATCTCACTGGCAATCAGCGCACTACGTTCATCACTAATATTACTACTGCCCGAGCGCCCACCTTGTGACACAGTAAAAGACAGCACTGCCAGCAAAGCAATAGCAATCAGAATATAAAACAGGACATTTCCAGATTGGGACGGATGGCTCATAAATTAATTATAATGGAATATCTCATTTAAGCCTATAGGCCTGAAAATCTTTTTCATGAGAGCGCAAAATATGCACGCTAATTACACCTACACCCAGCGCGGCCAACGTTAGAAATATCTCACGCCCCACGCCGATTTCGACATTATCCATCACACCAAGCCCCAAAACCGGTTTTTCTAGCGGTTTTCCGGCTTTCAGAGCCTCATGAACTTCATTAAAGCGCTGCGCATCTATAGGCTTAAGTGCAGAAACATCCTTAAAATTTCCATCCCCATCCAACCATTCAAAAGAAAAGAGGGACTTTTTCCAACTTTCCAACACCTTTTTTGTATCAACATCCATAGAGACATAACGCTCTGGGGCGTTTGATACACCTTGAAAATCGACAAAATTTGGCCTATTGATAACACTCATAATGTTTTATACTCTGAATGATATTAATAATTTGTGAAAGAGCAAAATTCAATGCCGCTAAAAGATCCTGAAATAATTTCTGTTGCCAAGGATTCCGATCAAGTCAAATGTGACGGTGGCGGCGGCGCACTCGGTCATCCAGTTGTTTGGTACAGCTTCGATGGACAAGACAGCGTCGAATGCGGCTATTGCGACCGCCTATTCACGAAAAGCACGTAAATACTGGCGCGCTTGACGCATATTCAAAAATTCCTATATTATATAAATATGAGGCGCCACTTTCGGGCTTCAGACAATAAAACTTGCTTTACAGAAGGAGTTTGAACATGACTACAGGCAGATTAACTCTGTTCGATAGCCCCCTATTTTTGGGCTTTGATGAAATTGAAAAAACCTTTGACCGCATGAGAAAATCCGGCGGAGAAGGCTACCCCCCCTATAATATCGAGCAAATCGGCGATTACGGATATCAAATCACTTTAGCCGTGGCAGGGTTTTCAATGGACGATCTAGATGTCGAGATTGAAAATAACCAGCTTACCGTGCGCGGTAAACAAGGCGAAGATGACGAAGAACGCATCTTTCTTCATCGCGGTATTGCGGCTCGTCAATTCCAACGCAGCTTCATTCTTGCCGATGGCATAGAGGTTCGCGGCGCTGCTATGGATAACGGTTTGCTACATATTGGCCTTGAGCGTGTTGTTCCGGAATCAAAAGCTAAAAAGATCAAAATTCAAGCTCCAACCTCTGGGAAACAACAAGCCAGTATCTCTTCAATTCCTCAAGCAATTGACGTTGAAGAAGAGGCAGATAAGTCTAAAAAGCCGAAAAAATAAGGTCTTTTTTCAAAAAGTTCCAGAAATTTACTGCTTTTAAACGCTTTTCGACCTATACTTAATCTAAAGCGCATAAGAGGGTTCATAAAAAAATGACAATAAAGTTCTACGAAGAAAATACACGCGAGGATATATCCTCACCGGCTGACATTCTTAAAAACATAAGCCAACAAGACTTTTTAGGCCTTGGCGTACATGATATTGCATATATCCGTCCTGTAGAAGTTAACGGAGAGCGCAAATACTCCATACACGCCGCCGATGGTACGCAATTATCTGTCATGGATAATTGGGAAACGGCCTATGGCACAGTTCTTCAAAATGATTTGAGCGCAGTGACAGTTCAATAAAGCTAAGCTGCGATTGACTGGTTTGCAATTGCGGGCGTAAGCATAGCCCATATTTCGTCCTCTTTACTAGCATTCAGCAAAGCTTGATGAAAATTCTTATCTTTCAATGTTCTGGCCAATCGCGACAAACGTCTTAAATGCACCATACCTTCACGCTCGGGTGACAAAATCACACCTACCACACGCACACCAGAGCCATCGCTGGCACCCATATCGATATCTCGTGATAAGGTCATAATTTTTACGATGGGTTTGGGAAGACCTCGAACACGCATATCGAAAATCGCTATACCTTCACCAAGCGGTGCGCGCTTAAGGCGACGCTCATTCATAAATCCGGAAAATATCTTATCAGCTTCAATAGTACTTATATCGGAGAGTTCTGTAGAAATTTCCCTCAAAAACTGCTCGCGGTTTTGAACCGCAAACTCTAGCTCTATATTATCAACACGTGCATTTAAAGCTGAACCCATGAGCACTCTCTTCTTAGCTGTTATCACTCACACCTATACTTTTGTAAGAGGAAACTTCGTATAGCGCCAGAAAAAAAAACGGCGCGCCGCAGCATATAACGCATAATGCTATAAGAATTATCTCAAAGCGCACAAAAAATTCTTAAGTCACTGTTTTGCATACAGGAAAAACCCGCATAAACCGAATCATGCGGGTTTTAAATATTAGATTTAAGCCAAATAGCGAAAAGATTTTATGCTTAGACCAGGTACGAGAATCATAATGTATATTTATATGTGAGCTCCGAGCAACATAGCCTAAACCTAAAGGTCGAAGCTATTTCAAGGATTCAGCGTCAACCCAGCCGATATTCCCGTCTTTCCTGCGGTAAACCATGCTGCAACCACCATGCTTGGCATTTCTAAACAGCAACGCCTGCTCGCCGGACAAATCCAGATGCATCACGGCATCTGACACGCTCAAGGTCATAATTTCCTTCTTCATCTCGGCGATAACAACAGGGTCATCCCCTTGCGGCACATCACCATCAGGCTCATCATTTTGCTCGGGCGCTGCGGCCAGAACATAGTCATTTGCGTTGATAATCTCTTCCTCTGGCAAGGTGTCTACGCGCTCGTGATGATCACGAATTTTCTTCTTATAGCGACGCATTTGTTTACCAACCTTGGTTGCCGCTTGCTCGAATGATGCATATGGATCTGAATCCATTGCATCGGCAACAACCAGCAAATTCTTGCCGATCTGGATTGAAATATGAACTTTAGTCTGCGGCTTTCCATGCCCTTCCTTAGAGAATGTTACAGTGGCAAAAGCCGCATGATTGAAATATTTGCTGTTTAAATCTTCTAATTTTCCTTCTACGTGCTCTCTGAGTGAATTGCCCACATCCATTTGTTTGCCATGTACGCTAAGTTCCATATTCATTTCCTCTTTTTCGTATTCTAATCTAGTAGTGATATAGGTCTATTATAGCATAAGGCGATAAAAAAACGGGCGTAAAATATTTCACTTCCACCTGTGAATATCAATGTATTTTTAAAAAGAGCTTAACGGGATATTAAGTGCTTCTTCGCCTTACGACGCTCAACGCTTGAGCCGATCATCATGCTTTCACGGTATTTCGCAACCGTTCTGCGCGCCAGCTCGATCCCCTCATCACGCAAAATAACGACGATCTTATCATCGGAAAGGATTTTTTTCGGATCTTCCTCATCAATCAACGTCTTGATTCGCGCTTTCACGCTTTCCGCGCTATGCTCAGCACCACTCGCCGAGACCAAAGCGGTTGAGAAGAAATATTTCAACTCGAAAATTCCGCGCGGCGTTCCGATATATTTATTCGTCGTAACGCGGGAAACCGTGCTTTCATGCATTTCAATCTCGGAGGCAATGTCCGAGAGCTTGAGCGGTTTTAAAAACTCGATACCGTAATTGAAAAACGCATCTTGCTGCTCGATTATCTCGCCCGCGACTTTCAAAATCGTCTGCGCGCGTTGGTCCATAGCCTTCACCAGCCAGTTTGCATTGTTCAGCTGCGTTGAGATATAGGCCTTATCTTCCTTACGGCTCGCGCTGCCTGCGACTTCCATATAATATTCTTGATTAACCAGCACGCGCGGCAATGTCTCGTGGTTAAGCTCCACGCGCCACCCACCGCCCATATGTTTCGGCAAACGCTTCATCAGCACATCGGGTATCGCAGTTTGCACAATCAAATGGTCAAATTCAGCAGCTGGCTTAGGGTTCAGCGCTTTGATTTCCGCGACCATATCCATCAGATAAGTCTCGTTAGTTCCACAAATTTCGGCCAACCCTTTAAAATCCTTATGCGCAAGCATCTGCAAATTATCCAAGAGCGCATTCATCGGCGCATCCAACTGCCCCTTCTCTGCCAACTGCAAGGCCAAACACTCCTCTAGATCACGCGCAAAAATTCCCGCAGGGTCAAACCCCTTCATCTCACGCAGCAAATTTTGTACGCGCTCCACCTTACAGCCAAGCTTTTCAGCCAGATCAGCGGGGTCTTCGCGCAAATATCCTGCCTCATCCAGACGGTCAATCAACATCGCGCCAATCATGTGATCGCGTTGCTCTTCAAAACTTTGATGGAGTTGATCAAGTAGATAATCGCGCAAGGTTACTTCCGCGCTCATACGGTTTTCAAAGGCATTTTCGATGTCTTCGAATTTGGAATTTCCTCCGGCGCCAATATCCGCCGCACCCGATCCGGGGTCAAAATCATCATTGGTGTTAGAGCTTTCAAACGCCGCTTCCACCGAGTCCTTCCCCTCATCTTTAGGCTCACGCGGTTCATCGGATGTAGCCTCACCATCCGTGCCGCGCTCATCCTTTTCCAGCAAAGGATTAACAGCCAGCTCCTCCTCAACAACTTCCGCCAATTCCACATTGGACAGCTGCAGCATTTTGATCGCCTGCTGCAATTGCGGCGTCATTACGAGGTTCTGGCCTTGAGTTAATTTGAGGTGCTGAGAGATCGTGCTCATGAATTTACTATACCACGAAAGTTGGCTGAATGAAGCACCTAAGAACAAGTTTCATGTAAGCTAATTCGTATGCGTAAGTGCCTTAACACATCAATCTTTTCATTTTTTCTCTGAGAAGGCGCAAAAAATAGTAGAATTTATAGCTTAAAGCCCTTACCCAGATATACCCGCTGCACCGCTTCACTGGCAACAATCTCATCCGCCGTACCATGCATTAAAACTCTACCCTCATGCAGGATATAAGCATGATCGACAATACCCAAACAATCGCGCACATTGTGATCGGTGATTAGCACGCCAATCCCACGATCCTTCAGCTGCGCAATAAGCGCGCGAATTTCACCCACCGCAATCGGGTCAATCCCTGCCAAAGGCTCATCGAGCAAAATAAAGTCCGGTCGTGCAGACAATGCACGCGCAATTTCAACACGTCTACGCTCCCCCCCCGATAGGGCGGGTGCAGGCGTGCGGCGTAAATGCTCAACCCCGAACTCAGATAGCAAATCCTCGAGCAAGACATCCTGCTCCTCGCCCGACAATCCTTGCGCCTCAATCACGGCGCGCACATTATCCTCAACGCTCAAACCCCGAAAAATAGAGCTTTCCTGCGGCAAATAACCAATCCCAAGGCGCGCGCGGCGATACATCGGCAGATGCGTAATATCTTGACCGTCCAGCGAGATCATCCCACCATCGGCCTCGATTAACCCTGTCGTGATATAAAAGCAGGTGGTTTTACCAGCACCGTTCGGCCCTAACAAAGCCACCGCCTGGCCACGCTCAACAGTAAAGCTTACATCCCTTAAAACGGGTCGCTTCTTATAACTTTTCGAGAGATGCTGGACGGATAGCCCTTTCGACACTTCCCTGATTTTTGTCTGATTTGGTTTTATAGGAGTATCCATAGTATTTGCGCTTTAAATCTTGCTCAGAGCCAATTTTACGCCAAGGCCCACCATAAGTCCACCACAAACACGTTCGATCCAGTGCCCCGCCGCTCTGACCTTACGATTAACCTTTTCATGAGTAAGTAAGACCGCCAACAGCGAAAACCACCCCGCTTCAACAATCATAACGGTAGCCGCATATAAAACCATAATTCCCAAAGGCGCATCCGGGCTAATAAATTGAGTAAATACCGCCGTAAAAAAGATCACCGCTTTAGGATTTAGCGCATTGGTCAACAATCCCATCCATATCGCTTTAAAAGCCGAAATATGACGATAATCCAGCTCATCCTTGGCTTTTGGAATATCACTTACATTCGGCGCTTTAGCTCTTAATGCCTTAAAACCCACATAAACCAAATAGGCTGCACCAATATATTTAATAGCTTGGAATAAAATAACCGATTGCGATAAAACCAGTGCCAGCCCACCAAGCACAAGCACAGTATGAAATCCAACACCAAGCCCTAAACCAAGCGCAGTCATAACGCCGCCCTTACGCCCGAAAGACATTGAATTTCGAACAGACATTGCAAAAGCAGGACCCGGCGACATCGTTGCCGCCAACTGAACCGCAATAAATAACAACCATGTGATTAAAATTTCCATGCTCCTCTTATGCGCTCACCCAATGAATATTGCAAATATTTAAGGAACACCAGTGTTAGATCCGGGATAAAATACCCCGCGCACGCGTCCGCTCTCGCCACCGCCAGAGCCAGAGCCAGAGCCAAAAATACGGCTGACATTAGTCGTCATATCAACCTCGGCACGCACGCCTTCCAACGTATTTTGCCCGCGCACAATTTTAACATTGCCTTTCAGCTCTGCTTTATTAGTCACGGAATTATAGATACCGTACTCACCCATCACGACTTCGGTGGGTGTTGTAATCACTACATTTTCAAAGGCTTCCAATGTGTCGAGAACCTGCTCGCCTTGCTCATTTTTCTTCATTGTCGCAGTAATTTTTTCAGCCTCAAGTGTGTCAGTGCCACTGCCATCTACCTTCGGACGCACAACTTTCGCCGCACCGATCGCGCTCAGCTTTCCAAGAGCGACCTGATAGTGAAAGATTTGCTCAGCAGTCACCGTTTGATCAGGTGATTCCATACGCAAATTATCGCCCGTCAGAGTTGCCAAACCTTCATCAAGATCATAATCACCAACCTCGCCATAAGCTTTGTTATCATCCGAAGTCAAAACCACGCCGCCTTGCGCCTTAAGATGGTAAATTTCCATACTCGACCCAGCATTTTTGCGGTAATCCGCCGTCAAAGCCTGCGCAGCTATCGATGATGCGCCTTGCTTGGCCAAGGCATTACCTTTTGCAATAAACTGCGTTGCCCCGCGATGCCATTCCAGCGTTTTATCCGCCGTCACTTCTATAGGTTCACTCGAATTTGTACTCATAGCCGGCATCCCTTGCGCAAAAGCAGGCAAAGTGATCAAGACTATTACAGCGGTAAAAAGCAATATACGCATATTTACATTCCCTCGGTTAGTATCAATTTTGCCGGACCTTTGAAGATCAAGACCTCCTCACCCCGGTTGGCATCCAGCCCTTCAGCATCCAAAACGCCCTTAGGCCCTTGGATGTGCACTTTGGTGTCTGTACGCGCGGTTCCTGCCTTCATATCTACATCCAGCTCAGGCGTAGTCAGGGTATATCCCTCATCGTGGTAAATTTCCACCGCGCCTTTCAAGAGCAATCGCTGCGTAGTCTGCGCAAACGCTGATTGCTCGGCCTTTACCGCCAGCCAATTACCATCCTCTAGAGCAATATCGGCCACCGGTTCTTCCAAAAGGATCATGTCATCATCAGCAGATTGCCCTTGCAACGCACGCTTCGCGGTCACTGTATAAGGATTTCCATCCTCGTCCGTGCTTTCGAATTTAGGGTTAAGAAGCTCGTTTTTACCAATTGAACGCGCCGATTGGCTCTCTTCTTGCGCGCTTTCGTCTTGCTTGGGTGTAACATCCTCAACCCGTTGCCATGTTATCACGACCAGCAATAGCCCGAGCGCCAGCATTGGGAGGAAAATTTTTAAAGATTTAATGAGAACGCTATATCCATGATTTTGATGACGAACCCTGTCCTGCCCTAAAGACAGCGATTGCAAGCGGTCAGCCCGTGGGCTTCCCTGTTCAGCTTTTGGCTGGGAATTATGAATAGGGTCATCATAATTTGGAATATCTTCGTCCATGAAGATTTTAATAACAGTTTTTAAAGCCCTAAGCCAGTCTTATGCAAGACCTGCTCGCAAACAATCCTGCAAACGGATCAAACCTTTAAGCTCTCCATTATCCAACACGACCAAAGAACTAAGATAAGAGCCCGATTGCAATGTCATCAATCCCATCGCCTCAACGCCCAAGGCTTTTGTCGAGATAGACTTAGGATTATTGGTCATCACTTCAGTCACTGATTTTTGCAGCAAATCAGCGCCCATATGCCGCTTCAAATCTCCATCTGTGATGATGCCTGCCAACGCGCCTTGCCCACTAACCACCAAAACAACGCCGAGATTTTTTGCTGATAGCTGTAAAATCGCAGCATCCATAGTAGCCTCTGTCCCCACAAGCGGAAGATCGTCATAACCAACCATCAGTTCAGCCACCGTCATAAGGCGCTGCCCCAGCTTTCCGCCAGGATGAAAAACCTTATACTGCTCCTTGGTCAGCCCCATCATGTGAAGCAATGAAACCGCAATCGCATCACCATAGGCCATCATCATTGTCGTCGATGTTGTCGGCGCCATACCGTTCGGACAGGCTTCGGGCACTTTTGGCAATTGCAAAATGTAATCCGAATGCTGTGCGAGCGTGCTGTCCGAATTGCTCGTCATCGCCGCCATCTTAATGTTGTAGCGACGCGTATAATGGATGAGGTCTGATAGCTCTTGGTTTTCACCCGAATTAGACAGCATAAGCACGATGTCATTTTCGGTCACCATGCCCATATCACCATGAGAAGCCTCACCCGGGTGAACATAAAAAGCAGGCGTTCCCGTAGAAGCCAAAGTCGCCGCAATCTTACGCCCGACATGGCCGCTTTTGCCAATGCCCGCCACAATCAAACGGCCGATCTTCTTATCCTTCATCGCATGAATATCATCAATCAAGCGCGAAAAATCATGACCAATCGAATCCCGAAGCTGGGTTAAACCTTCGATCTCGGTATCCAGAACCTTTTTAGCGTGATCAATAGAATTCATTCGTAACCTCAAAAAAATAATATATAAGGAGCAACGCAATAGGCGCCCCAAACGAAATAATCGAAGCTGCCTAGTGCTCGAAAATATCGATATTCGGCCATCCGGCCATATCTAGCTCCGCACGAAGCGGTAGGAACGCAAAGCATTTTTTAGCGAGCTCCATGCGCCCTTCACGCTCTAACATCATATTCAGTTTGGCCATCAATGCATGCAAATGGTAAACATCATTAGCCGCATATTTGAGCTGCTCCGGCTTAAGCTCGTCCGCGCCCCAATCCGATGACTGGTACTGCTTGGAAATCTCCACTCCCAAAAGCTCGCGGCAACATTCACGCAGACCATGACGGTCAGTATAGGTTCGTGCCAGCTTAGACGCTGTACGAGTACAATAAATCGGCCCTATATCAACGCCGAGATATTTGTTGCATATCGCAATGTCAAAGCGCGCAAAGTGAAAGATTTTCAACACATCAGGGCTTGCGAGTAACTTTTTTAAATTCGGGCAATCATAGCTAGAGCGATCAAGCTGAACAATATGCGCAATGCCATCCCCGCTAGAGAGCTGTACTACGCAAAGCGGATCGCGGCTCGGGATTAAGCCCAGAGTTTCTGTATCAACCGCCACCACATTTCCCAGATCAAGGTCATCGGGAAGATCGCCTTTATAAAGTTCGATGGTCATTCTATTCGCCTGTTCGTTTCCATGATTTCGGCTCATTACTAGCAGCACGAGCCGCAGCGGGCAAGCCGGAAATGATGTAAATTGCTCACGGCCTTTACAAAGATCTTTTTAGCCTGACACGACACGAGCGAATTAGCGTTTATCAATTCATTTTGGCTGATTAGCAAATGCGAGTGACTAATGCTTCCAACTTTTTCGAAGATATTTTTCATCTGGCAAGGAATGAGGCGCGCCGCGTATATTATAAGGAAGCAACGAATAACAAAGCCAAAGGGAAAATATCGAAGAAAATGGTGCCCAGGAAAGGATTTGAACCTTCACTCTCTTGCTAGAACTACGACCTGAACGTAGCGCGTCTACCAATTCCGCCACCTGAGCACACCATAGAATTGGCAGTTTTCTATCCGAAGGTATTCGCGCTGTCAAACCGCTTTTTCTTACCCTTCATAAATTTCTTTTCTTTTAACACGTATACGCTACAATAAAGATAGCAATTCGCCACCTCAAATATACAAGTTTCCTAATATTTCCATGAAGATATACGTAATTGATAAAGACCCCATGATCGCCCAATTCATCAATTCGAAGATGGAACCACTGGGTCACAAAATAATTGGGGAGACTTCGAAAAAAGCAGCGGCAGAATACTGCCAGAACAACGATGTTGATATGGTCTTTCTTGACCCCTCCCCCCTGACGAGTCCGCGTGCGCTTGTATCGGATATTCGTCGTCAAACGCCCTACTATCCTTATACTGTGTTAATGAGTAATGAGGACATTACTCAGCAAGATGCTCTTAAACTTGGCGTGAATGATGTCATCGCAAAACCTTTTGATCCGGCTAAGCTTGATGAAAAAATCGATAATGCCAACCGCTTCTTAAAGCTGGTTAAACGCATGGCCGATGATAGCGAGGATTTCCCCAGCGCCGGCGGTATTATTGCTAAGTCTGCTTACAATCAGCTTTTCCTTTCCGCGGTCGATCGCGCCGATCGTTATGGCGAGAACACTTATTTGATGTTCATTTCCTTGAGCAGCTATAAAGATATTTTTGCCAATGAAGGCCCGTATGCCGCCGATTACACTGTCGCCAAACTCTCGCAATACCTGGTGACCTTACGCCGTCAGTCAGATATCATCGGTCAAACATCACCTTTCGAGTACTCCCTGATCCTCTCACGGCCAATCTATGAGACAGAGCCACGCGAAGCAGCAGCACGTTTCATTGAATCCTTGAGCACTTATGATGGTTTCAAAAATCTTGATACAAAAAATATCTATCTTAACGTCAAGCTGATGGCCATTCCATCCGGTGAGCAAATCATCGACGAAACCTTTAAGGCTGCTGTAGATTAAACTTATTAGGAAATTAATCCTTGACACACCCACAATGATGTGATTTAGTTCACTTACAAACGCAACAACTGCGTCAAAATTCTAAATGTATTAAACCAACGCCGCTTTCATAAGCGGCTTTTTTTATTCCCGAACATATCTAAGGAGACCAAACCAATGAGCACTCAGCTTCCAATGGATGCAAACGGCCATCCGATCCCCGCACTCAAACTAAAAAGCGGTGGAGCGCATCAGGTAAATATCACAGCAACCAGCCTACGCAATTCTTCAGCCTTCGGTGAGAACACGCGTGTAGTAAGCATTTATGCAACATCTGACAGCTACGTAAAATTCGGTGATAACACGGTTACCGCCACCTCATCCGACCATTTTTTCCCTGCAGGGCTGTACTATGATGTAGCGTTGGGCGGCGAAAACTCACCCCACTTTACACACATTTCTGCACTGCGCAGCTCTGCTGACGGTGTGCTTTATATTTCGGAAAAAGAATAAGGTGGGAACATTAATTTGATCAAAGCGTTAGAGCTTCTGCTATCACTAAATCAACAGTAATGTTGAAGAAGCCACAGTCTAAAAATCACTTTCTGGAGCGCAGGGCGGTCGTGATCGTCCCGTCATCCAGATAATCCAGCTCTCCGCCCACGGGTACACCGTGGGCGAGATGCGATACAGACACACCGCAACCCTCCAACATGTCTGAAACATAATGTGCGGTCGACTGACCGTCTACAGTTGCAGATAATGCGATAATTACCTCCTCAACCGCCCCATCACGGGCACGCGCCATTAATGAGTTTAGATTAAGTTGATCTGGCCCAACCCCATCCAGCGCCGACAACACACCACCCAACACATGATATTGCCCTTTATATGCGCTTGTGCGCTCTATCGCCCATAGATCAGAGACCTGAGACACAACACAAATTTCCTTTCTGCTACGGCGCGTATCCTGACAGATCGCACAAGGATCATGCATATCCAGATTGCCGCAGATATTACAGTCCTTGATCTCCTCAGCCACCTTTAGAATAAGCTGCGCCAGTGGCACCATAGTACGCTCGCGTTGTGAGAGCAGATGCAGAACAATCCGTCTTGCCGAGCGGTTACCCAACCCCGGCAGGCCGGTAAATTTCTGAATTAGATGCTGTAAAGGACCGTCTTTCATATACTCAGACGCCTAGTTATAGCGCGGCTCTTTACCGCGATTTGGATCGAAGTAATAAAACATATCCGACGGATGCTTAATATCTGTTTTAAGATAAAAAAGCTCAACTTCAGTAATTAGCCCTTGAGCATCCACAACACGCCATTTTGCCAACTCGAAATTTGGCTTTTCTTTAAAAGCCAATGTCAAAGAACCAGCCTCGGGATCATCTTGCTGAACAATTTTAATCTGCAAAAATCCACCAGAGCGCTTAACATCTACAACTTTCACATCTTCCGATAAAGAGACATCTTCACGCAGAATAAAATCCGCCAATGTCTGTCCGATAAGGGCATTACTCTGTTCGCCCAACTCTGCATCATAAAAATAAATAAATGTACCATCGGCGACTACGAAGTCCTCTATAGGCGGGTCATATTCAAATTTAAGCTTACCCGGGCGCTGCAGATAAAATGTACCGACCAGCTGCGTGCCATCATGCGTCGTTTGTACGAAACGCGCCCGCGCTGAGCCTAACTCTTTCAAATATTTTTCGGCCTTAGCCACATCGGCCTTAAAACCGTCAGACTTTTCCGCAGCCAACGCAGGAAATGCAAGACACGCGAAAAAGACAAAAAACGCGAATAAATTTTTCATTCGGGAATCCTTAAAATTATATTGCTTCACAAATTATAGTACGCACGCGCAAAAGCAACCCTTCGTTTTTAATAAAGGATTGCCGCGTTTAAAGATAATTTAGATTTAAGATACGCCGCTGTGATCGGCAACCAAGACCTCGCGCTTGCCTTGTGAATTTGCAGATGAAATCACACCTTGCTGCTCCATCATCTCGACAATAGAAGCCGCACGATTATAACCGATCTTGAGATAACGCTGCACAAAACTAATCGAAACCTTACCCTCGCGCGATACCAGTGCCACCGCTTGGTCATATAGCTCGTCCGCACCATCAACAGAACTGCCTGAGCCACCGAACATAGCGTTCATCACATCGCTATTACCAAAATCACCATTGCCTTCGGTAATCTCATTTATATAAGCAGGCTCGGCCTTAAGCTTAAGATCGTTCACCACTTGCTCAACATTCTCATCGGACACAAACGGTCCATGAACGCGGGTTACACGCCCACCCGGTGCCATATAAAGCATATCCCCCATACCCAGCAGCTGCTCCGCCCCGCCTTCACCAAGAATAGTTCGGGAGTCGACTTTCGAAGTCACTTGGAAAGAAATACGTGTCGGGAAATTGGCCTTAATAACCCCAGTAATCACATCAACAGACGGGCGCTGCGTCGCCATAATAAGGTGAATACCCGCCGCACGCGCCATTTGCGCAAGGCGTTGAATAGCAGATTCGACATCCTTACCCGCGACCAACATAAGGTCGGCAAATTCATCCACAATAACCACAATATAAGGAAGCTCTTCGAGCGTCATCGGCTGATCTTCATAGGTCGCCGCGCCCGTTTCAGGATCAAAGCCAGTCTGCACCTTCTTCATGATAGTCTCAGATTTTGCCAGTGCCTCACGAATGCGGGCATTATAACCATCGATATTCCGTACACCGAGCTTGCTCATCGCGCGGTAACGCTCTTCCATCTCATTTACTGTCCATTTAAGCGATACAACCGCCTTACCCGGCTCGGTCACTACAGGCGCGAGAAGATGCGGGATACCATCATATACCGACAGCTCGAGCATTTTAGGATCAATCATGATGAAGCGGCATTTTTCAGGAGAAAGGCGATAAAGTAACGACAAAATCATCGTATTGACCGCAACCGATTTACCCGATCCGGTCGTACCGGCAACAAGAAGGTGCGGCATTTTCGCCAAATCTGCCAAGATCGGCGCACCACCAATATCTTTACCCAGCACAAGCGGTAGGGCAGTAGATGTTTTTTCAAACATACGGCTTTCAATCAACTCGCGCATATAAACCATCTGACGGCGTTTATTGGGAAGCTCAATCCCGATCACGTTACGCCCTGGAACAACCGCAACACGTACAGAAACTGCCGACATTGAACGCGCAATATCATCAGCCAGACCGATCACCTTCGAACTCTTCGTACCCGGTGCAGGCTCAAGCTCGTATAGCGTTACAACTGGCCCCGGGTGAATATTTATGATCTGCCCATCCACGCCGTAATCAACAAGCACATTTTGCAGGAGTTCTGCATTTTTGCGCAAAGCATCCTCATTCAACTGTACGGCCTGTTCGACTTCCGGTACTTCATCGAGAATATCAACGGGCGGCAATTCCCAATCACCATCAAGCATAAGATTTTTTTGAGCGGGCGCGCTCTGCATTTTGGCATTACCCGCTTGTGGCGTCACAATCGAAGGCTTCATGCGCGCTGGAAGAGGATTTACATTTTGCGCTGCCTCTCCCTGTAGCACCGGCGGCGCCTCCTTAACAGCAACAGGGGGCGCGATGCGAGCCTTCGGTGCAGGCACATCTGCAATATCATCACTTCCTTGACGCAGGCCAGCCATCTGGAATTTTGGTAAGCCCTTAAACACGCCTGACACATCAGGGCGGTAATCTTCATCATTATGATGATCAACCCAGTTTTTAAAGCCGAAGATCAGTCCAAATGCATAAGCAATACAAGCCTTAACAAATAGGACGCTATACATGATAGCCGCTTTTAGCTCCTCTAAGCGCACGACTGCGGCAATAACTCCGCATAATACAGCACAAACCGATGCGACAACCACGACGAGCGCGCTGCTCGCAAAATTTAAACCTTCAAGCCAAGTAAAACCCAGCGCACCACCCGCACCACCAAGTGGCGCTTTACCGATCCATCCCATGGACGGAATTTGTGCGCAGGCAATCGAAAGGCATATAGCAGTGAAAAATGTCGATAAAATTCGCAGCCATAGCGGACGTAACGGCTGACGATTAAAAATGCGCGCCCCCCAAATACAAAGAGCCGCACCTATGAAAGTGCCGCCAATCCCGACTGTTTGCAACAAAAAGTCAGCAACACCCGCTCCCCGCGCGCCCATCCAATTAGAGATCCCATCGCTGCCGCTCGCCGTATTCCATGACGGATCAGCGGCATTATAGCTGATCAACGAAAACAGCACGAACCCACCGCTTAATACAAGCGCCAGCGCCACGATGTCGACAAGACGGCGCGCAACAAATGCCTGCAGCCCCTCGGGTAAAAAGCGAAGGAGTATAGGCGCTTGTGTTTTGGGTTTTGCGCGGGATGAAGCGCGACGGATTGAGCGTGTTCTGGCCATGATCTTTTAACGAATGAGGATTATAAATAAGAATAAGCGGAAAAGAAAATCCCCTCCGCTTTATTCAGAATACTCGGATTTACGTTAAAAGACAAGCAAACCACCACATTAAAAGGCGGATTTTTTTACTCCAGCTCACCCATAGGGTCTTGCGCTACAAGCTCACCAAGCTGGTTATAGATATTGGCGTTTTCCATCATCTGGTCTTTAATCGGCTCGTTTTGCTCGGCTAAAGTCACAAAGAACTGCGAGGCGTCTTTTAAGACTTTTCCTGCGAGCTGGGCAACCGGTGTACCATTCACTTCACCGGTAGGGTTTTGCTGAAGCAAACCTGAGAGCTGTTCGAACACAGTTGCATTTTCCTCCATCTGACCTTTTAGCTCCGCATTTTGTTCTCCTAAATTGCGGAAAAATCCAGCGGCATCGCTAAGTAATTTTGTGGCCAGTTCGGCATGTGTTGGCATAATCAGTTCCTTTCTTAATTCTTCTCAGACCCTAACATGCTGAAATCAAAGCACAAGGGTAAATTTAGGAAAATAATTATTTCGAGTTGCGGAAGGGATGCGCCGCATATGCGCCTAAAAACTTCACATCAGCCGCATAAAAACCAAGCTCTTCCAACGCAAGCTTGAAGGCCGTACTTTCAGGATGCCCATCAATATCACAATAGAATTTTGCAGACTTAAAATTTGGATCAACATAGGATTCAAGCTTGGATAGCGAAAGTCCGTTGGTCGCGAATCCGCCGAGACATTTATAGAGCGCAGCCGGAATATTGCGGCATTCAAAAATCAGCGAGGTAATCACATTCTCTTGGCGAATGGGCACCTCCGGCTCGAGCGCCAGGATAAGAAAGCGAGTCGTATTATGATCCTCATCCTGCAAATCAGCACGCAAAATTTCGAGGTCATAGATTTTCGCCGCAAGCTCTGAGGCAATGGCAGCGTGTGTTTTTACGCCGCGCGCCGCAATTTCAGCAGCAGCCCCCGCCGTATCTGCATGAACATGAGGCTCAAGCCCCAGCTCCTTAATCGCCTTACGACATTGGGGAATGGCATGAATATGCGAATGTACATGTGTCAAATCACTGATTTTACCACCCTTTACGCCGAGCAAAGTGTGGCGCACAGGTAAAAAATATTCACCGATAATATATAAATCACCATCGGGCATAAGGTGATGAACATCGGCCACGCGCCCTGCAATCGTGTTATCAACGGGAATCATTGCCAAATCGCATTCCCCATTACGCACCGTATTAAAAGCATCCTCGAATGTATTACAAGGTACAGTCTCAACCCCCGGAAATACCGCACGGCAAGCCATATCCGAATACGCCCCAGACGCACCCTGAAAGGAAATTTTCTTAATCTCGTCGACTTTAATATTCATTTTCCATCACCAATTCGTTTTTTTTGGTTGAATGAATATACGCAAACTGTGTATCAGTTGTCGACATATCACTGAACGTGGTATAAGTTTTTGTATAATACGTATTAATTTAAAGACCTTAAAGTAAATCATCGGAAACAAACCCTATGGATAATTTTGAATTTAACAAGATTTTCGCAGCCATTCTTGTCGCAGGCGTCACCGCTTGGGGCGGCGCATTCATTGCCAAAGAATTGGTTCACCCACACGCTCTTAGTGAAGATGCAGTGCATATTGAAGGCGGGGCCATTGAAGGTGCAGGCGTAAGCGGCCCAGTGGGTCCAGAGCCGATTTTAGCGCTAATCGCCGAAGCCGATGCGGAAAAAGGCGCGAAATTATCCAAAGCCTGTGCGGCCTGTCACTCCTTTGATCAGGGCGGCCCGCAAAAAGTCGGCCCAAATCTATATGGCCTTGTCGGTCACAAGCAAGGCAGCGTAGCCGGATTTGACTACTCTCCCGCTATTGCAGGACTTGGCGGCACATGGACTTATGCCGAGCTGAACAAATTTATGTATAAGCCCAAGGATTACGCCCCTGGCACAAAGATGAACTATAACGGCGTTAAAAAGCCCGAGCAACGCGCAGCCCTGATTAAATGGCTAGGCGAGCAAGGCGGGTCTTTGCCGATGCCGACAGAAGCTGAAATCGCAGCGGAACAAGCCGAGCTGGCACCACCTGCCGCTATTGAAGATACGGAAGCAGAGGCACCGGAAGCAGAGGCACCAGCCACCGCACATTAATCTTGCACCTCAATAGAGTTTGAAAGGCCCGCTTTTATGGCGGGTTTTTTGTGGCCAAACTTAGAATTTTTAGGCTAGCTAAGCAGCCGAGGTGTGGTGCGCGGAGCATATTATAGTCGTTTGGGTTAAGAATAATACATCCAGCGAAAATTGTTCGGCTTTTCTAAAAATAAACGTAAGCGTATTTAATATACGTGCGGCTTATTTTTATAAAAACGGCAATTTGCAGCCATGTATTATTCTTAAAGCAAGCGACTATAGAATATGTAAGCACACCGAACCCGAAGGATAACAACGCCAGCATGAAAATTGCCAAGCTTAAGCCTTTTTCTCCCAGCCGCGCTCACCCTGCTGCCAATATGTCACATCTAGCCCAGCGTCCTTATACTCTTTCCAATCTCGCCGCGCATCAGAAACCGCTTCTGGATCATGCCCATTGAACAGCGCGCATATGATCTCGTAAGGGGTGATATCTTCGACCCTAGCCCCGCCTGTTAAAAACAACACATTTGCACCATTTGGGTTCTCTTCCTCCGCGCTTAAGTATATCGGCTGATTTTCGGGCGCACCGTCTTTTGCAATACCATGCGGCAGAAAAGAGCGCGCATCAAAACTCCATAAATGATCATTCAGCCTTGCCGCTTCCTTATCATGCGGACAGCGCACATGGATACGATAACCCTTGTTTAACACGGTTGTCAGCAATTTGGGCAAGACTTCATCTAAGCCCGAACGCTCCATATGATAAAATTTAACCTCAGCCATAATGGTGGGCATTCCCCTTATAATCTCGAATCATAGTGTCGCCCTCAATATAGCACGGGGTCAGCGGCACTTTGCCAGCCCCACCCGGAATATCGAGCATATAGGTGGGGATAGCCAGCCCCGAAAGCCGCCCTTGCAGCGCCCTCATAATCTCTTGCCCTTGCGCAATTGTCAGGCGGAAATGCGATGTGCCGGGCGCAAGATCGGGGTGATGCAAATAATATGGCTTAACCCCCAGCGCCACCAGAGCGCGAAACAAGCGTGCCAGCGTTTCAGCTTTATCATTAATACCGCGAAGTAGAACGGATTGCGAAAGCAAGCTCACACCCGTTTTTTTCACTGAGCGTAAACAATTACGAACATCGTCATTAATTTCCTGCGCATGGTTAATATGCACCACCAGATACAGCGCCTTATCACGAGTGAGGGTTTCGATCATTGCCGCGCTCAGTCGTGATGGGTCTGCAATCGGCACGCGGGAGTGAATTCGGATCACCTTTACGTGATCAATGGCTTCCAAAGCATCCAGAATGCGCCCCAAATTGCGTGGGGATAGCACCAGCGGATCGCCGCCGGTCAGGATAACTTCCCAAATCTCTGGCGTGGTACGTATATAATCAAGCGCTGCCTCAATCTCGCTATCAGATAATATATCGGCTGGCGCACCCGCCTTAGGCCCCACCATTTCGCGGCGAAAGCAATAGCGGCAATATACCGCGCAAACATTTGCAGGCTTGAAGAGTACACGGTCTGGATAACGATGCACGATGCCCTTTACGGGTGTATGCGCCTCATCACCTATCGGGTCTAAAAGCTCATCATCGGTAATATTCAGCTCGGCATCGTGCGGAATATATTGCGCGGCAACAGGATCGCTTTGAACATCGGTTTCAATGACATTTTCAATAGTGGAAGAAATTTTATAAGCATAACGTGAAAGAAGCGCCTCATCAGCGCTCCCTCCAAGGCTTTCGATATAATCTTTATTTTTCTTATTCATATCATTTCAAAGTTTTTTGTGGCGAAAATAGTGCTTTTTGAGAACCGTATCGCAAGCGTACTTAGCGAGTACGTGCGAAACGGAAGCGTAGAAAAGCACTGTTTGCAGCCCAAAAGGCAAAGAAATTAGCCTTCATAGTAATAGCTGACTAATTCATTGAGCAATCGCACACCATAGCCAGTGCCGAATTTCGGTATAGTCGCTTGATCGGATTTTCGCCACGCCGTGCCTGCAATATCCATATGCGCCCATTTAACATCTTCTTCAATAAAGTGCTGTAAAAACGCCGCCGCAGTACACGACCCCGCATTGCGCCCTTCTTTACCGATATTCTGGATGTCGGCAACATCGCTCTTGACCATCTTCGTCCACGCCTCATCCAAAGGCATACGCCAGACCTTCTCACCTGTACGTGTGCTGGCATTATCCATCTGCGCCCATAGACTGTCATCATTGGCGAAAGTCCCGCAATATTCATGCCCCAGCGCAACAAGAATAGCGCCTGTCAAGGTCGCCAGATTGATCACAAATTTCGGCTTGTACGTACGTTGTACGTATGTCAGACAATCTGCAAGGACAAGACGCCCTTCAGCATCGGTGTTCAAAACCTCAATCGTCTTCCCCGAATAAGATGTGATTACATCACCCGGTCTATACGCTCTAGATGAAGGCATGTTCTCGGCCAAGCCAACAACACCGACCACATTGGCATTTGCTTTACGCAGGGCAAGCGATTTCATAAGACCTACAACAGCCGCAGAGCCGCCCATATCCATCTTCATATCACCCATACCTGCACCGGGTTTAAGGGAGATGCCGCCAGTATCAAAAGTCACGCCTTTGCCAACAAACGCCAACGGCGCCTCATCATTCTTTTTACCATTCCAACGCATAATCACCATGCGCGGCGGCTTTTCAGAGCCCTGTCCAACTGCCATAATCGCGCCCATACCCAATTTGAGCATCTTCTTCTCATCCAGAACCTCAACCTCGACGCCCAGCGGTTTAAGCTCATCCTTGATGAACTGCGCATAGCTTTCAGGATATAGCTCATTGGGCGCAGTATTGACCAGATCGCGCGCGGTATAAGCACCTTCCGTAGCACTGTCTAAAACAGCATAAACATCACGTGCGCTATCTGCACCAGCATAAATAATCTGCAAATCTTCAAATACCGATGGTTTCGCATCTTCATCTTCTGGCTTAGATTTATAGCGCTCGAATTTATAAGACCGCAACTTAAACCCATTGGCCAGCGCCGCGGCCAACTCTTCTGATTTAAGCGAGGGCGATACCGCACCTTCTTCGACATACAAAGCAGCGCTTGACACTCCTGACGCGCCCACATGAACGGCTAACTTACCGCCGGCCTGTTCTGCTTTTAAAGCAGTTAGCTCATCCGCCTTACCAAGCCCCAGAACAATGACGCGCTCAATACCGTCCATCCCGGGCGCATCGGGCAAGACTAAGTCTAGAATTTCACCTACCCCGCCCTTATATTTCGAATTAACCTTAAGCGCATAACGCACAAACTCGCCCAAAGCCACTGGCCAATCCCCTTTACCAAGCTCGCCCTTATTGAAAAAAGGTATAACAGCCGTACGAATTTCGTTAGATTTTGATGTTGAAAATAAAATTTGAAGACTCATTGTGTAAAACTTCTTTCTTTTCGTGATTTATTTAAGCTTCAAGATTGTTTATAACATTTAAAAACCCTAGAGCCAGCATGAAAATTCTAGACCGCTACATTTTTAGTTCGATCCTGAGCGCGATGATTTTCGTCAGCGTGACACTGGCTGTGGTCATCTTCCTCACCCAATCCATCCGCTTTTTGGAATTGGTCGTAGAATCCGGCGCAGCATCCCAAACATTTTGGGTTTTAACCGCCCTTGCACTCCCGCGCTTCTTCGAAATCATTCTGCCACTTTCACTCATGATATCGATCCTGTTCTGCTTCTACCGCATGAATGCGGATTCCGAACTTGTCATAGTGCGGGCAGTTGGGATGAGCCCACTCACCCTTGCCCGCCCGGCGCTCATACTCGCCATAATAACAACGATAGCCCTCTGGGGCGTAACGATGTGGCTCGCGCCGGTCTCTCTGGCTGAAATGCAGGCCAAAAGGCAAGAAGTCAAGGCACAAGTCTCATCCCTCATTTTCCGCGAAGGCGTCTTTAATCAGGCGGGAAAAGGGTTGACTGTATACGCCAAAAAACGACTGAGTGATGGCACTCTGGAAGGATTAATGATCCACGATGGACGGAAAAATCAGAAAACCCCCTCAACAATCATCGCCAAAAGCGGCACAATATCGCCCACAAATGAAGGGTTTCAGGTCCTAGTTTTTGACGGCCAGCGTCAGGAATTCGATTCCAAAACCAAAAACTACTCCCGCCTGAACTTTGATCGATACACCATCGACATTCCCGATAAAGAGGAAGTGGTCAGCCGCTGGCGCCAACCCGACGAACGCACAATTTTCGAACTTATGTCACCTGATGAAACCAATGAACGTGATATTGAAAACAAGCGAGAATTCAGGGTTGAGATCAACCGTCGCGCCATCAGCCCGCTACTGGCGTTATCCCTTGCATTAATCGCATGCACCGCGCTCCTCATTGGCCCGATAGACCGCCGCGGCCAACTGCACCGTATTATCTTTGCAATTCTGGGCGCAATTCTTGTTCAGGGCACATATATTGCTAGCTATAACATGGCCAGGAACCATGATTTGGGACTTGCGCTTATGTATACTCTGACACTCGCCCCGATTATCTTTTGCTATATCCTCTTAAGTGGACATGGAGATGCGTTGCGTCGCAAACTTCTCTACAAATATTCTCCGAAATCAGGAGCAACACCCGCATGAAACTAAGCTTTACAATTGGCCGCTATATGACTGGCAGTTATTTGATCAATCTAGTCGGGATGCTTTTTGGCCTGCTATCACTCATTTATCTATTCGATACAATCGAGCTTATCCGCCGCGCCAGCAAATATGATACTGTGCCCCTTAGTCTGGTTCTGCAAATGGGCTTATTCAAGCTCCCTGAAGTGGGGCAAATCCTGTTCCCCTTTGCAATACTGTTTAGCGCAATCCTGACATTGTGGCAATTTAACCGCCGCTCCGAATTAGTTGTATTGCGCTCTTCAGGCTTTTCAATCTGGCAAATACTCTTTCCTCTGATTGCATTAGCCATTATGATCGGCTGCCTACAAATCACGGTTATCAACCCTGTTGGCTCTGTGCTCTTAAGCAAGTATGAGCGCTTCAAAGACCAATACATCAAACAGCAAGACGAGCAAATCGCCCTGTTCTCCGGCGGGCTATGGCTGCGCCAAACCGTCCATTACAAACAAGAGACAAGCGTCATCGAGAATGATAAGCAACCCACGCGCAGCGAAGGCTATGTCATTTTGCACGCCCGCAAAATAGACCAGAAAAACTGGATATTGAAAGAAGTAAGCGCATATTACTTTAATAGCGATAACGAGTTCGTCATGCGCGTCGAGGCCGATCAAAGCACGCTCGAAAAAGGCCGCTGGCAGTTTAAAGATGTTCACATTCTGGGTAAAGCAGGCCAAACCCGTCAAACTGCGACATACAATCTACCCACCTATTTGACGGTCAAAGACATCGAAGAGAGCTTTTCTGCACCCGAAGCCATGTCTTTTTGGGAGCTGCCATCGCATATTCGTACCCTTGAAGAAACAGGCTTTAACGCCAGCCGCCTGCGCGTTTACTATCAAAATCTGCTCGCGCAACCCCTGTTCCTAGCCGCTATGATCATACTGGCAGCAACAGTTGCAATGCGCCCCTATCGCAGCGGCGGCACTTTTATGCTGGTTATGATCGGAGTGTTTATGGGATTTGTCGTATTTTTCCTCTCCAGCTATTTACAGGCTTTGGGCTTCTCAGGGCAGCTTCCACCTGCTCTGGCCGCATGGGCGCCAGCTCTGATATTTATCCTTTTGGGGCTTACTGCGCTCATAAATCTGGAAGATGGATAAAAAATTCCAAATTATTCTATGGCGTTAACATTTTAATAACCGACATGTGATTAATTTGTGACAGGTGTGTTTTTTCAATGCTCTTCCACTTGACTTAACAAGTGATTTCACTCAGATATAGGAACTGGTATGTTTAGTAACTTAAGGGCCACAGCCACTATGAAAAAAGAAAAGAATTTCTTACGCGCAACCATTTTAGGATTATTGTCCGCCGTTGCACTTACAGGATGCATGACAACAGAGCCGCGCGGCATTGATGGGGCAGAAATTAACGACCCATTCGAAAACTATAACAGAAAAGTATTTTCATTTAACAAAGCCGTTGATGCAGCCTTTATCAACCCTGTTGTGAAAACCTATAAAACTGTTGTGCCTAATCCGGCGCAAACAGGGCTTGATAACGCACTGAAAAATCTGCGCTCCCCGACAACATTTATGAACGAAGTTCTGCAAGGAGATCTGGACGGTGCAGGAAATGTATTAAAGCGGGCTGTAATTAACACATTGCTCGGCTTCGGCGGTATATTTGATTTGGCTGGCCACGAAGGTATTATGTATGAAGCTGAAGATTTCGGTCAGACGCTGGCAAGCTGGGGCGTTGATCACGGCCCTTATCTCGTAGTGCCGGTTATCGGCCCATCATCAACAAGAGACTATGCCGGTTTTTTCGTAGACAGCATAGCAGATCCGCTACGTTGGTATGCGCATAATGTCGATAAAGAAGGCATCTATTACGGCAAAGTCGCTCTGGACTATCTAAACCTACGCGCATCATTAATTGATGTTCTTGAGGAACTAGAAGCGTCCTCTATCGATTATTATGCTGCTACACGCAGTGCATATTATCAGCGCCGTGAAGCATTGGTAAATGATCAAAACCCGGATGATGCAGCTTACGTTGATATTCCTGATTACGATGACTACTAATTTTTAAGGGGCTTACGCCCCTTATCTACGGTATAATAGAATAATGAGAACCATGACAATTAAATACTCCCTGCTCTGTGCAGCAGCAATATTGACTTTTTCTGCTTCAAACGCTCAAGCCACCGTAGGAAGCGCTATTTCTTCCACGGCAGCATCTTCAAGCATAACAATGATTGCTATTGACGCTTCTGCTGCTGAGAAAACGATCCAAAACATGGCGCAAGAAGGCATTGATTTCCTAGCTGATCAATCATTATCCCAAACCCAGCGCAAAGATAAATTTAAAGCTCTCCTCCAGAGAAACTTCGATATGGGCACAATCGGGCGATTTGCGCTTGGGCGTTACTGGAAATCTGCCAATACCGCACAACAAAAAGAATACCTGCATCTATTTGAGCAAATGGTTCTAAACGTCTATGCACGTCGTTTCGATGAATATAAAGGCCAAGATCTATTGGTCACTGGCTCACGCCCTGAAGGGAAAAGAGATATTTTGGTCAACTCGGTTATAAAACAACCTAGCGGCCCGGATGTAAAAGTCGATTGGCGCCTGCGCGAGAAAAATGGCAGAAATAAGGTTATTGATATCATTGTGGAAGGCGTAAGCATGACAATGACCCAGCGCGCCGATTTTGCTTCAGTTATCCAACGCGGTGGCGGTAATGTCGAAGTTCTGTTAGAAGAACTGCGCAAAAACTAATCTTATAGAACATACATAGCTATCAAGTTTTTTGGACCAAAATTTAGCGCTCTGTCGCGCCTAAACCTTACAGACCATCAAAGTTTACATTGTATAATTGAAGATCTATAGCTCCATCGCACCAGCAGCCTGACCTTTAAGCTGTCTGGTCAATAGGATACCGCCTTTTTGCGCCTGCGATGTCAGTGATCCGACTGGATCTTTCATGCTTTCCTGGAAGGTCGCGGTTGATATACCCATCCAGCGCATAATCTTATTCGGAATCATATCAATAAGCTTAAAGCTGGCTGTCGCAAGCATATAACAAATAACTGTGTACATCGCCGTAAAGAAAAACACATCAACACTAGACCCGGCAGCAATATTCAACTCGGAATTCCCGATATTACCGTAATCAAGAGAAAAATCATGCCCACTAACATTTGAAACAACAATCCCAAATACGAGATTTAAGACCCATACGAGCGAAGAAAACGTTGCCAGACTAGCCATCATACCGGTTAAGATCAGTATAGGGCGTAAGAAAATCTCTAATAATAGCCCATAGCCATTGATAGCCCCAGGCCCCATAAGACCTTCACCATCAATGCGCAAATGCGCCAGCGCCCATAAAGGCATCGCAACCATCGCCTCGAATATCCCTTTTACCCACCCGCTGACGGCAAAGAAGAAATACATAAAGGGCATAAAAGGCAAGACATAGTAAAGTATGAATGCGATAACCGCTGCAATAGTGACCAAAGACGTAAATAAGCCTTCAACGGCCGCCACACCCGGATCTGGCTTCATACCCGCGGCTGCACGCCCAATATTAGTGAGCTTAGCACCAAGAGAAACCGATAAGTTTTTCGTTAAAGCATCCATCATACCACGCCCTAAGGAAGACAATTGTGCCAAAGGATGGACATCTCTGTTTTTACGCATCTCGAAAATACCTTGAGTGCCCAGAAGCATATTCACAGTATCAATGAAGGCATTCCCAGTTTCACCTGCATGCGCACCCGTATTAACAACCAAAGACGCATTCACAATATTCTTAGTCGCTAAAATAGATTTAAATATCTCGCCATCGGCAATATTGTCAAAGTCAAGAACCAGATTGACCTTTTCAGGATCATTCATAATACGGGAATACAAAAAATCACCACTGGCATTAGAATTTTGTGAAGAATTGGCCTCTGCGACAAGATGAAGCAAATAAGGCACCTTGGAAACTTGCGCGATATTATCTGCAGCGTGGGTCATACTACCATTCATCTTGGCAATTTTATTATACCACAGGGCTGCCCCCGCCCATCCGCGTCTCAGTAGGGTCTCAAGCCCCTCGCCATCATGTTCAAAGGCTCCGTTTTCTCTTTGCTCTTCAATACCATCATCAAGCGCTTCAACAAAATCATCTAAATATTGTACAACCTTGGATCTAACAAATTCAGCTAAAAATTTCTGATTTTCGCAATTACCCGCGCCACTAACAATTATATTTGAGTGCTCTTGAACAACGCACTTAGCATTGTTTGCAATCATCGGATCATTCCACATCGCTTTTATGATGTTATAATAACGATCTTGCATTAACTGCGCCCCTGGCTCGAAAACATCCATAGAAGGAATGGTTAGCTCTCCACACAATGGTTTCACAGCCCCTTTATAATCTTTGAAATTCTCATCGATGTTACCATCAATCAAGGGCGCCAATTCTCCAAATACAATTGTGACATTGCCATGTGCAGAAAAGCGTAATGCCTCTATGTAGGTACTGTTCGAGCCGTTCGCCCCAGCAAAACCGCGCGTATTTGGAAAATTATTGTTCATCCCCGGCTCTTGCACCCCAGCTGGAAGATTTGATGTATCCGGTCGGACGAGATAAGGATTAATCTCAAAATTTTCACTGCCATAATACTCTTCTTGCGCAGATTCATACGCCGCACGGCACGTATGCATAACCGCCATAAATTGAAAGAGGCTTTCGACTTTGCTTCGGTCAAAATTAGGAACAGCTATAATGTTTCCGGATTGGGCTGTGAAACGCGTAACCGTTTCTTCATTATTCGCAGCGACCATCTGGTTATAATATATCCAGCCATTTGTCGCCAAATTCGATCCAGCTTTAACAACATACATCAATATCAATTGCGCACTATTCAAACCATTGGCATGTGTACCCGCACTGTTACCGCTCCAAGTACCACCGGTTCCAATAGGAAGGAGAAGACCAAAGAACAAAATCAGCCTTACCGGTGCCCATGTTGAATTCGCACGCTGACCAAAAGGTGAGCCTGCGACCGCGGTTTCGGATACAAGCGCAACAACGTAATAAATGATGATCAATACCCCAACGGCAAAAATTCCCATCGAGTAAAATTGAAACATTTTATGAAGTGATACATGAAAACTCCATGGGTATGCCGCCGCCCTTGCAGGCATTTCCTGCCCATCCATATAATAACACGGACTGCCGTTGCCTATGCAAGATCCGAAAAACCCATTCCCTTGGCTATCTGTTAAACCGAATATTTGATCAAGTAATATCGCTGCAAGATCGTCATTCCTAGGCCCACCAACACCGGCAAAATCCGGGTTAACGCTCAGAATATAATTAAAATCACCACCAGCTGCATATAGCGGCTGCCCTAAGAAAAGTGATGCAAAGAATAAACCTATCTGGCCGAGAATCATCGTAACACACAGCAATGAAACACCGTAAATACAGACCTGATCTATATGGCTGCGTGTAAATTTAAGGTTATTGCCCGCCGCAGCTATAACCTTAATTATGCCGTATTTACCAAAATTTTCTCGACGTAAGTAAGCATGATCTTTGGGTAACAGCCCGACCATCTCATAAATGACCGCGATTAAAAAAGCAGCATGTGCAAAACCCTCGCTAAAGAGCGCGAATAACCGGGGCAATATCCCCGGAAGTATCGTGTATTTTGCAATTTGCCATTTTGTCATTTAACTATACTGACCTGCCTTCCCTAGCCATCTATCTACCCGCCTCTGGGGTTTACAAGCTTTCCTAGACCGCCACCGATCGCCGAGAAAGTCTGCTGTGAACCTTGTGATACTTTACCCACCATAGCTTCCGCAGCATTTTCCTGGCTGTCATTAAATGTCGAAACCGCATGCCCCAACCATCGCAGAATGTTGTTCGGAATAAGATCAATCAATTTAAAGGAAGACATACCAAGCATATAAACAATAACTGTATAAATGACAGTGAAGAACAATTGATCAACAACATCACGGAAGCCCTCCATCCCACCGGCGGCGCCCGCATTGGCAATACCGGCTTCAACGTCATAGCCCCCCACATTGCTGACAACCAGGTCAAAAACCAAATTTAGAACGAATACCAAAGCCGAGAATATCGATATACTGGCTAACAGACCAAAGACCATCAAAATTGGTCGCAAGAATATCTCGAAGATCAGAAGATATCCTGTCACAGCCGCTTGTCCGGGTAAACCGTGCCCATCGATACGAATATGCGCTAATGCCCATAATGGCGCGCCGACCATAGCCTCGAATATCCCTTTAACCCAGCCACTAAACGCAAACATAAAATAGATAAAGGGAAGAAACGGAATGACGTAATACAGCACAAACCCTGCTGTCAAACCGACCATAGAGAATTTCACCAAAGCACTGGCTATACTCCCTGCAGCTCCCGATATATTCACACCGCTCATATTTGCAAATTCACCGACCCCTGCCACAAACCCTGCCGAAGCCAAATTATTGATAGACGCTGATATTAACCCACGACCTAAAACAGAAAGTAACGCCAGCGGGTGTACATTGGCATTTTGCGGGTCGCGCATACTAAAGAGCCCATCAGTTCCGAACATCATATTGATAAGATCTTTAAAAGCGTTGCCTGAATTTTGATTATGCGCAGATTGCAGTGAGCCGCTCTGAGACCAGAAGTTATAAGTTGCGTAAAGCGCTTGAGCCACCAAATTGTCAAATGGCTCCCCAAGGTCAATGCCAGTAGGGTCAAACTGGTTTCCTACAGATACACTTCCTTTCCCTTTGGCTTTTATTTGGCTCACTTCAGCCATAATTCTGGGGTATGATTTTATATTCGGTTTATTAGCGACAGTATCGCCAATCATCCCGTTAAGCTCTGCAATCTTGTTGTACCATATGGCAGCGCCGGCCCAGCCTTTTTCGAGATAAGCCAAAGCAATCTGAAAATCGTCACTTTCATACATTGCCTGCACCACACCACCGGCAGGAAGGCCAGTTTGCACATAAGGTGCTGAGGCATAAGCCGACGAGCCCGGATTACTAATAAGCGCCGCTATAGCACCATTCCAAATATTTTTTTGGGACCTACTTTGTGCATTTGTAGGTTCACCATAAGTATAGTTCCTCGCTTGATCATTCACAAAATTATGGACATACGCATAAGACAGAATAAATGCCTCAGCGTTGACATCCGGATCGGCATCCATCCAGATCGCCGGGATAATAGAGATATAAAACTCCTGCACCGCGCGCATAGCATCTGCCTGATCAGCAGCAGGACGCGGGTCGGTTAAAGGAATATACAATTCACCACAAACCGGTTCCACAAGTCCGGCATTTGCTGTTGAGCCTGCCCTGTTATTATCATTATCCCATCGGCCAAAACGAACTGTAACACCCGCATCACCCTCAATTGCATTCATGATTTGGTTATAGTCAATAGGCACCGTAGAGATTTCAAGCGCTTTCACCGCATTTTCAGGATGCAAGACAATCCAGGGTTTAACTTCGGGGCGATTTTTTTCATCATGACCTTCACGCATATCCTCGGCAAAAGCACACGCACGCGCTGTGTACAAGAATTGAAGTAAACTGCCCATTTGCGGTGCATTCGGCACCGCGACCATATCTTGCTGCTGACCCGATCCAATAGACGAGATCATCCCGTTTTCGAGATTGTTATAAAAATAAACCCAGCCATTTGTAGCAAAGCTTGATCCGAATTTTGCTGCATACAAAACCAAATACTGCGAGGTATTCAAACCCAAAGAAATTGGAATAAGCAAACCGAACGCAACCACCATTCTTATCGGTGCCCACACATGGTTATAACGGCGACCAAATGGCATACCGCTTTGCATCGTTTCTGCAATAACAGTCGCGACCATATAAGAAAAAATCATCGCCGCGATGACCAAAAGGCCCAGCGAGTAAACACGAAATAAGGCATGTAGCCCCGCATGCACGGCAGTGATCCCATTTTGCTGCGCAATCAATGCGCCCACCGCGTTATTATCGGAATCGACACACCCTCCCGCAAACACACAAGAATTAAACATATCAGGCACGCCAAAAACCAAATCCAACATTATATATGCCAAATCCTGATCCGGATTAGCAGTTACAAAGAAGTCGGCAAAGCTGGTTGGAAAGCCCCCGGCAGCCGCGAAAACCGGGCCGATGAATAAAGAAACAGCAAGAAGGCCTATTTGCATGATCATCAAAATCAGCCCGACAATCACCATTAAAAAGATCAGAATCTGATCGATATTCCGAATATTCCAATTTAATTGACGTCCGGCCTCGAATACAACATCGCGCAAGCTGTAACGTCCTATATTCTTACCATTCAGAAAAGGGTGCCCCACCGGCAGCAACTTTACCGCCGCATAAACATAGGCGATCATGTAGGGAATAAACTGAAAGCCGCTCATAATCAGATCGCGCAAACGTGGTAATATTTGCGGAAACAAAATATAGAAGAAAATATCTTTGCGCTTTGCCTGCATGTCTATCTCCCTCCACCCAAGAATCTACCTGCCGACCCAGCAATACCGCCACTAAATTTAGTAACACCTTCAGAAGCCTCTCGAATAACTGTCATACCGCCAAGTGCTGCATAACGCGTAAGCTCGCCTGTCGGGTCATGGTTAATATCGCCAAAGGACGACGCATTCGATCCGGCCCAGCGTAGAATGTTATCCGGAATAGTATCAATCAGCTTAAAGGAAGCCGTAGCCATCATATAGACAACAATTGTGTAGCTGATCGTAAAGAAGAACTGATCAATCATATTTCTTAAGAATCCGACATCAACAGAAGCAGCGCCCGTGGCCATGCCGCCCATATCAAAGCCGCCGCTGTTTTGAACAACCAATCCCCATACCAGGCTCAGAATACGCACCTGCGCCGTAAATATAACCATAGCAGCGAGCAAACCCGCGACCGTAAGGATCGGCCTTAAGAAAATTTCGAGAATAAGGAAATAACCATTCTGTGCAGAGTCTCCCGGCAACCCGTCACCATCAATACGCAAATGAGCCAATGCCCATAACGGCACACCGACCATCGCCTCGAAAATTGTTTTAATCCATGATGCTACTGCAAAAAAGAAATATAAAAACGGCATAAACGGCAGAACATAATAAAGTATCAAACCGGCTGTCAGCGCAATATAAGAAATGGACGCCGCCATACTCCCAACCGCTTGAGCCCGCTCTGAAATAGCACCTGGGAAGGCTGACATTAATCCGCCTAATGCCGCCGAACCGGATGAGATGGCAATATTCCGGATAGAGGCATCCACTAATGAACGTCCTAATGATGCCAATTGCGCCAATGGATGAACTGTCAAATTATCATCACTACGCATAGAGAATAAACCGCCGGTACCAAAAATAAGGTGAATAGCCGTTAAAATAGGCCCCATATTTGAATCGCGGCCATTATCATTAAAATTCTTTTTACCCGCGCGCCAATAAACGAGTGTTTTGTACAAAATGGTCGGCGCCGTTGTATAATCCGAAATAATACTGTTCAGAGTTGCAGCAAAGTCATCAGCATCCCCGGGCATTGTTTCCGGGTTATATGCCTGATAACCGTTCACCTGCTTCGATCTCGAAGATCTGGCATTTCTAATCTCTTCCAAAACCTGTGGCATTGAGATAATAACAGGCAAATTTGCAACAGATGACATCCATTTACCATTGATACTTGCAACACTGTTAAACCAAATACCGGCGCCGCCCCACCCTCGATTAAGAACCTCATCGGTGATCGCAAAAGGCTCTGTCTCGGTACGATACACGTCCCAGATATCGGAAATTGCTGTTTCCAGCTCGACCGTCAAATCGGTAATGCGCTCCTGTCGCCATTGCACTTGAATAGTTGTCCCGGCGCCATCAGCACAATCCCTCAAACCGCCACCCGCTGGTAACGCACAAACGTCACCAGCAGTGCTGTTTTCTTGAACCATATGCTGCGCGAAATTTATGTAGTCAATGTTTTCATCCCCAAACCAGCCATTAGTAATTGTATTATAATAAAAATCCTGAATATCTGCACTGCCAGAATAAATGTTTCCACCACCGGAATCCGCTGGATCAGTAATAAAAACAGCGACTTTTCCGCATTCAGGGATAATATCACTTGCATATAGATCATTTACAGCCGTGCCCTCTTTCTCGTCCACAACTCGCCCAAAAGTAATAACGATATCCCCGCCATAAAAGAAATTCTTTGCCTGGTTGTAAGTTGTGCCTGCATCTAAAAGCATCACACCCGGCTCATTTCCACCACCCATCCATGCTTCAGGCGTTTTTGTAAGATAGGGTTTAATTTTGCTCCGCTGCAAATATGCAGCTCTGTTACCAAGAACATTCGCGCCCACAGCATTTTTGTTGGCGATGCCTATCGCACTATAATCATTAAACCAATTGGAATACGCACAAGTATGTGCAATTGAAAGAGCTTCGACTATTCCAGATACATCCGGAGTTTGTGGCTTACCCAATAGGTTTTCTGCCTCTCCTAACGGATTTGCGCCATCGCCAAGACTACTTCCTACTGCATCGTTAAAGCTCCGCCAAGAATAAGTCGCCATGGATGAGCCGTATTTAGCAGCATGAAATGCAATATATTGTCCGGCATTATAGCCGTATTGCAAAGGAATGAGCATACCAACAGCAACAATCAAACGCACAGGCACCCAGACATTTTGAAATCTCTTACCAAATGGTGTTCCTGTTGTCGCAGTTTCTGCAACGATAACAACGATATAGTAGCATACAATTATAGTCCCGATGATCAGCATCGCTGTCGAATAAAAGCGGAAAAATTGCTGTAAAGCCGCATGGAAAGACCACGGAAATGCCCCGGTATCATAATTATTGCCCGCTGAATCAACACAAGCAACGCCCACTGATATACATGATCCGAACATATCGGGAATACCGAACACCCGATCCATCAACATATAAGCGATATCATGTTCCGGATTTGCCGTTACAAATAATTCGGAGACGACGATGCCGCCTCCACCACCAGCCATTGCCACACCGCCGAATATGAGTGATCCGATCAAAATCACAATTTGAAGCAAAAGCAGCACAATTGCGGAAAGCATCAAACCGAACACAATAATCTGATCAATATTTTTTTTTTCGATAACCAGATTATTTGCCGCCGTGGCAACAACATCTTTAAAGCCGAAGCGGCCAATATTTTCTTCTAGAAGATAAGGGTGATTGGCAGGAATGAGGCGCACCATCGCATAAATCTGCGCCATCAGAAATATGACATAGCTGAAACCGGACGTGAATAATCTGCGCATACGCGGAAAAATTTCCGGCATGACAGAGTACTTAATCACTTTTTTTACAGTTATACCACTCACTTACCACTCACTTTTAACAAGCCTGCTATTACCAGTTTACCGCTAAATTAGTTAAAATTTTAGTTAATTTTTTGATTTTTCTTAATTTAACTAAAATCAGCACTAAAGCGTACATTTCATGGCGTTATTATACGCTCGAACTATTAAGGCCTAGTTAAAAGGATAGGATTTAAGCAGCTTTGGAGTTCCTACGCTCCAGATCAGCCTCATAATCCTCATAATTACCCTCAAACCACTCGACATGACCGTTGCCCTCGAAAGCAAGGATATGCGTAGCCAAACGGTCAAGGAACCAGCGATCGTGCGAAATAATCACCGCGCACCCCGGAAACGTCTCAATTGCCTCTTCCAACGCTGCCAAAGTCTCGGTGTCCAAATCGTTGGTCGGCTCATCGAGTAAGATCACATTGGCTTCTTCTTTAAGCATTTTTGCAAGGTGCACGCGGTTACGCTGACCGCCTGACAAATCTTTAACTAGCTGCTGCTGGTCGCCTTTACGGAAGTTAAAGGAGGACACGTAAGCCCGTGATTGCATCTCGACCTTACCGAGCTGAATAATATCGGTACCACCGGAAATCTCTTCCCATACGGTGTTTTTGCTACTCAAACTATCGCGGCTTTGGTCGACATAGCCTAGCTTAACGGTATCACCGACAGTGAAATCACCACTATCAGGTTTTTCCTGTCCAGTGATCATCTTGAACAATGTGGTTTTACCCGCACCGTTTGCTCCAATCACCCCGACAATCCCACCGGGCGGAAGGCTGAAGGAGAGGTTATTGATAAGCTCTTTATCACCGAATTTCTTTGAAATCCCCTTGGCTTCGATCACCTGATTTCCAAGGCGCGGCGGCGTCGGAATAACAATCTGACAGCCACGCTTGTCAACTTTTTGACTTTCAGCCAAAAGGTCTTGATAAGCATTGATACGCGCCTTCGATTTCGCGCGGCGCGCTGTCGGGCTCTTGCCCATCCACTCCTGTTCACGTGCCAGCGTACGCTGACGCACATCTTCTTCGCGCGATTCCTGCTCCATACGCTTACGCTTGGCTTCAAGATAGGCCGAATAATTACCCTCATATGGAATGCCCTGACCGCGGTCAACCTCCAGAATCCAGCCCGTGACGTTATCAAGGAAGTAGCGATCGTGTGTAATCATCACAACCGTGCCCTTATAATCTTTCAGGAATTTCTGCAGCCAGCTCACGCTCTCCGCATCAAGGTGGTTGGTCGGTTCATCGAGAAGCAGGATGTCTGGACGCTCCAAAAGTAAGCGGCAAAGCGCAACGCGTCGCTTTTCACCGCCCGATAGCTTTTCAACACCGCTATCACCCGGCGGACAGCGCAAAGCCTGCATCGCCATTTTAATTGTACGATCAAGCTCCCAACCATCGGCCGCATCGATCTTCTCCTGCAGCTCACCCATTTCGGCCATCAGCGCGTCAAAATCTGCGTCCGGCTCAGCCATCAAAACGCCGATCTCGTTATAGCGGTCTATCATGTCTTTAATATCGCTGAGACCATCCATGACGTTCTGCGCGACCGTTTTACTCTTGTCCAACTGCGGTTCTTGCTCCAGATAGCCAATGCGTACACCCTGCGCGGCCCATGCTTCGCCGGTATAATCCTTATCCACACCCGCCATGATTTTGAGCAAGGTCGATTTACCCGCACCATTCGGCCCCAAAACCCCGATTTTCGCGCCGGGCAGGAAGGACAGCGTAATATTTTCTAATATCTTCTTGTTATCATAAGCCTTTGATAAGCCATTCATCACATAAACATACTGCGTAGACACGGGTAAACCTCTTAAAATTGCGAGTAAAAAAGCTGTATACCACACAGGTAATACAGCCCCAAAGGACAAATTTCAAACTTTTCTTGCCAAGCGACATACTGGGCAGTATCTTTATAAGCGTAAAATCATCCCAGCCAGTCGAGGGCGCTAATGAAATACTCTAATCTTGCACATGATATGACCGACACTTCATCAACTGAAAATAAAGCCCTAGAAACCCGCGCAAAAATCATCGAATGCGCCGAAATGGCCTTTTGGTATCGCGGTCACAAAACAACATCCATTGATGATATTGTCGCTGCAGCAGGGCAAAGCAAAGGCGCTTTTTTTCACCACTTCAAAAGCAAGAAGGAGATAACACTTCTCGCGCTGGAAAAATATGTCGCTGAAGAGCTAGTCGCACCGATTGAAAAACACTTCGCCAGTCACAGCCGTACTAAAGAGGCACTGCTCAGCTGGATGTACGAAATCTATGAAACGGCGGGAACGCGAAGCTTTAAAGGCGGCTGCCTTCTCGGTACACTCGCCGCTGAAATGGCCGACACCGAAGACGATATTCAGGCGGCCTGCGCGCGACATTTCCTAGAATGGGAAAATTTGCTCGTCTCTCTTTTCAAAGATAGCAATAAAAACGACACCCTCCTGATGGAGCCTCGCCAGTTTGCCCGCGTTGTGATCAGCGCCTACCAAGGCATGATGCTTTCGGTTAAAACCCACAAAGACAAGAACCGCGCCGCGCGAGAATTTCAAGCTCAAGCCGAGCTATTCGAGCGCCTGATCAAAGACTAATGGAAAAACCAAGCCTTATAATCGGCCATGATGGCAAAAAGCGTTGTCAGTGGTGCGGTGATGATCCGCTTTATGTGGCATATCACGACAATGAATGGGGAAATCCTGTCCACGACGACCGCCGCCTGTTCGAAAAAATCTGCCTCGAAGGCTTTCAAGCAGGGCTTAGCTGGATCACAATCCTTAAGAAGCGCGAAAATTTTCGCGAGAGCTTTGATGGCTTTGACTTCCACAAAGTCGCAAATTACACCGACAAAGACGTTGATCGCCTGCTTCAAAACGCGGGCATCATCCGCCATCGTGGTAAGATCGAAGCCACAATCAACAATGCTAAACAGGCAATCGAAATGGAACAGGAATTCGGCTCGCTAGATGCCTATTTCTGGGGCTTTAAACCTGAAAACCATGCCCAGCCAACATCAATGAGTACAGTCCCAGCCTCCACTGATATTTCAGCTACAATTTCCAAAGACCTAAAAAAAAGGGGCTGGAAATTTGTCGGCCCCACCACTGTGTACGCTTTCATGCAGGCAATGGGGCTTATCAATGACCACATCAAAGGCTGTGCCTTTCAGGGAACTTAAAAACGCCATCAACGCTTGGCTTATTCTCAATTAATGCTATTCTAGAGGCGCAATGAGTAAAGACATCAAAACATCACAGAACTCTTTGGCCGAAGCCAGCAGAAGCCGCGCTAATTTTTCCGGTCACGGCGGGGCGCTCGGTGCAGCCGGCTATCGTGATATCGCCAATAACGCAGCCAATTGCGAATTTTTGAATGAGCCAGGTGCGAGCATTGCCCTCTCCCCCGGCGCAGAAGGCTTTGAAACCATGATGATCGGTGTCGCCTGGGATCAAATCGTTCAAAAAGACGAAGGGTTAATGGGCAAACTTTTCGGCGCAAAAAAAACGCAAAATATCGATTTGGATCTCGGCTGCCTCTACGAACTTCAGGACGGCACGCGCGGCGCTGTGCAAGCCTTTGGCGAAAAGTTTGGCCACTATGAAACCTCACCCTTTATGCGCTTATCAGGTGACGAACGTAAAGGCGATGCCAAGGGCCATGATGAATATATTCTCGTTAATGGCCGCAAATGGAGTGAGATTAAACGCATTCTCGTATACATCTATATCTATGAAGGCGCATATCGCTGGAGCGAGATTACCCCGCAAATTATTCTTGATGTGCCGGGTGAAAACGATCTGGTCGTCACTCTGCAGGCGCATAATGATGCGCTCGCTTTATGTGCTGTAGGCGGACTGGAAAATATCCGCGGCGGCATTAAACTTACGAACTATACGGAATATTTCCCCGGTCACGAGGAAATGGATCGTGCCTTTGGCTATGGCCTCGAATGGGGTGAAGGCCAAAAAACCCCTCTTTAGATATATAACACACCTATGGATTTTATACCCTTATTTCACACCTATATTCTTCCGCTCATTTTCATGGGCATCGGCATCGGACTTTTATTAAAAGGCGGGGACTGGACAGTTAATTCCGCTGTTTTTATTGCCCAGCGCTTCGGGCTGTCCCCTATGGTCGTCGGCTTTACTATCCTCGCATTCGGCACCTCCCTGCCAGAGCTAATCGTCTCCCTTCTCGCCACTATGCGCGGAAGCGGCGGGATTGCGATGGGCAATGTTATCGGCTCGAACATCGCCAACATTTTATTGGTGCTTGGAACATGCGCCGTTTTTGCAGGCCTTAGGCCCACTATCAATAAATCGCTTTTGCGTGACATCACGATGATGATCATCACGGCCTTTCTCCTCCTTGGCCTCATGTATGGCGATGAAATTTCGAGAGTCGCAGGCTTCATGATGGTCGCTTTTCTTTTGGCATATATTTTCTATCAATATAGAGCCTCGACCAGACAAGGTATTGACGAAAAAGAAATTGAAAAAGAAATAGAAGAGGACGTTAATCCCAACTTCACAAAACCGCTCTTTGCGTACGGCTTTCTGGCTCTTGGGCTAGCGTGTGTTTCAGGGGGTGCGGAATGTCTCGTGCGCGGCGCAGAAGATTTTGCCGGAACGTTAGGCGTACCCCAAGCTGTCATCGGCCTGAGCATTATCGCCATCGGCACCTCCCTGCCAGAGCTCTCAACCAGCATTATTGCCGCTAAAAAAGGGCATACAGATATGCTATTGGGCAATATCATCGGCTCGAACGTCTTTAACGTTCTGATCATTATCGGTATCACAGCCAGCATCACACCTATTCCCTCCAACGCTTATGCAGGACAGCTTCTGAATTTCGATATATGGGTGATGATTGCAACATGCTTATTTTTCACGGCATATCTTCTAATCGCAAAAAATCTTAATGCCGTAATTGGTGCGTTGTTTCTTGCAGCCTATATCGGTTATAATGTTTATATCTACGCTATAAATCTCAGCGTACCATCTTGAATAAGGATCAATAAATATGAGCGATGATATTTTCGACACCCGCTTTGAAGGAAAAGAAGTTGAATTAAAAGACCATCGCATTGGGCCGGGTGAAGATGTTAATCTTATGGAAAAAGATCCGACCTTAAAGAAAATTACACTGGGCGCAGGATGGGACATGAATGCTTTTGATACCGACACGCTCGACCTCGATATCTCGCTCTTCCTCCTCGACCGCAATCGAAAAACACGCATTGACGATGATTTTATCTTTTATAATCAACCCGAAGCACTAGATGGCGGCATTAAGCATGGCGGCGATAACCGCCTTGGGGCGGGTGACGGCGATGATGAAAGCATCTTTATCGACCTGGAAGCCGTACCCTTCGATGTATTACAAATCGCTATCGTCCTCTCGATCTATAAAGGCTATGAGAAACAGCAGTCTCTAGAATCTGTACGTAACGCTTATATCCGCCTCGCCAATGCTGAAAATGAGTTCGAGCTCACACGTTTTGAGCTGAAAGATGCACTTGCTGAACATGAGGAAACCGGTGCAATTATCGCGTATCTAAACCGTGAAGGCCCGAAATGGCATTTAAAGACCGATATGGAATTCTTTAAGCATGGCTTAAGCGAAATTGCCCGAGGCTATAACATTATCATTAATCAGGAATAATCCGCTCTAACGCTTCATCCCGATTGCGTTTTTCGCACTTGGCGATTTACGCCCGATGCGTCCCCTGCGCCCCCCGCCTTTTTCTGAATCATCGACCATATTTGCATCAGCCATAGCTTCAAAATCAGGGATTTCCCCCATCTGCAAAGCCTCTATTGTCAATTTAAAAAATTTACAGCCCTTACCCTCCCAATCAAAGAAGGCATTGTAAAAATCCTCACCGCGCACACGAAGCACTTTAGGTGACCATAAATCCCCAGTTAAAGGCTCAAAACGCATGAAAAGTACCTGCTCTCGCCCCTCTGCCCCGCTTTCCTCATCCGCATCAAGCTCGTCTTTAAGCAACTGAATCTCCGCTTCCGCATCGCGCGCACCGGGCCCCATGCGCACCTCTGCACTACAGGTCATGCCCTTGTCTTCATCATGCAAAAACCATGGCTGCGCTTCATAAGCCGCTAAAGGCCTTGCTACACCAAGCTTTTGCAGAATTTTGTCTATGGGCTCACGCATGAGGTTTTATAAAACTTTCTCGTATATAAAAAAGAGTGACACACTTTAACTAATTCTACCACACTTGTTAATATGATAGGATTGTGAAATTTTTTAATTCTTCTATGATGGTTATATGAAACGTCTGAACAAAGCCTTATTGACCTCTGCCTGCATTTTGACTTTATCGTCAATGTCGGCAATAGCTCAGCAAAGCGCACCAGATTCTCAGCAAACAGCAACCGCCCAAACACCAACCGATAAAACATACACCTTTAATATGCGCGCAATTGGCGCGACCGAAGGTCTGGCCGGCAAAACACCTGTAAAGATATGGGGCATACAACCCGCTTCAATCGATAACCCGATCATGCTCGCGCGCGCGCGCGCGGCGCTGGATAAAAACATCTCCAAAGCACCGATCAATTGCGTTTTAAAAGGGCGAACCCCTGATGCCGTTATCGCCCAATGCCTAAACTATCAAGATATAGATTTAGGGCTAGCCATGCTTCAACAAGGGCATGCTGTCGTTGACCGCACCGCTATTTATGACACGATTTTCGAAAGCACTTATCTCGATGCCGAAGAAATGGCGCAAGATACGGGAGCCGGCATTTGGGGGGAGAATCAAACAAAGGCCGAAAGCGTCGGCGGCAGTGTGATGATCACACTCGGCTTTGTGCTGTTCTTATGCATCGTCATCGCCTTCGCAGTTCTAAGCACATTGATCATGCGCGGTTTTCAGCGCGTTATTGATGCGCAGAACCGCAATCTCGACCTCAACACAAAAGAGCGGGCGCTTCGCGATAAAGAGCGCCAGATTTTTGCAAGCATGCTCGATTCAGAGATCAAATCCAATAAATCCAAGATCGAGGCCTACATCATCGTATATGAGGAAATGCTCAAATCCTTGCGCGATCCTAATAAACAGCCAAAATATCAAACATCAGGTGATATCGTGCAGGCCCAACCTGTACTCAATCGCTCGGTTTTCGACCGTAATACAGATAAGTTGGATGTTTTAGGTCACCAGCTCTCATCTGATGCCATTCATTTTTATGCACGAATTAAAACCAATGCGGAATATGTGAATATCGAACCTGAATTTCCACTGGAAGAAGCCCTGTCTATCGTAGAAAAAGCTATATCCAACGCCAAACGCCTCAACAGCATCTCTGACCGCCTGATCGACGCTTTTGCTGAAGCGGGACTATCTGCCCATAATTACTAGATTTTAAAACAAGCTTTCCTGTGTACCTTTTATGGCAGAGGGCGCATTGACCTTGGTTTTCGCCTTGGCTTTGTCGGGCGCACCCTTCCCAACAACCGCATCAACCTTTACATCATCCTTAAAGTGAATTCGGATATTCGCACCAGTCCCAAGCGCTTTACCATTTTGTACCACATGACCCGCATCATCCATTACAAGCGCATAACCACGGCTGAGAACGTTTTTCGGACTATACGCATTGAGCAGATTATCAAAGTGCTCCAGCTTCGTCTCAAAATTGCGGATCATATTCGGTGCATGATCCACCAGCCGCTCGCCCCAACGCTCTGTATTCGAAACAGCATGTTGCACAATCACCTGTGGCACAGCCAGCTTGCCTGAGCGCTCAGTTAAAACCTGCTTTTTAGCGCTCAAATATAGTCCATAAACATTCTTCAGCTGATCCGCCTGACGCTCTGCACGCCCGCGTGCCTCATTCAAAAGCTCTTGTGGATGACGAAGCGCCGCGCCCATTTCGATCAAACGCTGTTTTTTAGCGCTTAAATATTCTCGATACACGCCGCCCAACCTCTCACCTGAAAGATCAAGCCGCTGCGCATACCCCTCCAGCAACCGCTCTGGCGCGCCGAGCCGCGCGCTATAATTCTCAGTGTTTTTTCGGGCATCCCCGATCATACGGTGGATGGCGCTATGCAGGCGCTGCTGCCCCTCAAGCACTTGCGCTTCCAGCTGAGCCCTGACCGGCACGGCCTTCTCTGCCGCGCCAGTGGGCGTAGGCGCGCGCAAATCCGCCGCTAAATCGCACAGGGTCGTATCCGTTTCATGACCCACCGCTGAAATCACAGGGATCCCACTATTCGCTACAGCCCGTACCACAATCTCTTCATTAAAGGGCATAAGGTCCTCTAACGAGCCACCACCGCGCGCAACAATTAAAATATCAGGGCGCGAAATACCTTCGCCACTCAAAGAATTGAACCCTTCAATCGCTGCTGCCACTTGCTCGGCTGCCCCCTGCCCTTGCACCAGAACAGGCCACACCAAGACATGGCGTGGGAAACGATCTTCCAGACGATGGAGAATATCACGAATAACCGCACCCGTTGAGGAGGTCACAACACCGATGACATTCGGCAAAAACGGCAACGCGCGCTTTCGCTCAAGCGCAAACAACCCTTCAGCTGACAACTTTTTCTTGCGCTCTTCCAGCATTTTCAAAAGAGCGCCCTCACCGGCCAGTTCCATACTCTCAATGACCAGCTGGTATTTCGAACTAGCGGGATAGGTGGTCATGCGGCCCGTGACAATCACCTCAAGCCCCTCTTCGGGCTTAACAGAAAGCTTCGAAAGCGCACCTTTCCAGCACACCGCATCAATCGAGGCATTATCATCCTTCAAATTTGTATAGAGATGCCCAGAACGCGGCAAAGTCACTCGCCCCAGTTCCCCACGCACGCGCACGCGGCCAAAAGTGTCTTCTAAAGTGCGTTTCACACTAAAGGCAAGATCGCCGACAGAAAATTCGGGAACATTTGACGTTGGGGCAGTATCATCCATATATTTATGCTAGACTTATTTAGCCTTCTAAAACAAGCCCCGTTCGGGCAAATACTTAAGGAAATTTCAATGCCGTTGTCATTTTCATCCCATTTTATAAAAAGTGAAGAACAAGCACTGCAAGAGCTGCTACATGGCCTGCATTGGACAGAGATTCAATCCGATGCAGCGCAGGAAAAAGCGATTAAGATTATCCATGAGTACCGCAACGCCAAACGCCCTGCGGGACAGCTCGAAGCTTTCTTACAAGAATATAGCCTCGATACTGAAGAGGGAATTGCCCTCATGACGCTGGCCGAAGCCTTGCTCCGTATTCCTGATGCAAAAACCGCCCACGCCCTTATCCATGATAAGGTCGCCGCATCCAATTGGTTGCGATCCAAAGGCAATTCAAATGATTGGGTTGTGCGCGCTGCTGGCCTCGGATTATTCATGTCTTCCAAGACCTTAGACAGTGCCATCGCGCGGATAGGTGAACCATTTTTGCATCAAGCTATGATTAAAGCCATGGGAATTTTGGGCAAGCAGTTCGTCCTTGGCCAAACTATTGAGGGCGCTTTTCAAAACGGTCAGTCCCAAAATAAGAAAGGCTACCGCATTTCCTACGATATACTTGGCGAGGGCGCGCGCACAGCCGAAGATGCAGAGCGCTACTACAACTCCTATGCCAATGCCATCAGCTATATCGGCGAACGCGTGGGCGAAGGCTATGTCAACCATCCGGGCATCTCCGTAAAACTTTCCGCTTTGCATCCCCGCTATGAATTTGCACAAAGTGAGCGCTGCATCCCCGAAATGAG
>JAHQVU010000035.1 GCA_019634145.1 Micavibrio sp. | reverse complement strand
TACATCGCATACATGGAGAATCACATCAGCATGAAGTGTTTCTTCTAATGTGGCGCGGAAAGCAGCGATCAGATGGGTTGGCAAATCCGAAATAAACCCCACAGTATCGGATAAAATCACATTTAGTCCGCTAGGAAGCGCCAATTTCCTTAATGTTGGAGCAAGTGTGGCAAACAACAAATCTTTAGCAAAAACTTTAGAATCGGTCAGTGTATTGAACAGGGTCGATTTACCCGCATTCGTATACCCAACCAATGCCACAACAGGGAACGGCACTTTTGCCCGCGCTTTTCGACCTAACTCACGTGTACGCTTTACAGTCGCCAGCTCTTTTTTAAGCTTCACGATCTTTTGATCAATAATACGCCTATCAAGTTCAATCTGCCGCTCACCGGGACCACCCATAAAACCTGCCCCACCGCGCTGTCTCTCAAGGTGAGTCCAGCTCCTTACAAGACGCGAGCGCTGATAATCAAGCGCAGCCAGCTCGACTTGCAAGCGCCCTTCCTTCGTCTGCGCGCGCGCGCCAAAAATCTCAAGGATCAAACCTGTTCGATCAATAACCTTGGAATTAATGTCCTTTTCAAGATTTCTCTGCTGTACAGGGGTAAGTGTGCAATTGAAAATCACGATATCAGGCTGGAGCTCTTCAACCTTGGTGGCAACAAGCTCTCTTTGGCCCTTACCTAGGTAAGCGCCCGCCTGAATTTGTGGCAGGTTGAATGATTCCACCCCAGCAATATTCAAATGAATAGCATTCGCCAGACCACAAATCTCTTCTATGAGGTCAGCCTTATGCCTCAGCTTGCTACTCTCAGCCGAGTTTAAATGCGGATGCACAACAAGCGCGCGCCCTTGTTGTTCGGAAAAATCTATAAACTTTTGATCAGCCATGCGGGCTTAAGCGTCAGAAGACTTTTCGCCTTCATCATCGCGTTCATTCAAGTTCAAAGGACCGCCAGGCATGATTGTTGAAATGGCGTGCTTATATACAAGCTGTATGTGCGATTCACGACGAAGCAGCATACTAAAATTGTCAAACCATGTGACCACGCCTTGCAACTTAACACCATTAACTAGAAACACTGTCACAGACATTTTTTCTTTACGGATTTTATTCAGGAAGACGTCCTGTACGTTTTGAAATTTTTCGCTCATTTTCTTATCTATTCACATTAAATTGTTCTAATGTTTGGCAAAATTCACCCTACACTCATACTTTTTACCGCGTTTTCATTTGATTGCAATAGCAAATCATAGAATCCGCGCAAGCATTCGCAATGTATATCAATTTTGTTGCTTTGTATCAACTGATTATACTTTTCTATATTTTCTATAAACACCGATACGCACCCTACCTCTTCGGCACATTTCAAATCATTATCCGTATCGCCTACAAAAACAATACTTTCCAATGGCGCATTGCCTAGTTCCGCACGCTCCAAAGCGAGAAGCAAAGGTTTACCCGATGGCTTGTCTTGTACTGCATGACCTGATCCGATTATAACCTTAAAATATTTACCAAGCCCGAATTTTTCGATCTCTTTCTCGACAACCTCCGGCGCCTTGTTCGTGACAACAGCACAAAGAACACCTTGCGCATTGAGCAGTTCAAGAAGCTCAACCGCACCATCAATCAGCGTTACTCCCTCGGAGTTATTTTCCACCACATAGGCAACAAAAAGCTCCTTTGCGCGCTCCATATCCTCACCATAAAGTGCAGCATAAAGCTTCTCTCGCGGTTGACCAAAATATTCCCTAAAGCCCTCCGCCGTAAACGGCTCTTGTCCTAAAATACCGCGCACATGATTGTGTGCATTGAGCAGCAACTGAAAACTATCAACCAACGTGCCGTCCCAATCAAAAAACATACCTTTTACATGACCTAGATCCATAATCTCTCCCTCTATAATTCTGCTAGCTTTAACTCAACATCGACGCCACAGACCTCGCTCGCGCTTTGCTGATAATTTTCATTAATATCCGTCAAATAAAATTCACTAAAGCCGTTATGCGTCAAATCCCTATATATTTCAGGATGGTTATCAAAGTACTGAACGAGTTTAGGCGGTATAATCTCGTCCTGACTCATCACATCAAACCCGTAATGCGCGCGCAACCGATCTTTCAACAAAACGTAATGCGTACACCCCAATAACAAAGCTTCAAGCCCATCACCACTTATCATAGGCTCAATATAGTGATCCATAACATCATCCAGCCACGCTTGACCGCCATGCTCAATTAAAGGCACAAGTAAGGGTGACTTTTGCTGTTTAATATGAATTTCCGGATTGAGCTTTTTCAGCTCCTCCTCATAAACATTTGTGCTTACCGTATAATTCGTTCCTATCACCCCAAGACGCTTATACCCCTTATCAAGGGCTTCTTCGATGGTCGGAACTACAACGCCGAGAATACGCCGGTCGGGGTAGCGCTCGGGCAAATATTCTTGCTGCAACCGCCTTAGGGCAGTCGCGCTTGCCGTATTACATGCCACAATGATAAGGCGGCAGCCCTGCGCGAACATAAAATCCATACTCGCTTTACAATATTGAAAAATTGTCTCCGCACTACGGTTTCCATAGGGAAGATGCAAGGTGTCACCAAGATAGAGCATATCGATGTCAGCAAATTGATCACGAATAGCAGATGCTATCAGCATCCCCCCAAGCCCCGAATCAAAAACACCCAGCTTCATTTAAAATAAATCTACCTGCACCGAAAACATCTTTTCGACCTCATTGACTTGCTCACGAGCGGCAAGAATAATAACGGTATCCCCAGCCCTAATAACAACCGATGGATCAGGCTTGATAAACTCGCCATCCCTAATGATACAACCAACCACAATTTCATGCGGCATATTGATGTCCATGATACTGGTATTTACAAGCCCCGAATTTTGAGACACTTCCGCTTCCAAGACTTCCGCAAAACCATCCCTTAAGTTATATAGCCCTTTAATACGTCCACGACGTACATGTTGCATAATAGTCGCAACAATTAACGAACGTGGAGAGACCATAGCATCTACCCCCAATGGCCCGACCAGAGGCGAGTACACCTCGTTATTAACCAATGTAATAACACGCTTACAGCCATACTGTTTGGCCAGAAGAGATCCTAAAATATTACTCTCATCATCATTGGTCACTGCAATAAAGGTGTCAGCATAACTAATGGATGCCTCATCAAGAATATTTTGCTCCAACGCACTACCATTCAGGATGATCACATCATCAAACAACTGACTTAAATGCTCGGCCCGCTCCTTATTACGATCTATAATTTTGATATCAACGCCTCTTTTTCGCTCACGCATAATGTGTGCCAAGCCCGTTCCGATGTTACCTCCACCTGCAATAATAATGCGCTGGGCTTCCTTTTCCTCATGCCCGAAAATGCGCATTGTACGCATAAGGTGCTTACTAGAAACGATGAAGAATACCTCATCCCCGACTTCTAAATGATCCTGCCCATCAGGAATAACAGCCTTATTATTACGTCTAAATGCCAAAATCTGGAACGACAGATCAGGAAAGAGATTACGAAGCTGGTTAATAGGCGTATTCACGATAGGACAATCCTCCTCGCAAACAACCCCGATCATATACGCCAAACCTTCAGACAATGTTGATACGAAAGTCGTACCCGGCACAGACAAACGCTGTGATATATCGTTCGCAATAATGACTTCCGGTGAAATAATGACATCAATAGGCATATGCGCGCGACTAAACAGATTAGACCATTCAGGTTGTAAATAGGCCTGCTCACGGACACGTGCAATTTTTTTAGGGATTCCAAATAAAGAGTGGCCAATCTGACAAGCCACCATATTAATTTCATCAGATTGCGTAACAGCAATCATCATATCCGCATCTTTTGCACCGGCCGCATCAAGGACATCAGGATTAGATGCGTGTCCAACAATTGCGTTTACCTCAAGATTATCGTTAATCTTATTGATCAACGGGGCTTGCGTATCAACTACAGTAACATTGTTATTTTCTCTGGAAAGATAGGCCGCAATATTGTAACCAACCTGCCCCGCACCACAAATAATCACCCGCATCTTCTATGCCCTCTTTCTCAAATCTTCTTCGCTATGGCTATCTTGTAAAGCCTCATTTACCTTTAGCGATTTTAACTTTCTATGCAGCGCTGAGCGCTCCATACCTACGAATTGCGCAGTCTTTGAAATATTGCCGTCAAAACGTTCAATCTGCATCAACAAATACTCACGCTCAAATGCTTCACGCGCCTCCCGTAATGGCATGGTCATAAATTTACCTCCCATGTCTGAAACCTGCTTCTCAGAAGAAAATGATCCCAATATATCCGCCGGCAATTGTTCGACGCTAATTGGCTTGCCACCATTTAAGCCATTCATTATCAAAATCCATTCAATAAGATTTTTGAGCTGTCGCAAATTTCCTGGCCATGCATAAGATTTCATTTTCTGAAGAGCACACACATCGAACTCAATACGCCCGTCTATACCTAGACCAGGTGCAATTGCTGCGGTAAATTCTTCAATTAACACATTCAAGTCATTTATACGTTCACGCAAAGGTGGAAGCTGCAAGGGCACAACGTTAAGACGGTAGTACAAATCCTCCCTAAACTCTCCACGACCAATTGCTTCAGGCAGATTTTTATTCGATGTGGCCAATATTCTCACATCCAGATCAACAGCCTCACCATCCGCGCCCTTTTGCAATCGTTTTTCCAATAATACGCGCACAATTCTAGCTTGTGTTGGCAAACTCATATCCAGTATTTCATCGAGAACCAACGTACCGCCGTTGGCCTTTTCGAATAAACCGGGCTTTGCAACAGCACCTTCATAACCCCCGAACAGCTCGGCCTCGAGTTTTTCAGGCTCTAAAGTGGCGCAATTGACCACGAGATATGGACAATCCTTACGTTCTGAGTTTTCATGAAGCATTCGCGCCACGATATTTTTGCCAGTTCCTGGCTCACCTGTTAGCAGCACGCGGCTATTAGTTGGCGCTACACGCGTAATTGTCTGGCAAATTCTTTCAATCGCCGATGATGTTCCTGTAAGTTTGCTGACATCACTACTTTCATGTATAGATTTTAAGCGTATGTTTTCACGTTTTAAAGCAGAAGCTTCCAAAGCCCTTCTGATCATTAACAACAGACGATCAGCCTTAAACGGCTTTTCAATAAAATCATAAGCACCATCTTTAATCGCCGATACAGCTGTTTCAATATTACCGTGTCCACTAATCATCAAAACAGGTATGTAAGGCTTGGAAGCGTACGTTTTCTTAAGAATATTTAACCCGTCATCCGCGCTCCCCTGCAGCCATATATCAAGAATAATTAAAGCCGGGTCTTCGGATTCTATTAACTCATATGCCTTATCCGAAGTCCCGCAAGTGATCGTTTTATAGCCTTCATCTTCCAATATCCCCTTAATCAGGTTACGAATGTCGGCTTCATCATCAACAATTAAAATCTGTGCGCTCATATGTTCTATTACCCTATACCGCGTCTATATTCCAATAGTTTCATCTAAAGCATCCTCAACAGGCAGGGTTAAGACCATAACCGCTCCCCCCACATTCTCGACAACGCCCATATCTCGAAGCCATTCCTGTTCGGATACTATAAGCGATCCATTATGATCCTCCATAATCTTCTTTACAATCGCAAGGCCAAGACCGGTACCTTTCGGCTTATGCGTTACATAAGGCTCCGTTAGGCTTTCGGGGTCTGCATCTTCGGGAAACCCTATTCCATTATCTATAATAGCTATAAAGATTTGATCATTCCCCTTAGAACCCAAATGAATATCCACACGCCCCTCATCTCCACCTTGCTGCTCTATTCGTGCTTCAATAGATTCAACGGAATTTTGCACCAAATTACCAATCACTTGCCTGAACTGCTGGGTATCAAGCAATACGTTCTTGGGCATATGACCCATTTCATGAATTTCATAAGATATTGTTGAATGCGCCTGTCTGTGTAGTATAAGCGCCTGATTAATCTCCTTAATAACATCTGCCCGCTTCAATTTCGGCTCCGGCATACGCGCAAATGCAGAGAATTCATTAACCATATGACCAATATCCTCAACGTGACGCACAATAGTGTCCGTGCATTCCTCGAAGGTTTTGGCATCATTTTCTATTTGCGGCATATACTTACGTTTTAAACGCTCGGCAGATAGCTGAATAGGGGTAAGTGGGTTTTTAATTTCATGCGCAATACGTCTTGCGACATCCGCCCAGGCCGCCTTTCTTTGCGCTGATTGCAAATCGGTAATATCATCAAAAGTGATAATCGCTCCGATTTCTTTTTCAGCAATAGTCTCGATCGCTATGCGAACAAAAAAATTCCGCCGCGTTTTATCCGGCCTCACAAGTGTAATCTCCCCTTGTGTAATGCTTTCGGCCTTTTTGTAAGCCTTTTCCATCAAATCATTGAGTTGTGGTAAAATCTCGGAAATCTTAGCACCATGAATAATCTCACCCTTAAGACCTAAAAGCTCAACAGCAGTGCTATTGGCAACATTAATAGCACCCTCGCTATCAACACCCAAAACGCCGGAACTAACGCCTTTTAATACGGTTTCTGTAAAATGACGACGACGGTCAAGCTGTCGATTTGCCTCTATCAACTCATTTTGCTGCTCTTGTATTTGGCGCGTCATACGGTTGAACGAATGTGCAAGATATTCAAACTCCTGCACCTTCATTTGCTCTTCAACACGAACGCTCAAATCCCCGGCGCGCACGCGGTCAGCTGCATTAATAAGCGTCCCGATAGGTGCCACCATCTGTCTGGCGATCAATAAAGAAATCCAGATCGCACAAACCATAAGCAATAAACCGATCACAATGAAGATCATTGTCACCGCAACTTGCAGGTTAGAATAACGCTCTTCCATCAACGAGTAATCTTCAGATGCGACTTTTGTCGACGCCAGATGCGAGAGAACCTTCGGGTCAATCATGCGCCCCACAAATAAATATCGACCAACATAATTTTCCAGCTTTAATAAAGCCCTTACCCGATCTTCATTGCCACCAGCGAGAATTACAACATCCCCATCATCAGCACGCTCCAGCGCGTAATTGGGAATCTCCTCAAACTCCAAAGAAAATGTAAGACCAGACCTTGCATAAATTCGACCCTGCTTATCAAAAATGATCACTTCGGATAGATTTCTCAGAACAGATTGGGTCTGCAAAATACGCTGCAACGCCTGCTCATTAAACATGAACAAATCGGCCTGACGGTTCAAATCATTTGCCATCGCCAATGTATCAGCTCGGATAACTTGTGTATGTTCCTCCAAATACGCTTCGGCCACCGCTTGTGATTCATTTACCGCTGTACGCACTCTTTCGCTAAACCATGTTTGCACACCGAAATGAAAGAAATAGGCCGAAAATATCGTCATTATGATCGCGGGCACAGCCGCTATAATCGAAAATATATATACAAGACGTACATGCAAATGAGACCCAGCCAAACCACGTTTTTTACCACTCCACAGCGCAACAATCCGCCTGGCAATAAAACCGATAATCATAAGTAAAAGGATGAGATCAATATTAAGCAGCCAGATTACAGTGTCCGGATCATTACCCAAAGGCGGCGTTTCGGTCAGCGCGGCATAGGTTGCAATACCGCTAGCTATAACGGCTATAATAAGTATTACAGCCATACGATTTCGCCAACTGCGCCCAACAACCCCCTCGGCTGTAAAACGTTTCCACCCACCAAAAAATATACGGTAAAGCGGACTCATTAAATGGTCTTTATTTTTAAGAACAGGGGAAACCATAAATTTTGCGAAATTAGCACTTCTGTTTTGCTTCATTTTCCTTAGAATATGCAACGGTTCTACACCTGAAACGCAGAAAAAGCAAGAATGACGCACAACAACACTGACATACCACAATTTCATGTCATCATTCCCGCAGGTGGGAACGGCTCACGCATGAGTGCATCACACCCAAAACAGTACCTCAAAATTAACAATAAAACCGTTCTGGAACATACCCTTACACTATTCGAACGGCTAGAAAATTGCCTCTCCATAATGGTCGCGATCGGTGCAGATGATGCATATTCGTTTCAAGAAACATCAAAATCATTCATAAAAGCTCACTCATGCCACGGTGGAAAAACCAGAAAAGAAAGCGTTTACAACGCACTAAAATCAATTTCAGACATAAAAGATGAAGATATAATTCTGGTTCATGATTCCGCTCGCCCATGCGTTACAGATCAAGAGATATCAGAGCTCTTAACCGCACTCAGCAATACACGCGCGGCAACTCTGGCAACCCCTATCACCTCGACCTTGCGCAAATCCTCAAGCGGTAATATTGCAGGAGATAGCGTTGCCCGCGATGATCTCTGGTCAATCCAAACGCCACAGGCATTCCGATACGGCGATCTCTTACGCGCTCACGAAACGAGCGCAAACGACGCCACAGATGATTCCCAACTTGTATCTTCCATCGGAATCCCTGTAAAACTTGTCCAGGGTTCAACCCGAAATATAAAAATCACTTATCCCGAAGATCTAGAAATCACAAAAGCATTCATGACTCAAAATACAGAAACCCGCATCGGCCAAGGCTTTGACGCCCATGCCTTTGATGAAAACAAAAAAGGCCCCGTCCGCCTGTGCGGCATCGATGTGCCTCATACGCACGCCCTTAAAGGTCATTCCGATGCCGATGTCGGCCTCCACACTTTGACCGACGCAATCTATGGCGCACTTGGCGCAGGCGATATAGGCGTGCATTTCCCGCCCTCCGATATGACCTTCAAGGATATGGACAGCGCAATCTTCCTCGAAAAAGCCATTGAGCTGATGCATAGTCGCGGCGGCAAGCTCATCAATGCCGATGTGACTATCATTTGCGAAGCACCGAAAATCAGCCC